>DEUM01000006.1 GCA_002362575.1 Lachnoclostridium sp. UBA3262 | reverse complement strand
TTTCATATTTCATTTGACACTATCGTGATAATCGTTCAATTGTATATAGTATATCATGTTTAGATTAAGTTGACAATCTTTTTGACAGACTCCCATCATACTTTTTAAGAGAATCCGAGTTATTGACTTTTTTTGCAGGAGATAGTAAACTTATGGGCACGATGAAGGGAGAAAAGAATTATGAAACTGATATCTTGGAATGTAAATGGGCTTCGCGCCTGCGTGAGTAAAAATTTCATGGAGTTTTTTAATGCTGTGGAAGCAGATATTTTCTGCGTACAGGAGACAAAACTGCAGGAGGGACAGATTGCACTTGATTTGCCGGGCTATTACCAGTATTGGAATTATGCGGAGAAAAAAGGATATTCCGGTACCGCTGTTTTTACTAAAGAGGAACCGTTATCTGTATCGTATGGAATGGGTATAGAGGAGCATGACCGGGAGGGACGGGTTATTACACTGGAATATCCGGATTTTTATTTCGTTACGGTCTATACGCCAAACTCACAAAATGAGTTAAAAAGGCTTTCATACCGAATGGAGTGGGAGGATGACTTTCGCTCTTATCTGAATAAACTGGCAGAAAAAAAGGGAGTTATCGTATGTGGCGACATGAATGTAGCACATCAGGAAATAGATTTGAAAAATCCTAAAACAAACCGGAAAAATGCAGGCTTTACAGATGAGGAGAGGGGAAAGATGACAGAACTATTGGAAAGTGGTTTTGTAGACAGTTTCCGTTCCTTTTTCCCTGACAGGGAGGGTGTTTACAGCTGGTGGTCATACCGGTTTAAGGCAAGGGAAAAAAATGCCGGATGGCGAATTGATTACTTTCTTGTGTCAGAGAATTTAAAAGATAAGATGACGGGAGCGGACATTCATACTGAGATTATGGGTTCTGACCATTGTCCGGTGGAGCTTGATATTAGTGAGATTATTTATAAAAAAGACAGTTGATAATACAAATGAAAATGAATATAATAGAAGTAAGGAAAGTAAGGAATATATTGAAGGGAGGTTATTGCATGGAACTTGCGAAAGTTACATCAAAAGGACAGATTACAATACCAATAGAAATTAGAAAAAAATTAGGAATCAAAGAGGGGAGTAAAGTGCTTTTTTTGGAGGAAGCGGGACGGATATATTTGGCAAATTCATCTATGGAAGCACTGAGAGAGGCGCAGGCTGCATTTGCAGGAGAGGCGGAGAGGATTGGGTTGAAGACAGAAGAAGATGTTGTGGCAATGGTTAAGGAGTTGAGGAAGGAAAGAACGGTGAAATAATTGAGGATAATGGTTGATACCAATGTGTTAATTTCATTATTGGTGTTTTCTAGTAAGAAAATGAATCAGATGATGGAATGTATTTTTAGGGAACATCAGTTAGTACTTTCTTCGTATATTGTAGAAGAATTAAAGGATGTTGTAAGAAGAAAATTTTCTAACAAGGTTGGAATTGTCGATACATTACTTGCTAAGATGAATTATGAGTATATATATACACCGGACATACTGGATGAATCATTATTTAAGATTAGAGATGTGAAAGATTATCCGATTCTTTATACAGCAATACTGGAAGATGTGGATATTCTTGTAACTGGAGATAGTGATTTTAGTGATGTAGATGTTGAAAAGCCAGATATTTTGACACCAGCGGAGTTTGTGGAGAGGTACTGTTGAATAAGTTAATAGAGTCTGAGTAGTTCGTGCTGTTATGAGGAACAAATTTCATAAAGCTGCATAAGTATATATTATAGGGGAAATAGGTTCAGAATGGAGGCTTTTATGAATCGGTATCATTTTCTTGTTTTAGGCTCAGAGGCGAGACAGCTCTATCTGGCAGAGCTTTTGCGCAGGAACGGGCATGAGGTTATGACGGCGGAGGAGTATCAGCCGGGCTACCATGATGCGGTGCTTCTGCCGATACCACAGACCGCTAAATATCTGAAGGAGAATGTTTCTAAATTACAGAAAGGGCAGATTATATACGGATGCAATTTTCCAGAGGAACAGGTGGAGGAATGTGATAAGAGAGGGATTCATTTTATTGATTATATGAAGGTAGAGGGAGTTGCCAGCCGAAATGCAATTGCGACAGCGGAAGGGGCGATTGCGGAGGCATTACAGGAAGGGTGCGTCAGTATTCACGACAGTCACAGCTTAGTTATCGGATATGGAAGATGCGGTGAGGTGCTGGCAGAGAAACTGGTTTCTTTGAAAGCCCATGTGACAGTGCTAGATAGGAAAAGCGAGAAGCGTTCCCGCGCGCGCGCCTACGGCTGTCAGACGGTTGGTTTTGAGAGGGCGGGTTCTATTATTCCTGACTGCGATTTTGTATTTAATACAGTGCCTGCTCCCGTTTTGACACACGAATTGCTTCAAAGGGTAAAAAAAGATGTCGTAATCATTGATATAGCGTCCAGACCGGGAGGGACGGACTTTGAATTTTGTCAGAAAAATGCAATCAATGCAAAATTATGTCTGGGACTTCCCGGAAAATATGCACCAAAATCCGCTGCGAAAATATTAATGGAAGTAATTATAAAGTCTATCAAATGTTGTCACAAGTATAAAATAACGCAAATACGTTGAAAACGGCGAAAAATCGTACATTGCGGAGCTTTTTTTGGCGGTAAAAGCTTCACGTAAGTTCTTATAAGTTCTTATATCTTTATGGATTAGTGGCGTAAAATTGGCGTAAAAGTATAAAAAAAGAATAGAGCCTTGATACATATTTTTGACAGTGCGGGGGCACTGTTTTTTTTGACAAGCATTTAGAAGATTGATATAATAAACAAATAGGAATTTTAGTTAAAAATGTTAGAATACAAACTGGAGGTTTTACATAATTCAATATAGGGGGACAATACATGAGAGAGTTCGTTAAGTATTTGAAGAAGTGCTTTTTTTGGAAAAATGGGTTTCAATGCAATGAATGGAAAGCAGATGTAATTCATGTTTTTGAAAATAGTGGGAAACAAACAATAATTGAAAATATGTGCAGGTATAAAATCAAGTTAAAAAGACTTACATATAAAAATAAAAGTAATTTTTTGAGTATATTTCTTTCTATATGTATAAGTCTTTTTGTCTGTTTATTGACATTATTGATAACAACACTTAATTCAATGATTACAGTTGCATGTAATGGGATACAAGATAAAATAAAAGTCGATATTAAAAATATCAATGACATAAATGAAGTGTCAAAAGAATTTGTTAATGAGGTTGTTACATTGTTTGAAAAAGCTAGTCTTGAAACTATTATTTCTATAGGGCTTTGGTCTATTTTGGCTATAATCATTGTTGCTGTAATAGTCATTATATACAAAAAAATGAAAGTAGAAGGAATTATTTTTTGTGAAGAAATGATTAAGATTTCAGAAGAATATTTAGAGGATAAAAAAAGCGTGCAAAAATCACTTTATTGATGTATAATATATGAAAATAATATTGTGCGCCAGATGAATCGGCATCTGGTAAGGGCTAATAGGAGTCAGACAGGCATGAAAATCATGTTTGTCTGGCTCTTTTTGTTTATTTTTATGGAAAAACAGAGGAAGTGAGGAAGTGGCAAAAAAGAAAGAAGAAAATTTAATACCATTCAACAAACGAACAGAGAGTGAACGGAGAGAAATTGCAAAAAAAGCGGGTATTGCTTCCGGAGCTGCCAGACGGGCAAAAAAAACAAGGCGTGAGACCGTAAAAATGATATCTGAGCTTCCAGTTCAAGACAAAAGGAAGGCAAACGCAATGATAAGAATGGGACTGCCTGAAGATTCACTCACCAATGATACGCTGATTACAGTAAATGTATTTAAGCAGGCAGCAGCCGGCAATTTAAACGCAGTGGAAAAATGGGAACAGTGGCAGGGTGATGAGGAGAGGGAGCACAGGCAGTTTTTACTTCCGGCCAACTTTATAGGAAAGGCATTTGTGGATATAAACCGTGAAATCGTAAGCGGAAACGAATATGTGTTTAAGGGCGGGCGAGGTTCTTTGAAGTCTTCGTTTGTGGCAGGCAAAGTAATAGAAATACTAATGAACAACCCAGATACTCATGCCTGCATAATACGAAAAGTTTCAAATACATTAAAGGATTCCGTCTATGCCAAAATAAAGTGGGCAATTACAAAGCTGGGACTAGAAAAAGAATGGCGAGCAACGAAAAGCCCCTTAGAGATAACAAGGATAGAGACAGGACAGAAAATATATTTTAGAGGGGCAGATGATCCAGACAAAATAAAGTCAATAACGCCTGAATTTGGTTATATCACTGTATTATGGTTCGAGGAAGCGGACCAGATGTCCGGGGCTGCGGAGTGCAGGAAGATTGAACAGTCAGTTCTCCGCGGTGGGGAACTATCGTATAACATAAAAACATACAACCCGCCAAAGACAAAAAGTAACTGGTTAAACAAATATGTTCTTCTCCCAAAACAGAATTTGGTTGTACATCACAGCACATATAGAGACGCTCCTCTGCTGTGGCTGGGAGAGAATTTTATCAATGAGGCTGAATTTTTAAAAGAAATCAATCCGGAAGCATACGAACATGAATATGAGGGAGTGCCAAACGGAGAAGGCGGTGCAATATTTGATTTCTTAGAGCTCAGGGAAATAAGTGATGAAGAAATAAAAGAATTTGACAGGATTCGGGAGGGGGTTGACTGGGGATTCTTCCCCGATCCATATGGATTCATTCGCCTTCACTATGATTCAGCACATGAGACAATATATTTGATAGATGAATTATATGTCAAAAAGAAACGAAATTCATTTACTGCAAAGTGGATCATAGAGAATAATTATGTGGATGATGTAGAGTCGTATATATATTGCGACAGTTCCGAGAAAAAATCAGTAGAAGATTATAAGGATTTAGGAATATGGAACGCAAAAGCAGTGCGAAAAGGACCGGGGAGCGTAGAGTATTCCATGAAGTGGTTGCAGGGAAGAAAGATAGTAATTGATAAGAGGCGAACACCAAATGCTTATAAAGAATTCACAGAATATGAGTATGAGAGGGACAGGGATGGAGAAGTAATTAGTGGTTATCCAGATGAGAATAACCATTTAATAGATGCAACACGGTACGCATTGTCAGACATCTGGCAGCGTAGATTTTCACAGGCTTAGGAGTTGAAAATATGGGATTATTTAATAAGATAAGGAGCTTTTTTATGAATTTATTAAAAAAGGACATTGAAAAACAGTTCAAAGTAACAGAAATTTCAAATGACAGGATGGAAGCAGAAAAAGTAAAGTGGAACTCGATTGTATCCGGACATCCTGCATGGCTGGATAGGGCGGATAATATCAAAACTATCAATTTTGCAAATTTATATCCAGCTGGGTAGCAAAGAAGGTAATTTTAGAGTTAAATGTGAGCATTGAGGGAAGCGAACGTGCGGAGTACATCAACAAAGTAATCGGGGCAATGATAAAAGAATCCCTGCGAACAAACATGGAGGTTGCCTGTTATAATGGTGGAATCATGCTGAAGCCAAACGGTAATTTTGAAAAATCAAATGCCATAGACTATGTAACCAATTTTCTCATCACGGATAAGGACAGCAACGGAAATATACTAGGGGCAATATTTCCAAGCACGTTACAGAAGAATAAGAAATATTATACCAGACTGGAATACCACCGGTTTGAAAATATACCATGCAGAGACAGTTCCGGGCAGCAGTACGATACTACCTACATAATATCACAGAGGGCATATGTCAGCAGCAGTGATACATCGCTGGGAAAAGAAATCCCGCTCACAGAAGTAGAGGAATGGGCAGATTTGCAAAAAGAAAGCTATCTGCATGTAGAAAGACCTCTGTTTGCCTATTTGAAAATGCCCTTTAGTAACACGATAGATGTATCAAGTCCGGAGGGCGTCAGCGTATTTTCCAATGTCTTAGAAGAATTAAGGGACTTGGATATAGCATGGAGCAGGAAAGGACAGGAGGTCGAGGACAGTAAGCACATTACATTCGTGTCTGAGGCAAATATGGTTGATAACCGCCCGGCTAACCGTAAGCTGAATCTCCCACGATTTGTTAAAGGGCTGGATTTTGGTGTAGATGAAAGGAGCTCTATACATGAGCATGTGGCAACCTTGTTGACAGAGCAGAGGATTCAGGACATCAATTCCATATTAGCAATAATCAGTACAAAGTGTGAATTTTCACAAGGGCAGTTCGTACTGGATGAAAAAACGGGAATGGTTACAGCAACAGAAATCAATGCAGACTGTCAGGAAACCATACAGACGATAACGGATATTCGTAGCTGCCTAAAGACGGCAATAAAAAATTTGTGTTATGCCATTGATGCTTACTGCGACATTTATGGAAATACGCCGAAAGGGTACGTTAATGTTCTGGATGAATCTTCAGAGGATGATGATATATTTTACTTTGATGATTTGGTAAACAGCTTCGAGGAGGATAGGACAAGGGCTTATAATCTTGCCAGCATCGGTGTGATTTCATGGGAAACCTATTTAACCAGATTTGAAGGATTTAGTCAGGAAGATGCAAAAAACGAGATACAGAAGGCAAAAGAAGATAGGCAGCAGCCGCGAGACATATATGAAGAATAGAGGAATGATAGGAAATGCTGACACCGGAATATCTACAGAAAATCACAGAAGCCAGTGAATACTTGATATCACAGTTGAGAGAGGATATCGTATCGCTCATGACAGAACGTTTTATCGCAAGGATGAAGCGCGGAGAAAAATTTGAGATAACACCGGCAAATAAAATATTGGCAGATACGTTAATGGCTGCCGGGATAGTATATCAGGATATAATACAGATAATAAAGAATTGCAGTGGGGAATCTGACAGGATAGTCAGGGAGGCGTTCCGTGATGCCGGAGGGAAGGCAGATAAGTATGAACAGAAAATATATGAAAAGGTCGGTCTTCCCCCAGATAACAGTATGAGTCCGGCGGTAAAGAGAATCATCAATAGAAACTATAAAGCAACAAATGGGGAAATGCAGAATATAACAAGGAGTACAGCGTTAGAAGCTCAAAAGACTTTTATCGAAACGTGCAGCCAGTCACTATTTGCCATACAGACCGGTGCGAAATCATTGTCACAGGCATATCTTGACGGAATTAAGAAGATAGTCAAAGAAGGCGGAACGGTAGAGTATGAAAGCGGCCGTCATGATACGATTGAAACGGCAACGCTCCGGGCATTGAGAACAGGGCTTTGTCAGACCAGTGCAGAAATAACAATAGAACGAGCTGGAGAAATGGATTATGACTTAATACTAGTGTCTGCTCATCTGGGCGCCAGAGTCAATCCATTGGATAAAGTGGCGGATCATGCCGGATGGCAGGGCAGAGTATATTCCATATCCGGGAAAACAGACGGATATGAAAAACTGGAGGACGCTACAGGTTATCCAAGCAACCCTCTGGGGCTATGTGGCTATAACTGCCGCCACAATATAACTATATTTATACCGGGAATATCCAAAAATCCATACATAGATAAAAAGGGTAATTTGCTTATTGATACAGATGAAAACAGAAAAAAGTACGAAGATGAGCAGAAAGCAAGGCGCATGGAACGTGCCATCCGGAACGCAAAGATAAAGAAGGCAGCACTACAGACGGCTTATGATAATGCAGAAGGGGACGAGAAAGAAAAGATAGGGCAGGAACTAAAGCAGGCAAAGGAACGGCTACAGAAACAAAACAAGGCATATCGTGAGTTCATGGACGAAAACGACATGAAACCATTAGATTACCGGGTTAAAGTCGCAGCGAGGGATATTGAAAATAAAACGCTTGAGGGAGATGTCTTAAAGAACTTAGATGAAACTAAAGAAATAAGATATCTTGGAAGGATAGATAAATCACTATATAAATGTATCACTGAAGATATAGTAACAGATGAAGTTATTATTACGCCGGAACGTATTCAGCATATTATAGACAGGAGAGGAAAAGAGTTTTATGAATTATATGGCGATGAGTTCACAAATATTATTAAAAATCCGGATTACATATTTAAAGACAAGGAAAATACCGCTTTAGTATGTAAAGAATTTGCAAAAGACGATAAATATATCAATTTGGTCCTGCGACTGGTAGTATCAACAGATAATCCTGATTTCAAAAATTCGATTATTACAGCAGTGGGGGAAAGTGGCAAACGTTTTCAACAGAGACTTAGGAACAATAAACCACTTTACAAAAGAGAATAGGTTGTATATAATAAGCATAGACTACTAAGGCTTTATCCAGATAATTATTTGAGGTGGTAAATTTCGTAGCGACCACACGCCGATGGTATAGACAGGGGAAACCCGAGTGATGCAGGAGAGTGCTACGCCTGCCAAATAATTATCTGGTTAGCAATAAATTTTCAGAAAATAAAAGATTGCGTTTTTATTGTAAAGGTAGTATACTAATAGTCAAAAGGGGCAGCCGATGAAAATAATATGGGAGTTGGTTGCTTGACAGATAAGGAAATTATAAAAGCTATTCGAGATATTACAAGTCGTGGAAACAATGCGGAAGTAAGAAGAAAGCTGGATGGCACGTTAATCGTTTATGAAGTAAAAAAGAATATAGTCGCGTCTGGTAAATAGGTATCAGATAAGAGTGAATTGGCACTAACTGATAGATAGAAATATCTTTCGGTTAGTGCCTTTTTGTTTTTATATATTCGGTCGGCAGACCTAAAATGACAAATGCTCGGTGGCAGAGACCACCTAAAAAATCTTAATGAGTAAAGGAGAGAAAACATGAAAACAGAAGAATTAGAAGCAATCGGGTTAAGCAAGGAACAGATTCAAAAGGTATTCGAACTGAATGGGAAAGATGTCAATAAGTTCAAAAAGACAGAAAGTGAAAACCAGCGGTTAAAAGAAGATAATGCAGCCCTGACAAAAAGGGCGGAAACCGCAGAGGAAACACTGAAAGGCTTTGAGGGCAAAGATTATGAATCAATGTCAAAAGAACTGGAGGAATGGAAAGACAAGTATAAGAATGATACCGAGGAGTATCAGCGGCAGATACATGACAGGGATTATAACGATGCTATTCAGGAACATATTTCCGGTCTTCAGTTTACAAGTGAAAGTGCAAAAAAGGCATACATAGCCGACTTAAAGGCGGCAGAACTTTCCATGAAAGATGGGAAGGTGTATGGTTTAACAGATTTTCTAGCTTCCTACAAAGAATCCGACAGTAATGCTTTTGTTAAGGAGGAGAAGAAACCAACGACTCCGGAAGTGACATTGACAAAGCCTTTAGGGGATGATTCCAAAAGAACGGAAAACAAACAGAACCTAAGAAGAATGTCATATAAAGAGATTGTAAAATTAAAGCAGGACAACCCGGAGCAGTACAAGCAGTTAAAGGAAGGAGAATAACAAATTATGGCAGCAGTAACAACTACAATGGAAAACATGATTGATCCTGAGGTCATGGCGGACATGATATCGGCAAGACTGGATAAGGCAATCAAGGTAGCACCGTTTGCAAGTATTGATGATACTCTGGCGGGACAGCCGGGCGACACGATTACAATTCCATGCTGGAAGTATATCGGGGATGCGGAAGATGTAGCGGAAGGCGGAGAGATTCCGACAGCAAAGCTTGAGTCGCAGAGTTCACAGGCAAAAATCAAAAAGGCCGGAAAAGGAGTAAATATAACAGATGAAGCGATTCTTTCTGGTTATGGTAATCCGGAGGATGAAGCAGCAAGGCAGTTAGTGAAGTCGATTGCATCCAAAATTGACAATGACTGTATGGATGCGTTACAGACGGCAACGAAAAAGAAAACAAATGCCGGTGTTATATGTTATGACGGTGTCGTAGGAGCAGAAGATTTGTTCGAGGAGGAAGATTATTCTGATAAGGTAATCTTTGTTCATCCAAAGCAGATAACACAGCTAAGGATGGATAATGATTTCAAAGACAGAGACAGATATCCACTCGGCGATGGCGTCATAATGACCGGAGTGATTGGTAAAATATCCGGTTGTCAGGTAGTTCCGAGTAAGAAGGTACCATTGAAAAAAGGAAAATTCATCTGTCCTATCGTAAAGATAACGACAGCGAATGAGGAAACAGAGGTGGCGACTCCGGCTCTTACAATCATGAAGAAACGAGATGTAACGGTAGAAACCGGGCGTGATATGGACCATAAGTATTCGAAAATCAATGCGGATGAGCATTATGTCGTAGCATTGACGAACGATTCCAAAGTAGTCCTTGCAGAGTTTGATGAAAAGCCGTCAGCTTCTACGACAGAACCGTCAGGAACACAGGAATCAAACGGATAATTAGTAACTGACAGCCACGAGGAGGATATGGTATGAGAATAACCTATGAATACTATCATGAGTCATTTTATGGCGAGGTAATACCAGAGGACAGTTTCCAGAAATGGATAAAAAGGGCGGAAACAAAGCTGAACTATCTGACCTTTGGTAAAGCGGAGTGTACTACTGACACCGGAGAGTGCCAGCAGATACCGGACAGCCTGTGTGCGTTAGCTGAATGTATGTACATGGTAGAGTCCGAACGAAAGAAAGCGGAGAATACGACCTCAGATAAAAATATCAAATCCATGTCCTCCGGCGGCGAGTCAATCAGTTATGAAGTACAAAAAACGATTTATCAGGATGTATTGCAGGATAAGGCGGCAGAGGACAGGCTTTACCGGGACACGGTGGCAGAGTATTTGCAGGGTACCGGGCTTTTATATGCGGGAGTGTGATAATATGGCAGATTCATTGATTCGGTTGCATAGAGACACCGTATCCATATTCAACAGGGTAAAAGATGGACTGTATGAGGATGAGAACTGGCAGATGACAGTCATTCATCATGTTGGAATGGAGATAGACCAGCAGCAGAACATCCGGGCCACCGGAATTGAATCCGCAGATAAGTGCAATCTTATTATTCCAGCAGAAGCCCCGGACAAGGAGTATATCGAAGCTACAGAGTATGAACGACTACCGGAGGATGAACGTGCGGAATATTGGACATTAAAAGAGGACGATTTTTTTGTTAAGGGAGATTTATCGAACATAGATACTTCCCAGCCGGATTTGTTTCAGAAGATAAGCAAAGAATATGGAGAAAACAGAGTGTTCCGCATAACAACCATTGGTGACCTGACCGGCAAATGCCTGCCAAAGTGGAAAGTAGGTGGTAGGTAATGCAAGAGAAAATCACGGATGTGGCATATCAGGTAGGAAGTGTAAAAATAAAGGTAAATATGAGACGCTACAGAAGGAATCTGGAAAGGGCACAGTTTGATTTGGATACTATAGTTATGCAGGATATGGTACCTTATATGCCAATGCAGACAGGAAGCTTTATACAGAGAACGGAGATTGAGTCAGCCAGTATGGCAGGTTCTGGTACCGTTTGCGCCGGCGCAAATCCACAGGGACGATTCCTCTATGAGGGAAAAGTAATGGTTGGCGAAAGCAGCCGCAGTGCCTATGCTAAGTTAGGGGAAAAGAAGGTTGTCACACAAAAACCACTTACCTATGCAAATGAAAGGACCTCTCATTGGTTTGAAAAGGCAAAAGAAGTAAATGGAAATAGATGGATACAAGCAGTCAGAAAGGAAATAAGGAGGAAATAGATGCCATCGGAAAAAGTAACTAACAAGGAATACAAAGTAATTACAAAAGCACTGTTTGAACTGCTGGCCTCCTGTAATGTGATACCGAACGGAATACCAGTCAAGTATCAGACTGTAGCAGAAACGGAAAGTATCGGGCTTATTACGCTGCCGGGAGCAAAGTACATGGAAAAATATATTGACGGTGGATTTAAAGCCCAAATGCCTTTTCAGATTTCTTATAAAGCAAAGGCAACTACAAATGGTCAGATGATGGAAAGCCAGAGGGTACTAGATGGTATTTGTGACTGGCTGGAGGCAGCAGAGTTCCCTAACCTCACAGATAAAAGAGAGATTAAGGAAGTAACTGTAAATTCAACAACATATGTAACAGAAATGAATGAAGCCGGATATGTGGTATATGCCAGAACCGGCAGCATGGTATATGAAAAGGAGGAATAAAGGCATGTCAGAAGGAAAGAAGAAAGAAAGGAAGTATCTGGCGCATTTTATAGACGCCAGTTTCGGAGGTGCAACAAAAAAATATGAGCGTCTGGGGAAAGATTTGGAAGAATATCAAATCGAGATGAACCCGGACAGCGAGACAATCAAGAACATTTTGGGCGAGAACTCGACAAATGTAAAAGGATATGACGTATCAAGCAGTGTGGATACCTACTATGCAAGGGAAGGTTCTGCTTTATTTGAAAAACTGGATGAGATCGTCAACAAAAGGGCAACCGGCTCTGACTTGGAAACAACGGTAGTTGATGTACTGCTGAAAGCGGATGGAACAGTAGAAAACGCATTTCGAGAGGATGCTATCATTATCCCGCAGAGTTTAGGTGGCGATAACTCCGGCATACAGATTCCGTTCGAGGTTCACTACAACGGAAACAGGACAGAAGGAACGTTTGATATTGAAACTAAGACATTTACAGAGTTGGGCAGCAGTGTAGGCGGCTCAGGCGAATAAGGTATCAAATCGAGCTATCAAGGACAAACATGGCGGCGTAGACGGGAAAACGCCGCCATAAAAGCATAGGAGGTATAAAAGTATGGCACAGGTAATCCAGTTAGATGATTTAAGAGAGGAAATCATAATACAGAACAAACACAAGAAGGTAATCGGAAAGGTGTATATCCGGCCAGATGATTATAATATTCTGAACCGGGCAAAAGAGGCAGAACAGAACATTGAAAAAGCTATAAAAGAGGCAGAACAGGCAACATCAGAGGCAGGCGATGAACAGGATGACATCATAGCGGTAATTACGGATATTGACAAAAAGATTAAAGGGGAGATTGACTATTTATTTGATTACCCGGTATCAAAGGAAGTATTTGGAAACACGCACTGTCTGTCTACAAGAAATGGAAAATATTTTGTGGAAAACTTTCTAGACTCCATTATGCCTGTAATCGAACAGACAGTGACAAAAGAAGTGGCAAGCAGCCAGAGGCGAATGGATCAGTATTTGAAAGAATATACAAGCGACCATTTGAAACAGGGCGGGACACACCGATGATTGGCAGCCTGCCCAAAGAATTAGAGGTCAATGGGAAAAAGTGGGCAATACGGAGCGACTTCCGGGATGTATTAAATATTCTTGTGGCGATGGATGATGTGGACTTAAAGGAAGATGAAAAGTGGATGATAGCCTTAAGTATTTTATATTTGGAGTTTTCAGACATGAATCCGTCCGATTATGAGGAAGCGATAGAAAAGGCTATGTGGTTTCTTTCGATGGGCGAACAGAGAACACAGGATATTAAAGACATCCGGATATATGACTGGCAAAAGGACGAGCAGATGATTTTTTCTGCTGTAAATAAAGTATCCGGAACGGAAGTAAGAAGCGTAGATTATATGCACTTCTGGACGTTCATGGGATATTTTAACGAGGTGGGAGAAGGGCTGTTGTCTATGGTGGCGGGAATCCGAATGAAAAAGGCAAAAGGGAAGTCACTGGAACCATACGAGAAAGAGTTTTACAAAGAAAATAAGGATATCGTTGACATAAAAAAGAGAAGCAAAGAGGAATTAGAGGAAATAGAACGAATTAACAAGATTTTAGGCTAAGGGGTGACAATATGAGTAAACCGGATGGAAGCATTATCATTGATACAAAAATAGATAATAAGGGAGTGATAGAGGGAATCCGTGAGATGTCAAGCAAGAGCATGAAGCTAGCGAACGACATAAAGAAAACAGAAGCGGAAATCCGGAATTTAGAGACGGAAATGAAAAACATGTCTAAAATTCGGTTGAATCAAAAGGAATTAGACAAAGTTCAGGGCAAGATAAAGGAGACGAAAGCAGAGTTAGATAAGCTGATAAATGACGCAATGAAGCATGAGGATTCTCTGCGTATTGACGGAATGTCGGATGCAGATATGCAGAGAGTGTATGAGATGGATAAAAGGTGGCAGCAGTTGTCTCAAGATATAGAATCTGCGGAAAGCAAGTTGGATGGTTACAGGGAAAGACTTAAACAGTTAAAAGCAGATGATTCTACTATGGCAGATACAGCAGCCTATCACAAAAAGGCAGATAAACTAGAATATTCAAAGGCTAAACTGGAGGAACTAAAGAAAAAACAGGAGAAGATGCCATCCTCTGCCGAGCGTGTAGGAAAGGCAATTCGAAAAATCGGCGAGGCGGGAAAAAAAGGATTTGGAAGCTGTGTACGAAGTCTGAATAAAGTGCGGAAAGCGGGAGGAAGTGCCTTCCGTGCAATCATAAAGCACTCTGGTAGAGGGAAAAAATCCACCGACAAAATGAACGGCAGTTTTTTACAGACGTTATCCTTATTAAGGCGGATGGCGGGGACTATGCTGTTCTTTCAGGCGTTTGCAAAGGTAACAGAGTCTATAAGTAATACTATAAGCAAACTGATACTGAAAGATATGTCACTGGCTAAAAGTTTGGCACAGGTCAAGGCAAATCTGGCTACGGCATTTACCCCGATATGGAATGTAGCTCTCCCATACATAAAGGTTCTGGTCAACTGGCTGTCGGTAGCGACTGCAAAGCTGGGAGGTTTTTTGTCGGCACTGACTGGAATGAAAGCTATCTCTATGGAGGGAACAGTAGGGGAGACCGCAGATGATTTGGATAAAGTGGCAAAATCGGCTAAGAAAGCAACACACCAGTTAAACTCCTATGACAAACTGAATGTTCGAAAAAAGGAAACGGATTCCAATAAGAACAAAGGGAGTGATAAGAAAGGCGTGAGAGCTCAGGGAGTAACGGCTGGCAACTGGGATTCTCTTGTCAAAAAATTAAAGGATTCATGGAAAAAAGAAGACTTTTCATGGTTAGGAAAAATGCTCGCAGATAAAATCAATAAGTCTATGGCTAATATTCCTTGGAAAAAGATAAAGAGAAGCGCGAAAAAAATAGCAAAGTGCATTGGTACATTTTTCAATGGTTTTATCGGAAAGCTGAATTGGAAGCTACTGGGTAAAACAATGGCAGAAGGATTAAATACTGCTATTCTCTTTCTGAATACACTGCTAACTACGCTGAAATGGGGAAAGCTGGGGCGCGGTATAGCAAATGCAATGAATGGATTCTTAAAAAAGACAGACTGGAAGGGTGCAGGCAGGGTTATCCGCAACTGCCTCAATGCGGTATTTCAGTTAGCCAGTACATGGAGTGCCGGGTTTAACTTTAAGCTCCTTGGAAAGTCTCTGGCAAAAGCGGTAAATAGTGCGATAGCCGGAATCAAATGGAAGGACGCATTAAAGGCGGCAACCAACATAGGAAAAGGGATTGCTGATACAGCGAATGGTTTCATCCGTGATACAGATTTCAAAAAGTTGGGAAAGACTGTAGCGGACGCAATCAAGGTAGGAATCAACGGATGGTATTCCTATGTCACTACCTTTAATTTCAATCAGTTGGGCAAAAAGATAGGGGATTCGATTAACGGATTTTTTAAGAAAATGAATAAGGTCGATGATAAATCTGGACTGACTGGATGGGAGAAGCTAGGAAAATCTATCACAAAAAGTATTGGCGGTATCGTTGACGCCATTATTACCGCATTAGATACGGTAGATTGGGATAGTGTCGGGTACAGTATAGGAACGTTCCTTGCTGCACAGGACTGGCTGGATATACTGGGCAAGGTGGCAAAGGCGATATGGAAGGCCCTAGGAGGAGCATTGAAGGCATGGAAGTCATGGTTTAACGCAGAACCGGTGTCTGCCGGTATTGTATCGGGGATTCTGGCGGCAATTACGGTAGCAAAGTTCTTGAAAATTGCCAATAAGATAGCAAGGATATTCAAAGGGGACGAATACGAAGGAATCGTTAAGTCAGGAGTCAAATCTCTGGCAAAGAAGATAGGGAAGGCGTTTGGAAAAGAAACTAAGGCAGAAATGGCGTCCGATACAGTAGCAGAGCAGATGTCAGGAGGAATTTCTGAATCTGCGACTAAAACAGGAAAAAGTTCGAAATTGAAGTCCGCTTTTTCAAAATTAGGAAAAGCTTTAGGAGTAATAATGGCAGTGGAGATAGTGACAGAAATAATAGGCAAGATTGGTTCAGATTTTTTAGAAAAAAATACGGGAGATATATTTAAAGATGATGGAAGTACATCTATCGCGTCTTCTGCTGCAATTACAGCAGATTGGATGAATAGGGTTTCAAAAGGAGAATTTATTTCTTTAGCTGATGTAGAAGATGAGTGGGCAGCAAAAGATAAAAAAGCAAAAGATAAGGCTAAAAAAGAGATGCGCGACAAAGAGGATAAAGCCAGAGCAAAAGAATTGGGATTATCAAAGGCAAAATACGCAAAATACAAAGAGGCACTTGCGAAGTTTCAGAGGGAAGCTGTAGAGATGGGGATGGATCCTGAAAAAGCTAAAAAAATAATTGCAAAATACACAAAAGAAATAAAAAAAGGAACATTAGATGTATCTTCTTTAACAAAAAAATTTAATAAGGAGATAACTAAAAATACAAAAAATAAATCAGTAGACTCGCAGGCAAATTTACTCAAATACCATTTATCACAGTTAAATGTGGAGGAAAAGACGCAGGAAAAAATTGTAAAGTCATTAAATAAAGCACTAAAAAATGGAACAATCAGTTATACGGATTACCAGAAGCTGGCAAAGACGACTTATTATACTACAAAAGATTTCAATAATGCGTTAAATAAGATTGCCGGGAAAAAAGTGGCAGCAAAGATTATGGCAGAGGTAACAGGAAAGAAAGATGTTGATAATTTAGATTCATGTATTAAAAATCTGGATAACAAAAGCGTAAAAATAACTGCAAAAGCCGACACTACCCCTTTTGAAAGAAAAATAAAAGACGCTACCACAGGAAGATATATTAAGGTTTCAATGAAAGTAAATACAAAAGATTTCTCTGCGAAGGTTAGAAATGCGTTACAGGAAAGCAAGTATAAAATGTCAGCTGCTCAGATATTTCCTGACAAGAAACAAATACAGGAATATTTTAAAAAAGTAATGACATCTCAAAAGGTAAAAGTTGGAATTAAGTTCCAACCGGTAGGAATGGGTATTGTTGTGAATGACAAGAAAAAAACAGTCACGATAAACAAATCGTTAGACTTGGGTGGAATGATGGCAAAAAGTTATAAGGCAGCAGGATATCAAGTGCAATACAGCAAATATGCAAAAGGTGGAAATCCATCTTCTGGCGAGGTCTACGTTGCAAACGAAAATGGGAACAGCGAGTTGATAGGACGTATTGGCCGCCGTGCCACAGTCATGAATAATGACCAGATTGTACAGAGTGTATCAGATGGAGTATATAGCGCGGTAGTAGCGGCAATGAAGCATCTTAGAGGTCTACAGTTTGCTGTTAATATGGATTTATCCAGTCAGATAGAGCCGTCTATAGCTAAATATGCGACAGCGCTAAGTAATATGCCTATAAAGACTTATACCATACCAGCTATAGCAAAGGGCTGTGTAATGCCGCAGAACAAAGAATTTTTAAAGGCAGTATATGGCACAGGAGGAGAAAAGGAGCAGTCGTTTAATGAAATGGTAAAGGCTATGTGTACAGCGATGAGGAAAGAAGGGCTGGCAGGCGGAGAGACAATCATTCTTCATCCAAACGAAAGTCAGCTGTATCAGGTTATAGTAAAGAAAGACGAAGAACATAAAGACCTGTACGGAAGAACCGGGATGTCAATATAGGAGGTAAGGAATGAGATTTCAGAAATATAAGGAAAAACAGAATTTCAAAGGTTATTTTCTCCAGTTTGTTTCTTCCTCCGGAGAGACAAAGAACGTGCCACCGACATTTTTTGCGGCAGATGGCATATCCGTAACACCGGACCAGATAACAGAAAAAGATTCATGGAGAAGCGATTCAAACAATGGACTGCACCGGAAAGTATTCAAGGAAAAAAAGACAAGCTTTCGATTTACGACAGTAGACGATATGCCGGAATATGCAATGAACTATCTGATCGGGGAGGCAATGAAGTTTGGACTGGTCAATGCAGATGAACGAAAATACCGGGTAAAGGTGTGGAATCCGATGCAGATGAACTACCAGAAAACAGCGATGTATTACATCCCAGATACAACATTTGACATAAGCTACATGGATACATCAGGAACGATTTATTACAAAGGCGTTACCTTTGAATTGATTCAATATTAGGAGGCTGCCATGAGAATATTAAGTAATAGAACAAAAGAATTATATAAAGGAGAGCAGAACGATTCCAATTATACGGCAGTGTATAAAATCACATTCCCGGATGATAATTTTCCGGACATTACTGCCCAGAATATCATTCCAGAAACCGCAGAGCTGGAGGAAGCACTGTGGTCCGGCAGCAGTATGTGTCTGGGTGGCTGTGTATCTGCCTGCTATCGGGTTACCGTAGCAGAGACAGAAATGAACATAGAGGAAGGAATTAAGGAATGGTTCTGGAGCCCGGATATGCTGAATAAAAAAATCCGGGTGTATTCGGGATATGAAGAAACAGAGGTTATCTGTATCTATGAAGGCTATATTAAAACGGCAAAACGGCAGGAAATACGAAGCCGTATCTCTATAGTATGTAATGACGCTTTTTCTGCCTTGTTTGATAAGGATGTATCTTCTGTATATAACAGTATCTTTCCACAGAGTGAATCATACAAAGGAATCTGGCAGGGAGGCGGACTGTATCAGACAGGGGACATATTTTTAGATGAGACTGACGGAAACTATTATATGATAAGCAATCATTACTCAAAAAGTTTTCTGGCAATTACAAAAGCAATATGGAAGTTAATGAAAGAAAATACGCCATCGGCTCTGCTGTCGCCGGATGGAGTAGAGTATGAGGGAGAGACAACACATACTGTCACAGTCCATTTTTTATATAACAATAAAACATATACACAAGAAATAAATCCGCAGGACCTTGTGAAAAATCTTGGCGATGATATAGGAAACATATACCAGACAGTTACAT
Source organism: Lachnoclostridium sp. UBA3262 (assembly GCA_002362575.1). GTDB lineage: Bacteria > Bacillota > Clostridia > Lachnospirales > Lachnospiraceae > Eubacterium_F. The sequence goes on along the minus strand of DEUM01000006.1, from coordinate 8,094 downwards.
TCAAAGACTTTCTGAACGCTATCGCAACGTACTGTGAATATAAAGGAACTATTGACATGCCGGCGGGATTGGAAAGTAAGAAACTGTATAAGACAATGGAAGCAAGCAACCTGTCCGGTCGGGCATGTATAGCCCAGATAGCGGAGTCGTTAGGGTACTGTGCATACATAAATGAAAATGGAAATTTAGCGTTCCGGCAATTAAACAGTAATCCGGAAAACGCACAGGAGATTTCAGAATATGAAAAGATAACCTATGATGACCATATGCTGACGCCCATCGATGGGGTATGTGCGAAAGACGCAGACGGAAACGCCTATTATTATCCGGAAGATGCAGAAAAATGTCAGAACATATATACAATCAATGAAAATTTCGTTTTTTTTAAGCCTTCTGCGGAGATATTAGAGAATCCGGAAACGTATAACAAGGAACTACTAAAAAGCATATATGAGAGAATTGGGGGATTTACATATCAGGGATATCAGTTAGACACATGGGGGATGCCGTGGCTGCAAGTTGGTGATGTAATAAAGTTTACGGATGAAGGAACAGAGATAATTTCTATCATTCAAAGTAGGACATTAAAAGGAACAACAAGGGCATTTAGGGATTGTTTTAGCGCAGAATGTGAAGAATCTGCCTGTAGCATAAACAACTCTTGCGATTTTTCATCTTCATCACAACTACAGGGTAATACCATCCAGTTGGTTAAAGAAGATATAAAAAAGAAATTGTATGCGGACGATTTAATAGCTGAAAATGCAAAGTTAGGATACGTAACGTCAGATGAGATAAAAGCAAACATAGGAACTTACGGTGTACTGATGGCAGAGGAAGCGAAACTGAAATACGCCACCATAGAGCATTTAATTGTATTGGAGAAAGAAGTATTAAAAAAGATGGGCGTGGACGAGTTGGAGGCGAACATCGCTATCCTTGGTTATTTGAAAAGTTCAGAAGCGGCTCTGGCATATGCAGACATAACACTGGCCAACATCGACACAGCAAATATCAATAAAGAAGCAGTAGGACAGTTGTTCGCTAAGATTGGCATTTTACAAAACGTAACAATAAAGAATGGCGCTGTAACTGGGGAATTGAATGGCGTAAGAATAAACGGCGATTGGATAGACGCAAATACCCTCGCAGCGGACAAGCTTATCTTACGGGGAAAAGATGGGCTGTTCTATGAAATCAATGCTACGTGTTCCGGACTGTCTTCCACTGAACTGTCAGATGAAAAGTATAAAGAAGCTATAGACGGCACTTGCATCATAAAAAAATCAGTGACAGCAGAGCAAATCAATGTCGATACGGAGCTGGTACGACAGCTGTTCGCTCATGACGTGACGGCTACTGGAACGATAACCGGAGCGGTATTGAAAGGCGCAGAAGCTGAAGTAGTAAAAGGAAAAATAGGGGGCTGGCTCATTGGTGGTTCGGATATATATTACGAGGGTGATTATGCCATATTTTCAATATCGGCAGGTGTATCAGCAAAAACTCCCGGACTGATTAAACTGAGACGGAAAGATATTGCCAATTCGGTAAACACAGGGTATATAACTGGTCTTGAATGGTATGGGGTAATGGAATCAAGTAATTTCCGGCGTTCACTCTATATAAATAATGATGGATTCGTATTCGGAATACAGAGAGAGGGAGAGACTGCGGCACACACTACAAAAATAAACCTAGGAGCGGTAAAAGCTGGTGATTCAGTAACCACCCCGGCGGTGTATACGGACAAGTTAAAGTTTAAAAGCACCAATTACGGAGTAGAGATTGGAACTACTGCATCCGGCGGAAGTTCCGGGGTACGCATTGGAGATTTGTCCGGAGGTAATGGATCATATACCTACATCACGAATGACTGCGTAGCACAGCACGGTTTGCGTGTCTCCGGAAATCTTAACGTAGAAGGCAAACTTACATTGGCAGAAAAGTTAGCGTGTGCAGTAACAGTAAAAAGAACAACCAATCAATCCATTTCAAGTTCATCGGAAACGACTATATCACTAGACGCAGTAAATGAAAATCAGGACACGGATGTATTCAAATTGAGCGGAGGACTTTTGATTGTGCAAAAATCTGGATACTATCTGCTGTCTGGTACGGCAGTAATGGCAGCAACGGGGAATAATGCAACAGTCAAACGGCTGCGGATAAGAGACCAGACGAATAATGTCGAGTTGGCAAGTGTGATATCAAGGACAGTTGGGACATATCAATCATTTGTTATACCGCCAGTTCTTGTGCACTTATCAGCATACACGTCAGTTTCCCTAACATACCAAGATGATTCGGGTAGCGGTACTGTTTATGGAAACACAAAAAACGCAACGCACTTAACTGCATTAAAAATCACATCGTAAAATCATAAGAAAGAGAGGAAACAAACAATGCTGAAAATTAAAAAAATGTAACACTAAACGGACAAAGCCTAGTTCAGGAGGGCGAAAATCAAATCATGGTGGCAAGAATGTCTGCCACCCTAAACAGTGACGGCGTGCTGTCATTCAATAAATCGATTGACCGGCCGGACCTGTATAAGGAACATAAGGCAGCAGTCCAGAAGGATATGGCAGATTTTGACGCGGTAGCTTACGAGCTGGAATCCGTAGAAAACAAAACAGAGTAAAGGAGGACAAGACTATGGATAAAAATATGATATGTGCGATAACAGGGGGCGCAGGCTCGGTAATATCAACATTGCTAGGAGGTTGGAGTACAGGAATGACAACACTGATAATTTGCATGGCTATTGATTACCTTTCCGGTTTGATAGTGGCGGGAGTGTTTCACAAAAGCAAGAAAAGCCAAAATGGTGGATTGGAAAGCCATGCCTGTCTAAAAGGGCTACTAAGAAAAATAGTAATGCTATTAGCGGTAGCCATAGGGTATCAAATGGATTTGGTTGTGGGTTCTGATTACATAAAAAATGCGGTAATCATTGCATTTATTACAAACGAAATTATTTCATTCTTGGAAAATGCCGGGATTATGGGAATACCCTTACCAAAGGTACTGTATAAGGCGATTGACGTACTGAAAGAGAAGGAGGAGACAGAAAATGCAGATTAACAAATTGAGAGCCAAGGATATCAGTTACGGCGGCAAGAGGGATTTGTCCGCCGTAAAGTATATCGTAATACACTATACAGGAAACAAGGGCGATACAGCGGAAGGCAATGCAAAGTATTTTGCTGATTCAAACACCAGAGTAGCAGGGGCGCACTATTTCGTGTCTGGTAATGGCGACATCTGGGAATCTATACCAATGAAATACAGTGCCTACGCTGTTGGTGGTCTGTATTCCCGGTCTGGTGGAGCTGGTACATACTATGGAAAATGCACAAATACGAATAGTGTCAGCATTGAACTTTGTGACTGCACAAAAAATGCCAGTTGGGAACAAATGCTTGCCGTTCGCCAGCTCGTGCAGCATATTCAGAAACAGTGTCCGAACGCCAAGACGATAATTCGTCATTGGGACGTGAACGGCAAATCATGTCCGGGACCAATGACAGGAACGAACAACAAGAAATGGAAACGACTGAAAAATAAAATACTGCACAATTACCAGTACAAGGCAAAAGTGACGCGTAAGGCGGCTATCCGTTCATCTAGTAAAGTAACGACTAAAAATAAGATCGGGACAGCTAAAAAGGGAGATATTGTGAAGATATCAAAGATAGTTGGAAAATGGGGCAGGCTGCTGGAAAAGAAAAATGGTAAGTGGCAGTGGATTTATTTGGGAAAAGTGAAGGAATTATAAATATAACAACCTCCGACCAGTGAAGCGACTGGTTACACACATGAACGGTGCAGGGCTTATCCTTCAGATAGGCTCTGCAACACTATATTTATGAATCAAGGAGGAATACCAGTATGGATAATTTAATTACAATGAACCGGGAACAGACGATAACCTCATTAGAGGTTGCTGAAATGGTGGAAAAACAGCACAACGAATTGATGAAAGATATTCGCAGATATTGTGAACAACTTTCACTGGGGAAAATTCCCCAGTCAGATTTCTTTACAGAAAACACATACCGGACAGACAGAGGAAAAGAATACCCTTGCTACAATATAACAAAAAAAGGTTGCGAGTTTATAGCAAACAAACTAACAGGACAGAAAGGAACAGAGTTTACTGCGCGTTATATCAATCGTTTTCACAATATGGAAAATTATATTCAAAAAGAGAGTAAAGGGATCGCAGAACAGGGTATAGCGATTGTAAAATTCATTGCGGACGATTTGCGTGTAAGCGAAGCAAGCAGATTGTTCATGTATGAAAATTACTGTAAGGATGTGGGTATACCGACTGGGTTCTTACCCAAGTATGAGGATAACGGAAGTCGGGAACAATGTTCTGCTACAGTATTGCTTCAGCGTAATAGGTGCAGCATTAAAACGGCAAAATTCAATCAGTTACTTATTTCCGCCGGATATATGGAAATAAAGCAAAGAAAGTCCAGCAAGGGCGGCACAAAGGAATATAAGTCTTTAACAAGCAAAGGCTTGAAATATGGCGTAAATTTAATAAGTAATAGAAATCAGAAAGAGGTTCAGCCATATTATTATGCTGATACATTTATGGAATTGTACAAGGAGGTGTACTGAAATATTAGCAAGTACACCTTCTTAATTTTTGAAAACATATTGACGCCCCATACTGTGTATGATAAAGTTTAAGCAAGATAGTGATACCTTATCATATTCGAAAAGAAAGAGAGGTCATAAGCAATGAGTAAAAAAGAGAGAGAGAGAGCAATACAGCTTTTAGACCAGATACCAGAGAGTAAAATGTATTATGTTATGGGAGTCTTAGAAGGAGCAGCGATTCCGGATGAAATACCAAATGAAGAAACGATAGAAGCCATGAAGGAGCTTGAGAACGGAGGCGGTACTGTATTTGAGGGTTCTGTTCATGATTTTATAGAGTCCATGCTGGAGGATTAAAGAATGTTAAAAATCAAATATGCTGCAAGGATGAAAAAAGACATGAGAACATGTCAGAAACGTAATTATGATTTTTCATTATTTGAAAAGATAGTTGAAAAGTTGAAAATACCGGAGCCACTTGATATAAGAAATAAGGATCACAATTTAATTGGAGACTATGCAGGATATAGAGAATGTCATATTTTACCGGACTGGCTACTGATATACCGTCAAAGTGGGGAATATTTAGAATTGTATAGAACTGGCACACATTCAGATCTATTTAATTAGTTTAAGACAAAATCGTGATTTTGATATTTAAAGGTTGAGGAAAATTTAATGAGTAATGAAGAAGTTTTAGAGATTAAAGAGTTACTACAACAGTTGACCGAGGCAGTAAAAGGATTAAATTCTGTGCCATACATAGAAGTTATATTCTCCTTTTTGAGTTTGATTGCTCCTGTGGTTACTATTATAATACTACTTATTGAACGTCATGAAAATAGAAGACCATATCTTCAAATATCGTTTGAGTTAGTGCGTTCTACATTAGCATGTATTGTATTAAGGAATACTGGTAATTCCCCTTTAAAAATTGAAAGTTTAAAATTCAGTGAAAGTTTTATGAGTCAACTAAGGAAAGATACACAAACTAGGTTTGAAAATATGGATAAGACCAATATTACAATATTTCCGAATCGCATGTGGGTAATGTCCTTAGATGAATCCGTAAGTGATATAATAAATGAGTTCAAAGAAAAGAAAGTACAAATAAGTTGTATTTATTCTAGATTAGGTGTACATACAAAAAAGTATAAAGTAGATGAAATTATTGACTTTGAAGAATATAAAGGGATGATGGATTATATTTCAGATTTAGATGAATTTAAAAGAAGCGTTGACAAATTAAGAAAAACTTTTGACAACGTTGCTAAATCTACAGCACAAGTAATAGAAGTAACTAACCTTGAGGATGAATTTGTAAAGCGAATATTAGAGAAGCGTAAAAAGCAAGATAGAAGTTGAATTTTATAGAAAACATATATTATTTTATAAGGTTTTTTAAAGACGGAACCGTAATGGTTTGCCGTCTTTTAATTTGGAAAAATATTTATTATAATGGTTATCTACACCTAATTAAAAACCATTATAATGGTTAAATAAAATAAGTAAATGGTTTTCTGCATATGAAAAGACCAAAGGAAAATAGAAACCTTTGGTCTTTTCGGATAAGAGGTTAACATGCACAATAATGAGTTATAGTCTTAGTAATTGTTATATAGCAAAACACGAAACCGTGTGAAAGCTCTAAGTATCTAGTTAAGCTTTGTTATTATACTTATTTTTCTTACCGTCTGTTCTTTTAGAGATTAAAGTTACTTGTGGAGTAATACAGGCTCTAATTTTAAATTCTTTATTACATTCAGGGCAATAATATTCTTCCGGTTCGTTATGCCCGTCTTGTAATTGATTTTTAACTCTAAACACACACCCACAATAATCGCAAATCTTTTCCCAGTCTTTGTCTGCATAAGAATGAGTGGCAGTCCAATTTAACATAATTCAATCCTCCTTTGAATTTGATAGCTTATTATAACATTCCAATAATTTATTTTGCTTCTTTATCTTTTGCTACCCACTCATCTTCCACATCAGATAAAGAAATAAATTTCCCACTTACAACCCTACTCATCCAATCTGACGTAATTTCTGCTGAAGATGTGATTGATGTACTTCCATCATCTTTAAATATATTCCCTAAATCTTTATCTAATAAATTTCTGCTGATAGCACCCATTGTTAATATAACACAGAAGATAACAATAACAATTCCTATCGCCCAAGAAATTATGAACATAACTTTTTTCTGTTTCTTTCTTTTTTGTTGTTCAACAAAAGCATGGATTTTATCATCTTCTGTAATTGGTTTTCCGCAATGCGTACATTTGTCAGTAAAGTCGCTTATCTTTTTCCCACACTCAGGGCATTTTATAAGAGCCATTTCAATTCCTCCATCTGTATTATTTTACAAAAATATAATTATCGGTAATCCAAGTATTGTAAGCATGATAAATTCATTTCTTAAATTTATAAAATAAGTAACATCGTATTTCTCTTTATCTTTGTCGCTTACATACAGGCAAAAATATAAGAACCAAGCAAGTGGTATGATACATCCAATCCCTAAAATCTTAAAAGATAAGGCATAACCTATCAGTGTTGTTATATATGAAATCGCTTTTGTTCCACCACTTTTTAGTGCAATCTTCTTTTCTTTCTCCTTTTTCACTTCAAACGGATGACCGCAATTAGGGCAAGTTATCGCAATTCTTGATATCTTTTTCCCGCAATCAGGGCAAAACATCAAATTCGTATTTACGTTTTCTAGTTCCTTATTTTCGAAAACTGACGTGCTTTCTTCATTTTTCTTTTTAATTACTTTTTCGTCCTCCTTTGTTGGTCTGCAATTGTCACAAACCATATCTGGATTAAATGTTTCTTTCCCGCACTTATTACATATGTACATATTCTTCCTCCGTACCAATATTGATTATAAATTTTTCAACCTATATCATATTTCAAAAAGAATTTTTTTCATAGAAGACCTCCCTAATGAACATATTGTAACAAAAAAGAAATGTTAAATATCATAACCAAAACGGACACAACTATAGCAATGGCAGGTTTTGTTTTTTCTTCCAAAGTAGACGCATATATGATGCCAAGAACAAATCCAAGCAGTGGTATAAAAAATGCGCTTACGATAGCCACGGTCCCTTTTGTGCTTTCTTGAGATTTTTTATCAATTCCATTGTCAGATATGCCACTATTGAAATTATTCATTTGTTCATTTGTTATTTCGTAGTCTCTTTCACATCTAGAGCATACATTCTTTCCATTGTCACTTTCGTTACCGCATAATAGGCATCTCATTGATAAAATCTTCCTTTGGATGAAATATAATATATCTCATATAAGATATCATAAAAATGACGAAAAATCAAGAAAAATGGAATATTTTACCACTATATTTTTTTATCCAGATAATGGTAATATAAAAATGTGCCGAAAGGAGGCGAAAAGAGCACATAAACTTACAAAAGAAAAAATAGTAATTTACAAAAGATAAAACCGCAA
>DEUM01000003.1 GCA_002362575.1 Lachnoclostridium sp. UBA3262 | reverse complement strand
AACAATAAAAATGGGGGAAACAAATGAATCAGAGGAATCAGAGAAATTAAAGGAAGGCGAAAACATATTTACCTATTATCTCCGTTCCAATTTTGAGGATAATACAAGAGGAGCAATCGACCAGACGCCAAAGAAAGTTATCATAAATGTCGATACGACGCCTCCTGAGAGTAAGCTTAGTCTTGTGGGAGACACTGCAGATGTGACGGCGGAAGGCATTATCGTTGGAAATGAACCGGGAATGTATTATTATATGGTTGTGCCGGCGGAGTATGCGCCAGCTGATGTGAAACCCGATGATGTATTAGAAGCGGTGACATCCGGTCAGGGCATTGTTGGCTATGGGCGTCTGGAGGCAGATAAGGAAATGGAGCTGCATTTCAAAGGCATGACGCCGGAGACAAAATATACTGTCTATGCAGTTTTAGTGGATGCGGCAGGAAATCGGTCAAAAGAAGTAGCAGAAATGGATTTTGAGACGGATAAGATGGTACTGGAAGGGGAGGTCGACATCGCGGGTGATGTGAAGGTGGACTCTACGCTGACGGCAAAAGAAAACCTTCAATCCAAGGATACAGGAGACCTCAGTTTCCAGTGGTACCGAATCAATCTGAAAGGAGATGAGTCTGCACTCAATGAGGTAGTGGATGAAACAGGCGGTGAGAAAGAGGATGACTTGGAAGCCGAAGATGACGAAGATGACGATGATGAGGATGACGGCGAAGATGAAGACGACGAGGATGAAATAGAAATCGCCTCCGTTCACAAGATGGCAGAGGATGAGGATGAAATCACAACGATAGACGATGATGCAGTACCGATTGCCGGAGCAACTTCAAGAACTTATAAAGTTACAAGAGCAGATATCGGCTCACGGATTATCGTCTGTGTGACGGCAGAAAATTATTCTGGATATGCAGCTGGCGGCACAACGACATTTGTGCCGAAACTGATGCCGACCTATAAGCTGCCGGTTATAGCGGGGGCAGTGTATTCTCCAACGCGGAAGCTGTCTTCGATTAAGCTTCCGGCACAGTGGAGCTGGGTGGACAGTTCAATTGTTCCTGTGTATGGAAATTCCGGTTACCGTGCCAGATTTGTTCCTGCCGACACGAAGGTGTACAAAACAGTAATTGTGCGTGTGAAGGTACCGGTGTTTAAAAAGGCATTGAAAAAGAGCATGGTAAAGGTGTCTAAGTCAGTGGCATATAAGGGAAAAGCCATTAAGAATAACGTGAAATTAAAGGATGGCAAAAAGAAACTGACCATGGGGAAGGATTATAAGCTTTCCTATGCCAATAATAAAAAACTGGGAAAGGCTACGGTTAAGATAAAGGGCGTCGGAAATTATAAAGGAACGGTAAAGGTAACGTATCGGATTAAGAAGAAATCAGTAAAAAGCGTTACCTGTAAGTATAAAAAAGTAAAGGCGTTTAAAAATAAAAATGTGACGGCAGGACTTGTACTAAAAAACGGTGATGTAAAAATGAAGAAAAACCGTGATTACACCGTTCAGTACAAAAACAATAAGGAAATTGGCAGGGCAAAGATTATTGTCCGTGGAAAAGGGAATTATACAGGAAAGCGTACCCTGCGTTTTTCCATTGTGCCGTCAAAGCCTAAAATAAAAAAGATTAAGAGAAAAAAGACTTCCTTTAAGTTCACATTATCTTCGAAATGGAAAGTAAAGGGGTATCAGGTATTTGTATCGACAGCACGTTCTTTTAGTAAGTCAAAGACGCAGAAATACGTTACGACAGGGAATAATTTCGGCGTCTATTCCTTAAAGAAAAAGTCAACGTACTATGTTCGTGTGAAGGCGTACCAGACAAAAAAAGGAAAGAGCTATCTGAGCGCTTACAGCGGCGTAAAGAAAATTAAACTTAAATAATACAGGGAAGCAGACATTATGTTAGAAATTATTTTGTGGGTACTTGGTTTAACGTTTGGATATTTTTTAATCAAGGAAGCTGTCAGGAAGGGAGTTCTTGAGGCACACGAGGAGATGGGAGATTATCATGCTCCGGTAACAAAGGTGGAAAAGAAAAAGCCGGAGGAAAAACGGACGGTTATCAATAACTGGATATGCCCGCACTGCGAAGCTATTAACACGTCAGAGAATATCCGATGTGTCAAATGTGGAAAGCTGCCGACAGAGAGATAGGAAGGAAATAGGATTTTGGAAAACAAACTGGTTTTAATTGACGGAAATAGTATTGTAAACCGTGCCTTTTATGGTGTCCCGGAGTTGACGAACAGGGAGGGCTTGCATACCAATGCGATTTATGGATTTCTAAATATCATGTTTAAAGTTATGGAGGAGGAAGAACCCAGCCACATATTAGTTGCCTTCGACCAAAAAGAGCCGACATTCCGTCACAAGATGTATGAGGAATACAAGGGGACGAGAAAGCCAATGCCGGAGGAGCTGCGGGAGCAGATACCGGTACTGAAGGATGTCCTGCAGGCCATGAATATTATGATATTTTCACAGGCAGGCATTGAGGCGGATGATATTCTTGGGACGATGGCGAAAAAAGGAGAAAAAGAAGGATATACGGTTTCTGTCGTGTCAGGCGACAGGGATTTGCTTCAGCTTGCGACAGATAAAATAAAAGTCAGGATTCCAAAGACAAAGGGCGGTAAAACAATGGTCGAGGATTACTATACGGCACAGGTAATCGAAAAATACGGCGTGACACCGTCGCAGATTATTGACTTAAAGGGGCTCATGGGAGATTCTTCTGACAATATTCCGGGCGTGCCGGGAGTCGGGGAAAAGACAGCGGTAAAAATACTGACCGTGTTTGGCACGGTAGAAAACGCTATCGCCCATGTCGAGGAGATTACACCGAACCGGGCAAGAGAGGCAGTAAAAAATAACATTTCACTTGCCAAAATGAGTAAAACACTGGCTACGATTAAAACGGACTGCAGACTGGGCGTTTCGATGGAACAGTGTCTGGTCGGGGATATGTATAATGAGAAAGCCTATCATCTGATTCAGACATTGGATATCAAGTCAATTTTAAACCGTTTTTCGGATGATACCGGAGCGGATAAGAAGATAGAGAAAAGCTTTCAGACGATAACGGAAAAGAAAGAGTGGGACAATTTTTCTAAGAACCTGAAAAAAGAAAAACCGCTAGGTATCAAGACGGTATTTCGAAAAAAATCAGACACGGCGCAGGATGGAAATGGGCAGATGACATTGTTTATGTCAGAAAATGCCAGCCGTCTTTTAGGCATTGCTGTTGCGGCGGACAAAGAAAATATTTGTTTTTGTAAAATGGGTAAAGGTCTGTCAGAGGGCGATGTCATAGGAGACTTAATGAAACTGGCAGGAGATTCTACTCCTCTTGTTGCCAATGATGTGAAAGCGCAGCTTGATTTTTTTGCGGAGCTGGATGTGGAGAACTCGTTTGATACAAATGTGGCGGCGTATCTCATAAATCCGGTGCAAAAAAGCTTTGCGGAGGAAGACATTGCCGACACATATGCCGGGGTTTCGATGTTTTCTTATGCTCAGGTATTTGGCAAGGCGCTGCCGGAGGCCGCTTTTGCAGAACACGAAGATGATATGATACGTTACTGCTGTTACTGTGCACTGGTAAACGTTCTGAGTTATCCGTCATTGCAAAGAGAACTGAAAAAGATGAAATCTTTTGATTTGTTCCATGATATTGAAATGCCGCTTGTTTTTACTCTGTATGATATGGAAAAATGGGGGATTCTCCTGCAGAGAGAAGCCCTGAAGGAATATGGACAGCGGCTTGGAAGCCGGATTGCCGAGTTAGAGCAGGATATCTATGAGCGGGCGGGCGAGGAATTTAATATCAATTCACCGAAGCAGCTGGGAACCATTTTATTTGACAAGATGCGGATGCCATATGGACGGAAGACAAAGACGGGATATTCCACTTCGGCGGAGGTTCTGGAAAAACTTCGGTTTGAGGATCCGATTATCGAAATGATTTTAGAGTATCGCCAGCTTGCTAAGTTAAAATCCACCTATGCGGACGGTCTGGACTCATACATTGACGAACAGGATGGGAGAATTCATACAACTTTTAATCAGAATATTACGGCTACCGGGAGACTGAGCAGTACAGAGCCGAACCTGCAGAATATTCCAATTCGGATGGAGCTTGGACGTGAGATTCGGAAAGTGTTTGTCCCAGAGGAAGGATATGTCTTTCTGGACGCCGACTACTCTCAGATTGAGCTTCGTGTTCTGGCACATATGTCGGGAGACGAGCGGCTGATTGAGGCATACAGGGAAAATGCGGATGTTCACAGGACAACGGCTTCACTTGTATTCCATACGCCGTATGATGAGGTTACAGACCTCCAGAGGCGAAACGCCAAAGCAGTTAATTTTGGTATTGTATATGGAATTAGCGGCTTTGGGCTTTCCAGAGATTTGAACATTACAAAGAAAGAAGCAGAAAAATATATAGAAAATTATTTTGAAACGTATCCCCGCGTGAAGGCGTTTATGGATGAACTGGTTGAGACAGGCAAAAACAAGGGGTATGTGACATCTATGTTTGGCAGGCGCAGACCAATACCCGAATTAAAGGCAAAAAACTTTATGCAGCGACAGTTTGGGGAGCGTATCGCTATGAATTCACCGATTCAGGGAACAGCTGCGGATATTATTAAAATCGCCATGATTCGTGTGAATCATAAGCTGCGGGAGAATCATTATAAGTCAAGGCTGATACTTCAGATTCATGATGAGTTATTGATAGAGACGGCAGAGGACGAGATAGAAGCCGTAACAAAAATACTGGAAGAAGAAATGGTTCATGCATGTGAACTCTCCGTTCCACTCATCGCTGAAGTGAAGCGGGGCAGAAATTGGTACGAGGCAAAGTAGCCTGACGTGTACGAATGGAGGGGAAAATGGTTATCGGCATTACAGGCGGCGTGGGAAGCGGTAAATCTACAGTTGTAGAACTTTTAGAAAAAGAATATCAGGCAAGAACACTGATTGCCGATGAGATAGGTCATACAGCGATGAGTCCGGGCAATACGGCATATGAGGAAATCGGCGACTTATTTGGCAGCCATATTCTTCAGCCGGATCATACCATAAACCGTACGGCACTGGCGGAAATTGTCTATGCCGATGATGAAAAACTGCGGCAGTTAAATGCTATCATTCATCCGTATGTGTTTCGGGTAATCCGGCAGAAACTGGAAGAATGGGGAAAAGACCCGCTTATTGTCATAGAGACCGCCTTGCTGTTTGAAACCGGCTGTTATTCCCTCTGCCAGCAGATTTGGGGAGTGACGGCAGAACGGGAAACACGAATCCGTCGTCTGACAGAGACGCGGGGATATTCGGTAAAAAAAGCGGAGGCAATCATGTCAAAGCAGCTTAGTGACGAAGAACTGACAAGGCGCTGTGATAAAATAATACATAATGATGGTACATTGCGGGATTTACAAATTCAGATAAAACAATTACTAGGCATATTATAGACTTTGTGTTATAATAAAAAGAGTAGGTTTTGAAATATATAGAAGATACGGGGAAATAAGGCGGAACTTATGAATAACAACGAAGGATATGTATTTGGTTTGGATATCGGAACGAGAAGTATTGTGGGAACGGTTGGCTACCGGGTTGGTACAGACCGTTTTGTTGTGGTGGCGCAGGAATCTGTCGAACATACAACGCGGGCGGTGATAGACGGTCAGATACACGATATTTCAACTGTGGCAAAGACTATTACCGAGATTAAAAACCGATTGGAAAACCGGATTCACCAGAGCCTGTCAGAGGTAAGCATTGCCGCTGCCGGCCGGGTGCTGAAGACAAAGAGAGTGCATGCGGTCTGCGAATTTTCTGTGGAAACAAAGGTTGTGGAAGATCATATTCGTTCTCTTGATATGATGGGTGTGGAGAAAGCATATGAAGAAATTCGAAAAGAAGTGGAAGACAAGCAAAAGCATTTTTTCTGTGTTGGATATTCCACGGTCAAATATTTTCTAAACGGTTATCCGATGGAAATGATTGAGATGCATACGGCGAATTCAATTGGCGTGGAACTGATTGCGACATTTTTGCCAGAGGAAGTAGTAGACGGTCTGTATGCGGCAGTTGAGGAGGCAGGTCTTCATGTGGCAAGCCTGACGCTGGAGCCGATTGCAGCAATCAATGTAGCGATTCCCGAGAAATTCCGACTGTTAAATATTGCCCTTGTAGATGTAGGGGCCGGAACTTCCGATATTTCGATTGTAAAAGAGGGAAGTATTATTGCCTTTGGTATGATACCGTTGGCAGGAGATGAAATTACGGAGGCAATTGCAAAAAATTATTTAGTTGATTTTGAGACGGCAGAGCGCGTTAAGAGAGAGTGTGAACGGCGCAAATCAGTTGCCTTTCAAAATATATTTAATGAAAATATCCGGGTGACAAAGGAAGATATTGCTGCTATCTCTGAGGGAGCAGTAGAGGAAATAACGAAAAGCGTGGCAGACAGAATTATTGAGCTGAATGGCGGTAAAACGGTAAGCGCTGTCTTTGTTGTCGGTGGTGGCGGTAAACATGAGGGCTTTACGGAGAAGCTGGCAAAATATCTGCAGTTGCCGGAAAACAGGGTAGCGATTCGGGGGGCCGAGGTTCTGACAAATGTTGAATTTGAGCAGCAGGGCATCCGGAAGGACTCCACGTTGGTTACCCCGATAGGAATCTGTATGAATTTTTATGAACAGAAAAATAATTTTATCCACGTAATGGTAAATGAACAGCGTGTAAAACTGTATGATAACGGCAGGGTAACGGTGCTGGATGCCTGTGTCGGTTACGGCTTTGCCCAGAAAGATTTGTTCCCAATCCGCGGAGACAGTATACACTATACAGTGAATGGTGAGGAACGGGTTGTCAAGGGAACTGCCGGGGAAGCCGCCATAATCCGGCGGAATGGGAAGGATGTCAGCCTGAATGAACTTGTAGAGGATAAGGACGAGATATTCATTACTCCTTCTTCGAAGGGAGAGAGCGGACAGCTCATGGTTTCTGATATATCAGAATGTCAAAGTGAGATGACAATTACCTTATTTGGCAGAAAGATACTGTGCCCGAAGCTGATTGAGGTAAATGGTACAGTGACGGGGATGTCACATAACGTTAAGGATAATGATAAGATAGAGGTGTTTGATTATTATACGCTTTCCCGGGTATTTGAATTTGCGGGTATTGAGGGAGAAGATATTGTTCTTCTCAACGGCAGGGAAGCCGGCCCGAATGTAAAGGTGAGGGACGGCGATACGATTGTACGAAAACCAAAGCCGATAGAGGTGCCAGAGGACGAGAAAGTAAAGCCAGAGGAGGATTTCGAGAAACAGATGCAGGAGGATCCATTGCTTCAGCCATTGAAGCCGCTTCCTGACTGGATGGAAGGGATTCCTTTTGACACGGCAAAGCTTGGAGCTGACGGCAAGCTGATTCCGGGAGTTCTGGAGCAGAGAACTCATACGGCTGCCCCGGAACCGACTCCTGCGGCGAGAGTTTCCGCAGAACCAATACAGGTAACGGTTAATGGGGAAAATGTTGTTATGCCGGCAAAGGAAAAGCCGATATTTGTGGATGTGTTTGATGTATATCCGTTTGATTTGTCAAAAGCCGGGGGAACACGGCTGATAACGCGTATCAATGGTATAGATAAGGATTTTACGGAACCGTTACAGGATGGGGACAGCATTGAACTTTTTTGGGAACAATAAATAAAAAGGACAGGAGGGGTTACATATGGATGAAAGGTTGGAAAACATACAGAGCAGCAAATATATTATATACAGTCATCTGGTAATGTATGTGGCGATTGCGGTATATTTTATTTCTGCTTATGTAAAGGAGAAGGGGGGCTCTCCCGTTTTGAGTATTGTCATTACGGTGGGCTTTGCTTTAATGGCATTGATTGAATTCCTGTCTTTAAGGGGAAAGAAGATTTTTCTGGAAAGGACAAAGACGGGATTATTTTACTATTTTTGCCGTTTGCTGTTTGTTTTAGTTATGTATTTTGTGGCTATGGTAGGAGTATCCGAACGGATTTTCCTTATAGCAACGCTATTATTTGCAATCGAAACCCTGTTATTCCTTCCATTTGATGATTTGGCAAAGAGAATCGGCTGTTATCTAGTATTTACTTTAGCTTATAGTATAACTTCATTTGTTACTGCCTTTGTATTCATCTATAAGAAAGAGATGACATTGCCAGCAGTAATACAGGAAGTGATGATGATTGTCGTTGTCGTTGTTGCGATGGTAGTGCTGGGAGAACTATTTGCCGGCATTTACAATTTCTTTGAGAAGCGGCTGTTTGCGCAAAATCGCGTGGTGGCAGAATTGAATCATGCCAATGACGATTTAAAGGAACATCAGCAGAAGATTAAAAAGGTAAACGAAACGCTGGGGATGCAGAAAATTGAGTTAAGGGCGGCAAATAAAAAGATTAACCGTTCTCATGATGAAATGTCTGTACAGAATGAGATTTCTTCTACGATTGCTGCATCTATGGGGCAGGATGATATGCTTCAGCGCGTGACCAAAATTATGAGAATCCGGCTGGATATGGATATGGTTATGATTATATTAGAGCCGGATAACAGCTTGCTAGTACCGGGAGAGGAACCGCAGGGAAGATTTGTTGCTCTGTCAACCAGTCTTGGCGAGGAGTTTAAACAACAGATTATGGACTCCGTACAAAAGACGGAATTGAAGGAGCTGCTCCTGCTGTCGAAGACATATATACAAAACTTTTCCACCGATACGATTAAATTTTTCAAATATCTGACCGAGGAAAATGAACTGCCTTCTGAAATCTGTCTTCCGATTGTGAAACAGGAGGAGCGTTTAGGAACGCTTGTTGTCGGCAAGAAAAAAGAAAATGCATTTATGGACAGCCGGAATTTTTATGAAAATATTGCCAGCCAGATGAGTATTGGTATATCGAATACAAGGCTGTATGCAAAGATGAATGATATGGCAATCCGGGATGGCTTGACAAGGATTTATAACCGCAGGCATTTAACGGAGATTTTAAATGGGTATCTGTCAGAGGCTGTGAGCAGAAAGGCTTCTGTATCATTGGCCCTGTTTGATATTGATAAGTTTAAAATGGTAAATGACACATATGGACATCAGTGCGGGGATGAGGTAATTCGTTATGTGACGACACTTCTGAATAAAGGGGCATTGGCAAACGGCGGTATTGCAGGACGGTACGGCGGCGAGGAGTTTGTTATTGCATTTCTTGACAAGGGACTGGATGAAGCATATGAGATAGTAAAAGAGATTCACAATCAGATTCGCAGTGAGGTTGTTGTATATGGAGGAAAAGAAATACAGGTTCGCGCCAGTGCGGGTGTGGCGAGCTATCCGGAGACGTGTTCAAATCCGAGTGAGCTGTTGACGAGGGCAGACTGGGCAATGTATCACTCAAAAAGGAATGGGCGTGACCAGATTACGATTGATAGCGATAAAGTGGAGAACCAGATGTGACAATTGGTCAGACAGAGGTGACTATGCAGTTATACAGTATTGCCAGCGGAAGCAGTGGAAACTGCATTTATGCGGGCAAAGAGGATGAGGGAATTTTATTTGATGTGGGAATCAGCATGAAAAAAGTGAGAGAGGGGCTCGAAGCACAAAATCTCTCCTTTGATAATGTAAAGGCAATTTTTATCACCCACGAACATACAGACCATATTAGTGGATTGGGACCAGTTTTGCGCAAGGTGCCAATCCCTGTTTATGCAACGGCAGGGACGGTTCACGCCATATGGGAAAAGGGTAATATGAATAATATTGCGCCGGAGCTTTTTCATTTTATCCGGGCAGGGGAAGAAATTGAACTGAATGATATGTTAATTAAGTCTTTTCCCATTTCACATGACGCCGCAGAGCCGGTTTGTTATACGCTGGAAGGGGAAGAACATAAAATTGGTATTGCAACGGACTTGGGATGTTACACAGAAGAAATTATCCGAAGCTTAGAGGATTGTAATTCGGTACTTTTGGAGGCAAACCACGATATTAACCTGCTTCAGGTAGGCAGTTACCCATATTCCCTGAAAATGCGGATTCTAGGCGAAAGAGGACATCTTTCGAACGATGCGTCGGCAAGACTGATAAAGGAAATTCTTCATCCGGGATTACAGCATATCATACTTGGACATCTCAGCAAGGAGAATAATTTTCCGGAGCTGGCGTACCAGACTGTGAGCTACGAGTTGGAGAAGTGCGAAACATGGAATAGGATGAATACGGAGCTGCTTGTGGCAAATCGATTTGAACCGACACGGATGGTAACAATAGAATCAGATTAGAATAACGCGGTGCGCTTTGAAATTTTATGTATTAAATTGCCGCTTCTGCGGTGGAACAGGAGGAAAGATGAAAAAGACAATTATTACAGTAGTAGGAAAAGACAGTGTAGGAATTATTGCCAAGGTATGTTCGTATCTGGCGGACAACGGCATTAACATTCTTGATATTTCACAGACAATTGTGGACGGATATTTTAATATGATGATGATTGTAGATTTTGACAAGGCAGATAAGAAATTTACGGAGATAGCGGGAGAACTGGAAAAACTGGGTGAGGGAATTGGCTGTGTCATCCGCGTCCAGCGGGAGGAAATTTTTGACATGATGCACAGGATTTAGTTCCCGGAATGGAGGTTAGTGTAAAAAACATGATAAATATAAATGAAGTCATTGAGACAAATAAAATGATTGATAAAGAAAATCTGGACGTCCGTACGATTACGATGGGGATCAGCCTTTTAGACTGTATTGACAGCGATTTAGATAAACTGTGTGAAAATATTTATAATAAGATTACAAAACTGGCAGAGAATTTAGTGGCGACCGGAGAAGAAATCGGATATGAGTTTGGTATTCCAATTGTCAACAAGCGGATTTCCGTCACACCGATTGCACTTGTTGGTGGCTCGGCATGCCATACGCCGGAGGATTTTGTAAAGATTGCTAAGACGTTAGATCGGGCGGCGCAGAAGGTAGGTGTAAATTTTATTGGCGGCTATACGGCGCTTGTCTCGAAAAAGATGACGGAGGCAGATAGAAATCTGATTCTATCTATCCCGAAAGCACTTTCTGAGACGGAGTTTATATGCAGTTCTGTCAATGTAGGCTCGACAAAGACCGGACTGGATATGGACGCTGTCCTTTTAATGGGAAAGGTAATCAAAGAAACAGCAGTTTTAACTAAGGAACAGGATTCGATTGGCTGCGCCAAGCTGGTTGTGTTCTGCAATGCGCCGGATGACAACCCATTTATGGCTGGGGCTTTTCACGGTGTGACAGAAGGAGATGCCATCATCAATGTCGGAGTCAGCGGTCCCGGGGTTGTGAAAACTGCGCTGGATAAAGTAAAGGGAAAGGATTTCAGTACGGTCTGCGAGACGATTAAAAAGACTGCATTTAAAATAACCCGTGTAGGACAGCTTGTCGCTTATGAGGCGTCCCGCCGTCTGGGGGTTCCATTTGGCATTATTGATTTGTCACTGGCGCCGACTCCGGCAGTTGGCGACAGTATCGCTGAGATTTTTGAATCACTGGGGCTGGAGCGGGCCGGAGCACCGGGAACGACAGCGGCGCTTGCCATGTTAAACGATCAGGTGAAAAAGGGCGGCATCATGGCTTCTTCTTCAGTCGGAGGTTTGAGTGGTGCTTTTATCCCTGTCAGTGAGGATAAGGGAATGATTGATGCGGTAACGGCAGGGGCGCTTACTCTGGAAAAACTGGAAGCAATGACCTGTGTCTGCTCAGTTGGTCTGGATATGATAGCGATTCCCGGCGATACAAAGGAAACGACGATTTCCGGTATTATTGCGGATGAGATGGCAATTGGTATGATAAACCAGAAGACAACAGCTGTCCGTCTGATTCCGGTTCAGGGAAAGGGAGTTGGGGAGACAGCAGAGTTTGGCGGTTTGCTTGGATATGCACCGATTATGCCTGTCAATGCCTTTGCTTGTGATGATTTTGTGATGCGCACCGGACGGATTCCGGCGCCGATTCACAGTTTTAAAAATTAGCGCTGTTGAGCTAGATGTAGGAGGGACTATGGAAAAATTTAAAATATTGGGTAAAACATTAGAACATCATGGCAGAATTGTAGATTTTTATACCTATGATATGCTTGTCCCGAATGGGAATCATACACGCTGGGATGTGATTGAGCACAAAGGAGCAGCGGCGATTGTCCCGGTTGATGAGGAAGGAAATATTATTCTGGTACGCCAGTACCGCGGCGCTATTGACGATTTACTGCTGGAAATACCGGCAGGGGGCCGGGACAGTGTGGACGAAGACTTTGCTGTGTGCGCGGCGAGGGAGTTGGAGGAGGAAATCGGATACCGCTCCGACGAGATACACCACCTTGTTGATTACCATTCTGCAGCTGCCTATACAAGCGAGAAGATTGCAATTTATTATACGGAGAAACTGATACCTTCCAAGCAGCACTTAGATGAAAATGAGTTTGTACAGATTGAGAGGTACCCTCTTTCTAAGCTGGTAGATATGATTGCTGACGGAGAGATTACAGATGGCAAGACGGTAGCGGCTATTATGGCATATAAGGTATTGCGAAATAAATAAGATGAATGTTTTGTCCCATTTTCTCATAGGATGTATTAGCATCACAGAGGAGGTGGGACATTTGCGTCAGAGTGAAAAAATCAGAAGCCTGCAGAAAATCGCATTACTTTTTCTTATCGGCTTCTTTTTTGGTTCTATTTTTTATTATTTCTTTCAGAATTCTTTTGAGGAATTGATGAGCCAGACCGAAGACAGCTTGTCGGGATGGTCGAGGGGAGAGTATTCCTTTGCCTATGAGTATTTGCAGTCCGTTTGGAATCACGGGAAATATTTTGCCCTGCTGTGGCTTTTGTCGGTCAGCCGTATTGCGAAAATATACCAGAGGGTATTTACAATCTATACCGGAATCCGAAACGGGTTCCTTGTTCTGTTCTTTGTATTTGGGAGGGGCTGGAAAGGGATTCTTCTGTATCTTGCCAGTTTGTTTCCCCACTGTCTGGTTTTACTGCCACTGTATTTATTCAGCTTTTCCCTGATTAACGAAGGACGGAGACACAAGCACCGGATTCCCCTCTACATACTGATTGCCTTGCTGTTTTTCTTCGCCTGTTTACTGGAATGTAAGTGCAATCTGCCTATTATGGAAGCGATATTTCAGCAGTAACGGTAGGTATCGTACGATAACCTACCCTTTAAATGATTGCTTCAAAAATTTGCCGCTTTTTGTAGCATTATCTTTCATTTTTTGATATAATCATATTCAGAACGGTTAGAAACAGGAAATGGAGGAAGTCACATGAAAGCATATAAAGATATGAGCAGGGACGAGCTGCTCACAGTGAAGGCAGCATTGGAGAAGGAGTATAAAACGCTCGAGGCAAAAGGACTGGAACTCAATATGGCGAGGGGTAAGCCTGGATTTTCGCAGCTTGCACTTTCCATGCCAATGTTAGATGTGATTAACAGTGATTCGGATATGAGGACGGTGCTTGGAAACGATACTCGTAATTATGGTGATTTGGATGGTATCGGCGAAAGCCGGAGACTGATGGCGGATATGATGTCCGTGGAAAAGGATAATGTCATTGTCTGTGGTAATTCCAGCCTGAATATTATGTATGATACTATTGCGCGGTCTGTCACACATGGTGTAAAAGGAGGGACGCCGTGGAGTAAGCTGGATAAGGTTACTTTTTTGTGTCCGGTTCCGGGGTATGACAGACATTTTAAAATAACAGAATTTTTTGGCATTGAGATGATAAATATTCCACTATATGATGATGGCCCGGATATGGATATGGTAGAAAAATATGTAAACAGTGATGCCTCTGTCAAAGGCATCTGGTGCGTACCGAAATACTCGAATCCAACTGGCATTTCATACTCGGATGACGTTGTAAGACGTTTTGCAAACTTAAAGCCGGCGGCAGAAGATTTCCGTATTTACTGGGACAATGCATACTGTATTCATCATCTGTACGAGGATACGCAGGATGAGATATTAAATATACTGGATGAGTGTAAAAAGGCGGGAAATCCGGATATGGTTTATATTTTTTCCTCAACCTCAAAGATTAGTTTTCCGGGTTCCGGTATATCGGCGATAGCTGCTTCCCTTGAGAATATAGAATATATTAAGAGCCAGATGTCAATTCAGACAATTGGACATGATAAAATCAACCAGCTCAGACATTCCAGATTTTTCAAAAATATTGACGGGCTTAAGGCTCATATGAAAAAGCATGCCGAATTGCTTCGTCCTAAATTTGAGGCAGTGTTAAATACACTGGAAAATGAACTTGAGGGGCTTGAAATTGGAAACTGGATTAAGCCAAGGGGAGGATATTTTATTTCTTTCAACTCCCTGCCGGGCTGTGCGAAGAAGATAGTTCAGATGTGTAAGGACTTAGGAGTTATTCTGACTGGAGCCGGAGCTACCTTCCCATATGGCAAAGATCCGGAGGACTCGAATATCCGGATTGCGCCGACATTCCCTACTCCGGAGGAGATGGAGACAGCAGCAACGGTATTTGTTCTCTGTGTAAAGCTTGTCAGTGTAGAAAAATATTTGTCAGAGTAAACTGAATTTTAGGAGGTACGGAGCGATATGAAAAAAGGGTTTTTGAGAATAGTCTGTCTTTTGTTCTGTCTTGTACTGACAGTAATGATTGTCGAAACACCGATTCAGGCAAAATCAGCGAAATTAAATAAAAAGGTGTACAAAAGAGTAAAGGGCTGGTGGACTACAAATTCATCCGGTGGGTATTTTGTTAAAATTTCTAAAACAAAGATGAAGTATTATAGGAAGGACGGAAAAAAAGTAGTTATGACGGCTAAAATAAAGGGCTGCAAAAAGGTGAAAGGCGGTTATCTGATTCAGGTAAAGACCAGAAAGTGGGGAAAATGGTCATACTTTATGTACAATAAGAAATATAAGGATGCGGACAGTGAAGATATCCTTGAGTTTCATGGCGGCTGGAAGAGGAAAGGAAATAACTATTCCGGTTCCTCCAGCCTGATGAAAGGAAAGTGGAAAGGACATCTTCTATTCTAGAATCCTGATTTTTGCATTATAAATTTCAAGAGTGGAATTATAAGTGATTCGCAATCTTATCCATTAGACGCTCTGTCTCCTCCCAGCCAAGGCATGGATCGGTAATGGATTTACCAAATTCATGTTCGTTTACCTTCTGACAGCCCGGCAGGAGATAGCTCTCTACCATGACGCCCTTGACAAGCTCAGCGATAGCAGGAGATACGGTGCGGCTGTGCAGAACCTCATCAATAATACGCGGCTGCTCGTAATATTTCTTGCCAGAATTGGAGTGGTTCGCGTCTACGATGCACGCCGGATTTTGCAAATCTAAAAGAGAATACTTCTCATGTAAACGGACTAAATCTTCATAGTGGTAGTTCGGAATCGACTGCCCGTGTTTATTGACTGCGCCCCGGAGAATGGTGTGAGCCATAGGGTTTCCGTCGGTCGTTACCTCATAGCCGCGGTACAGGAACGTATGCGGTGCCTGTGCGGCGATACAGGAATTCAGCATAACGGAAAAGTCACCGCTGGTCGGATTCTTCATGCCGGCAGGAATATCCATACCGCTTACGGTCAGGCGGTGCTGCTGGTCCTCTACTGAACGTGCGCCGACGGCGACATAGGAGAGGATATCACTGATATATGGCCAGTTTTCCGGATAGAGCATTTCGTCTGCGGCAAAAAGCCCGGTTTCTGAAATGGCACGCAGGTGCATTTTCCGCATGGCAATCAGGCCCTCCATAAAGTCAGGCGCTTTTTCCGGATCCGGCTGGTGCAGAATTCCCATATATCCCTCACCCGTAGTTCTCGGTTTGTTTGTATATATTCTCGGAACTATCAGAATCTTATCGGCTACCTTTTCCTGAATTTTGGCCAGACGTGTGATATATTCACAGACGGAATCCTCATGGTCTGCCGAGCAGGGACCGATAATGACAAGAAACTTGTCGGATTCGCCGGTAATAATTGATTTTACTTCGGCATCTCTTTTTGCCTTCATCTTTTTCTGTTCCTCAGTCAGTGGATATAATTCCTGTAAGACCTCCGGAGATATAATTTCTTTTTTATAATGTATACTCATCTCAATGCTCCATTTCTTTTCATTCTTTTTTCCACGCCTTATTCTACCCCTTTTTTTGTTTTGTGTCAATTGCCGGACGTTCACACTTTGGTAACAATACTAGTGTATAGTATATACGGCGATAAATTGACTAAATTATTACACTAGGAGGTCATGTTTTGATAGAAGTAAAAAATCTGGTAAAACGCTATGGAAACCGGAATGTTGTTGACAATTTGAGCTTTACGGTAGAAAAGGGACAGATTGTAGGGTTTCTGGGGCCGAACGGAGCCGGCAAATCCACTACCATGAATATGATTACGGGCTATATTTCAGCGACAGAAGGTTCTGTCCGGGTAAACGGCTATGATATTTATGATGAACCGGAAAAGGTAAAGGAGAGTATCGGGTATCTGCCGGAGCAGCCGCCATTATATCCCGATATGCTTGTGCGGGAGTATTTGAGCTTTGTCTGCGATTTGAAAAAGGTAAAGAAGGCAGCGAAAGAAAGAACGATGTCTAAGGTTATGCGCCTGACAAAAATTACGGATGTATCAGAACGGCTGATAAAGCATTTGTCGAAGGGATATAAACAGCGTGTCGGTCTGGCAGGGGCTTTGATTGGAGAGCCGGAAATACTTATTTTGGATGAACCGACGGTAGGACTGGATCCGAAGCAGATTCTTGAAATCCGTGACCTTATCCGGGAATTGAGCAAAAAACATACGATTCTTCTCAGCTCCCATATCATGCAGGAGGTCAGTGCAGTCTGCAATCAGATATTGATTATCAATGAAGGACGGCTGGTCGTTTCGGACAAACCGGAGGAGATTTCGAAACACCTTGAGCAGACGAACGACCTGATTTTGAAAATAAAGGGTAATAAAGAACTCATTCGGAGTGTGATTGAGGGACTGGAACATATTGAAAACTACAAAATTTTAAATACCGACGAGGAGGAGATTTATCAGGCTGAGATAACCAGCCGGATTGAATATGACGTCCGCGAGGCCGTATTTTATGCGATGGCGGAGGCAAGATGTGCGATTATCGAAATGAACAGCAAAGAGCCTACGCTTGAGGAGGCGTTTATCCGGCTGACTGGGAATGGAACACGTCAGTTTGGCGGGAAAAAGGAAAAGCCAAAGAAAAAAGAAACAGAAAGTGAAAAGGAGGAAGAAACAGATGCTGGCAGTTTATAAAAAGGAGCTGCGCTCCTACTTTACCTCCATGATAGGATGGGTATTTATAGGATTTTTCCTTGTTCTGACAGGATTATATTTTATGGTATATAATCTGCTCAACGGAGTAACGAATTTCTCCTATGTATATCAGGGAATTGAATTTTTCTTTGTACTATTGTTAGTTCCGGTACTCACAATGAGAATCATTGCAGAAGAAAACCGGCAGAAGACCGACCAGTTGTTGTATACATCTCCGGTATCCATCGGAAAGCTGGTGATTGGAAAATATCTGGCTCTTGTCACCTTGTTTGGGCTGGCAATGCTGATTGTCAGTGTCTATCCGCTGATTCTGAACGGTCTGGTAAATAAAGTGGCAACCGGGGGAGAGAGTGTGGATTTTGCGATTGCATATGGCAGTACGCTCGGTTTCTTTCTGCTGGGGGCGGCATACATTGCGATTGGACTCTTTATTTCCTCACTGACGGACAGTCAGGTGATTGCGGCAGTTGCGTCGGGCGTTATTATGATTTTTACTTATTTGATGTCCAGTCTGGCAGAGATGCTTCCTTCAGACCATCTGTTTATTTTCTGGTTCCTTGCCGTGTTGATTATCGTTATCTGTCTGGCGCTGAACTTCTGGATTCATAACGGATGGATGTCGGCGCTGGTTGGTATATTTGCCGAGGTGGCACTTGTTATTCTATATATTCTTTTTACAGAAAAATTTGACGGTCTTCTTGGAAATACTCTGAGCAGTATATCCATTATCGACCGATATGATAATTTTATGCTTGGCATTTTTGATGTCAGTGCGCTCGTATATTATATCAGTGTGTGCTTCCTGTTTGTGTTTATTACCATACAGCGAATCAAAAAGAAACGATATAACTAAAATTTGTTAGTGCGCCCTATGCTGGCGCTTTGGAATGGAGGCTCTCATGAAAAAAGGAAATGATATCAAAAAATCATTTTCCAACCGGAAATTTAAAATGGGTGGATTCCAGACATTGACGATGGTTATCGTCATCGTTGTGGTAGTCGTACTTAATATGATTGTTGGAAAAATGAATTTGACGGTAGATTTGAGCAGTGATAAAATATTTACATTGACAGAAGATACAAAAAAACTTGCAGAAGGATTGTCCGATGACATTACCTTGTATTATATGTGTCAGGATGGCAAAGAGGCTGTTCAGATTGAAAAGGTAATTGACCAGTATGATAAGCTGGGGCATATTTCGGTAGAGAGAAAGGATCCGGTTATCTACCCGAACTTTGCCAAGACATATACAGAGGATGAAATTACAGATAATGACGTCATCGTTGTCAATGAAAAGAAAAACAAATCCAAACATGTAAAGAGTTCGGATATGGTTATTCAGGACGTGGATTATTCGACTTACAGCCAGACGAATACACTGGATGCCGAGGGACAGCTGACAGCGGCGATTCAGAGTGTGACGTCGACAGAGACGAAGAAGGTATATATTACCTCGGGACATGGCGAGCAGGAGTTAGACGGTTCCTTTACTGACATTCTGCATAAGAGTAATATGGAAACGGCAAGTCTGGATACGGCGTCCCAAAAGAAGGTGCCGGATGATTGTAATATTTTACTCATAAACGGTGCGCAGTATGATATTACTGAGGCAGAGTATAATGTACTCAGCGCCTATATGAAAAATGGCGGCAAGGCGATGTTTTTCATGAATGTTGAGGCTTCCAAGCAGCCGTATCTGACAAAGCTGCTCAGTGATTATGGAATTAATACGGTAGCCGGCTATGTGTTTGACAGTGAGAAATGTGTCAGTGATGAGCTTCCGACCTATCTCGTTCCAGAGGTGGAAAGCCATGATATTACAAAGGAAGCGACAAATGTTTCGGTCTGTGCGCCGCTGACGATAGGTATGACGAGCCAGTCAAAGGTGAGAAGTACGTTGAAGGTGGAGCCGTTGTTAAAGACATCCGAGAGCGCATTCAGCAGAACGGATAAGAAGGCATCCTCTATGAATAAAATTGACGGCGATACAGCAGGACCGTTCAGCGTTGCTATGGCAGCGACCGACGAATATCCGGAAAAGAGAATTGGCCCCGGCCATGCAGCGAAGCTCGTTGTCTATGGCTCGTACAGCTTTGCGGGTTCTGGGTTTATCGCTGATAACAAATACGGAAACCGCTCCATGATACTGAATTCCCTTACATGGCTGACAGGAAGCGAGACGTCTACGCTGGCGATTCCAAAGAGGAGTCTGGATGAGCAGTCCGTTAAGATACAGGAGGGCGACCAGGTATTCTGGATTGCAGCTCTAGTCATTGTCCTTCCGCTTGTGCTCTTAATTATCGGATTCATCATATGGTATAGAAGGAGGAAAGGCTGATGTCTAAGAAGAAAAAGAACCTGTTTACGATTCTTGGTTTGTGTGTTCTTCTTGCAGGCTGTATTGTATTGTACCTTGTTGTTCCCAGAGGTGGAAATGAAAAGGAAGGAGATACAGCAAAACAGGACGATTCCATCATTGTGGACCAGATAGATAGTGAATCGGTTACAAAGATAGAGGTCAGCAAATCCGGTAAGACAACATTCTCGCTTGTTAAGAATGATGGTAAATGGCAGTTTGCAGAGGATAAAAAAATCCCACTTGATAATGAAAGCGTAAGCGGCCTGTTCCAGTGTCTGAATCCGGTAAAGGCATCCAAGACATTAGATAAAGAAAATGACAAGCTTTCGGAGTATGGGCTGGATACACCGGCTATGACAATCCGTCTGACAGCAGACGGGAAAGAATACCGCTATGAATTAGGCATAGCAGTACCAGTAGAGGGTGGATATTATGGTCTTGCCTCCTCCGGCGATAAAATTTACTGTCTGAATGAAACACTGTTTTCTACCTTTAACATTAACCGGAATGTGTTGATAGAGAAGGATAAACTGCCTGCTCCCAAAGAGGAGTATATGACCTATATCCATGTAGATAAAAAAGGTGGTACAGAGTTTGAGGCAAAAGCGGCAGACAAACAAGAGAGAATTTCTCCGTATTCAGGCTGGAATATTACAAAACCATATAAAGAGCCATTGGCAGCCAGCATAAAGGGATGGAGTTCAAAGTTAAGCTTTTTTAATTCCCTAACCTTTGAAGAGCTGGTTGAATATGGTTGTAAGGATATGAAACAGTACGGACTGGGAGAACCGGCATCCGTTATTACGGTGAAATATTTTGATGTAAAAGACGGCTATACACCGAAAGAAACTGCCACACCGACGCCTGCGGCTGACGGGGCAGAGACAGAGCAGTCAGAAGCTGAAAAGATTCCAGAGAAATACCGCGAGTATAAGACCTTTCAGTTATATGTCGGTGCAAAAAAAGACGACCAATATTATGTCCGTTTGAAAGGCTCCGACAATGTATACACGATGGCAGGCGACGTGGTAAAGAATGTAATAAATATAGATGCCTACGATAGCATGGATGTAAGTGTGTATGCTACGCTGGCAACGGATTTGAAAGGTTATGATGTCACTTATGGAAATAAGACGATGAAGATAACCCGAACGCCAAAGAATGACGGTAAAGAGAATGAGAGCGGCAGCAAGAATAATAATATCTGGAAGGTGGACGGCAAAGTAGTACCGGAGTCAGAGGAGCAGACTTTCTTGACACCGTATTCCTCCATCTTTTTGCTGGAGTTTACCGGAAAAGCAGAAGAATCTGTAAAGCCAAAGGATAAAAAGCCGGTATTGACAATGGTTTACCATGGAGAATATCGGGATGTGACCGTGAAGTATCTTCCGTATGACGGCACTAATTTTTACCGTGTAGATAAAGACGGGATGGATTATTTCCTTGTCGATAAACGTTCTGTGGATGATGCGATAACAAAATTTAAACAGATTGAGAAATTCGGCAGGTAAAAAATTGGATATAGTAAGAGAGGGTTTTTATGATTGAAACAACAACGTATTTATACAATACACTGAGTAAACAGGTAGAGGAATTTATTCCAAACGAGGCAGGTAAGGTTGCGATGTATACCTGTGGGCCGACGGTATATCATTTTGCCCACATAGGAAATCTGCGCAGCTACATTATGGAGGATGTTCTGGAAAAGTATTTACGCTTTGTGGGCTATGATGTAAAGCGTGTTATGAATATTACCGATGTGGGACATCTGACGAGCGATGGCGATACTGGCGAGGACAAGATGTTAAAGGGTGCAAAAAGAGAGCATAAGAGTGTAATGGATATTGCAAAATTTTATACCGATGCTTTCATGGATGACTGCAGGAAGCTCTGCATTAAGAAACCGGATGTAGTAGAGCCGGCGACGAACTGTATACCGGAATTTATACATATGATAGAGGTTCTCTTAGAAAAGGGCTATGCGTATGTGGCGGGCGAAAATGTATATTTCGACACTTCCAAGCTAGAGAATTATTATGTATTGTCTGCTCAGAATGAGGAAGATTTACAGGTCGGCGTCCGTGAGGATGTGGATGAAGACAAAAACAAGAAAAACAAAACGGATTTCGTACTCTGGTTTACTAAGTCAAAATTTGACAATCAGGAATTGAAATGGGACAGCCCGTGGGGCGTCGGTTATCCGGGCTGGCATATTGAGTGTTCCTGTATCAGCATGAAGCATCTGGGAGAGTATATGGATATACACTGCGGCGGCGTGGATAATATTTTCCCTCACCACACGAATGAAATTGCACAGAGTGAAGCCTATACAGGCCATAAGTGGTGTAATTACTGGTTTCATGTCAACCATCTGAACACAAAGAGCGGGAAGATGAGCAAATCGGCGGGCGAGTTTCTTACCGTCTCCCTTTTGGAGGAGAAGGGCTATAACCCTATGGTGTACCGTCTGTTCTGCCTGCTGTCACATTACCGTAAGCCGCTTGAATTCTCTTATGAGGCACTAGACAATGTAGCTACGACATATAATAAGTTAATAAAGCGAATTCAGAATTTAAGTGAAACCGGAGATGTGGATGAAAAGAGCATTGCTGAGTATGAGAAAAAGTTTGCCGGGGCTTTGGCGAACGATATCAACACATCCTCTGCCATTACTGTCTTGTATGATATGCTGAAGGCAGATATCAGCGATGCGTCAAAACGTCAGCTGACGGCGCGCTTTGATGAGGTACTTTCTCTCCAACTGACAAAAGCATGGGAAGCTGGTGAGGTTGATACGGATTTATCTGCGTATGTGGAAAAGATGATTGAGGAAAGAAAACAGGCGAAGAAAGAGAAGAATTTTGCGAGAGCGGATGAAATTCGCGATGAACTGAAAGAAAAGGGGATTGTCCTGAAAGATACGAGAGAGGGAACTTTGTGGAGCGTAGAATAAAGAAGGAGGCGGAAGCTGTGAAAAAATGGATGAAAAAAGTGACAGCGCCAATTTTTCTGATTTGTTTGTGTGCCGGTATACTGACGGGCTGTGGAAACGGTATAAAAAAGGAAACAGCAGAGGCAGTAAATGGGAAAATGAATCAGGCGTTACAGACCTACTCAGATATCGAGAAACTGGTTCAGGAGAATAACCTGAAGGTAGAGAAGGAATTTACGGAGATGAAGGGGCAGTTGACTGAATTGTCAACACAGGTAAAGAGTGAAATCAATGATACGACTGAGGAAGACGGACAGCGTTCGTTGAAAGAGCTGGATGGGATTATAAAAAATCTACAGGAAGTAAAGGAGAATCTTGAAAAGATGATTGCGGAATCCAAATGATGAGGATTTCTGAAGAAATCGTATTTGAAAACATCCGCCAGCGGATAGGATTGTTTTTCCTATTGGCAGGCGGATGTTTTTTAGATGCTAGTCTCTATCGTTTAATTCTAACAGAAAGTTCAGAAAGTCTGTCCTTCCCTCCTTGGACGCCGCAATAGCAGAGCGGGGATGCTGGTTCATCTGACCGGTCAGGAGATAGGGGACGTTATAACCCCATTCGACACCGGAAGCCTTTAAAGGCTCGATATGGTTTTCTAAAAATTTTAAAATCGGAATGAGATTGTATTTCGGGTTTTTCAAAAATCCAAGGAGCTGCTCGCTTGCGCAGTTCCCTGCACCCCGCCCCATTCCGTTTGCGGTAGCGTCGAGATAGCTGACGCCCCGGACAAGGGCAGTAATCGTATTGGCAAAGGCAAGCTGCTGGTTATTATGGGCATGGATGCCTACAAACTTATCGTATTTGTCGGCCATAGCAAGATACTTGTCTGCCAGCTCGTCAATCTGCTCCATGTACAGGGAGCCATAGCTGTCTACAAGATAAATGCCGTCCACCGGGCTCTGCCCAATCAGTTCAAGCGCCTCGTCAAGCTCCGATTCTTTTGCATTCGAAATCGCCATTATGTTAATCGTAGTCTCATAGCCCATATTTTTGCAATGCTCTACCATATGAATCGCTGCCGGAATTGTGTTAATATAAGTAGCGACACGTACCAAATCAATTGCACTGTCCGAGCGGCTGATAATATCTTTTTTGTAATCACAGCGGCCGACATCTGCCATAACAGCAATTTTCATATCGGTATCGTTGTCACCGACAATGTTTCGGATAGAATCCTCATCACAGAACTTCCATGGGCCAAAGTCTTTTTCATCAAAAATATCTTTTGAGGCTTTATAGCCAAATTCCATATAGTCAACGCCAGCCTTTACATTGGCCTCGTATAAACTCTGAACGAATCCGTCCGGAAAACGGAAATCATTTACCAGACCTCCATCACGTATCGTTGCATCCACCACTTTTATATCCGAGCGGTAGGAGAGGAGAGAACCCTTTTTCTTTTCCAATTGATGTACCTCCTTCGGTATTGTATAAATTCTCATGAAATGTCATGACTGTTTTCTATTGTAACAGATTTTTATAGAAAAGAAAAGGATTATTCATTGACCGCACATTTAAAAAATGCTACAATAATACAAGTTATGTACAACAAGTAGGAGGTTGCAAAATGGATTACAAGAAGGCAGGAGTGGATATTGAGGCCGGCTATAAGGCGGTATCATTGATGAAGGAGCATATCGCGTCGACGATGCGTCCGGAAGTACTGACCGATATCGGGGGATTTTCCGGTGCTTTTTCTATGAAAAAATTTGTGGGAATGGAAGAACCTACGCTGGTTTCCGGAACCGATGGCGTTGGTACAAAGCTAAAGCTGGCTTTCCTTCTGGACAAGCATGATACGATTGGAATTGACTGTGTTGCTATGTGTGTCAATGACATTGCCTGTGCGGGTGGAGAACCGCTATTTTTTCTAGACTATATTGCCTGTGGAAAAAATGAACCGGAAAAGATTGCTAAAATCGTGAGCGGTGTGGCAGATGGCTGCCGTCAGGCTGACTCTGCGCTGATTGGTGGGGAAACTGCCGAGATGCCTGGATTTTATCCGGTGGACGAGTATGATTTGGCAGGGTTTTCTGTCGGTATCGTAGACAAAAAGGATATGATTACCGGAAAGGAGCTGAAACCCGGAGATGTGTTAGTGGGGCTGGCATCCTCTGGTATTCACAGTAACGGCTATTCTTTAGTCCGCAGTGTATTTTCCATGAATGAAGAAACTCTGAACAGTAAATACGAATGTCTGGAAAGCGATTTGACGCTGGGCGAGACGCTTCTGACGCCGACGAAGATTTATGTAAAAGCGCTTCGCAGTATAAAAGAGGCAGGAGTAAAAATCAAAGCGTGCAGCCATATTACCGGCGGCGGTTTTTATGAAAATATCCCGCGGATGTTAAAGTCGGGAACTCATGCGGTAATTGACAAAGCAAGTTTTGCGATTCCTCCGATTTTTAGAATGTTGGCGAAGGAAGGCGACATTAAAGAGGAAGCTATGTTTAATACATATAACATGGGTATCGGAATGATTACTGCGGTAGCCAAAACCGATGTGGATAAAGCCGTGGAGGCAGTGAAGTCGGCTGGCGAGACACCATATATTATCGGTGAAATCAAGGCAGGACAGAAAGGAATTACTTTATGTTAAAGGTGGCAGTGCTGGTGTCAGGCGGCGGCACGAATCTTCAGGCGATATTGGATAGTATCGAAAATGGTGTGATAACCAATGCAGAGGTATCTCTCGTGGTCAGCAATAAAAGAGGGGCGTATGCGTTAGAGCGTGCGGCTTCAAAGAAAATTCCGTCTGCTGTTTTAGTGCCGAAGGAATTTGCATCACGGGAAGCGTTTGGCGAAGAATTGATTCACTTACTGGATGAGACGGAGATTGATTTGGTCGTGCTGGCGGGATATCTTGTGATTTTGCCGGAAAATTTTGTAAAACATTTCTATGGACGCATGATAAATATACATCCATCGTTGATTCCATCCCACTGCGGTGCAGGGTATTATGGGCTGAAGGTTCATGAGAGTGTGCTGGCGAGAGGAAATAAGGTAACCGGGGCAACTGTCCATTTTGTCGACGAGGGAACGGACAGCGGCCCGATTATCTTACAGAAGGCAGTGGAAGTAAGCGAGGACGATACGCCGGAGACATTGCAGAAACGTGTGATGGAACAGGCAGAGTGGAAGATTCTTCCACAGGCGATAGACATGATTGCCAATGATAAAATTAAAATAGAAGGAAATATTGTAAAGACGAAATAAAGTACAGGAGGATTTGATGTGAAAGTTCTTATTGTAGGAAGCGGTGGCCGCGAGCATGCGATTGCTGCCAGCGTAGCAAAGAGCAGCAGAGTAGATAAAATTTACTGTGCGCCGGGAAATGCCGGTATCGCGCAGATAGCCGAATGTCTTGAAATTACGGCAATGGAGTTTGATAAGCTGGCGGACTTTGCCGAGGAAAAGAAGATTGACCTTACGATTATCGGTATGGACGATCCTCTCGTCGGCGGTATCGTCGATGTGTTTGAGAAAAGAGGACTCCGTGTATTCGGACCGAGGAAAAATGCAGCTATCATCGAAGGCTCCAAGGCATTTTCAAAGAATTTGATGAAAAAGTACGGGATTCCGACGGCGGCGTATGAAACCTTTACGAATCCGGAGAAGGCAATTGCCTATCTGGAGAAGTCGAAGCTGCCGATTGTATTAAAAGCCGATGGACTGGCTCTCGGAAAGGGCGTTCTAATCTGTAATACGTTGGAGGAAGCAAAAGCCGGCGTGAAAACACTGATGTTGGACAAGCAGTTCGGGGATGCCGGAAACGAGATTGTGATAGAAGAATTTATAACAGGACCTGAGGTGTCTGTACTCTGTTACTGCGACGGGACTCACATTAAACCGATGACGAGCGCGCAGGACCACAAGCGTGCCAAGGACGGCGATGAAGGACTGAACACAGGCGGTATGGGAACATTTTCCCCGAGTCCGTTCTATACAGAGGATATCCAGAAATTCTGTGAGGAAAAAGTATATCAGCCGACTATGGATGCGATGAAGGCAGAGGGAAGGGACTTTACCGGAATTTTGTTTGTCGGACTGATGCTGACAGAGGATGGCCCGAAGGTATTAGAGTACAATGCCAGATTTGGCGATCCGGAGGCGCAGGTTGTTCTCCCAAGAATGAAAAATGATATTATCGATGTCATGGAAGCCTGCATTGACGGAAGACTGGATGAGATAACACTTGAATTTGAGAATAATGCGGCTGTGTGTGTCGTTCTTGCCTCGGATGGTTATCCGGAACACTACGAAAAGGGTAAGAAGATTACCGGATTTGAAAATTTTGAGGGCAAGGATGGCTATTATGTATTCCATGCCGGGACAAAGCTGACCGATGAGGGTATTGTGACAAACGGCGGACGTGTCCTCGGCGTAACGGCGAAGGGAGCCGACCTAAAAAAGGCGAGGGCTAACGCCTACGAGGCGACAAAGCGGATTCAGTTCGAGAACAAATATATGCGAAATGACATTGGAAAATCAATTTTATAAGATAAGGAGAGAAATTATGTATTCATTTGATGAAGTAAAAAAAGCAGATCCGGAGCTTGCGAAGGCAATGGAACTGGAAACTGGTCGCCAGAACGACCACATTGAGCTGATTGCATCGGAGAACTTTGTAAGCAAAGCAGTTATGGCTGCCATGGGCAGTACACTGACAAACAAGTATGCAGAAGGATATCCGGGCAAGCGTTATTATGGCGGATGCCAGTTTGTTGATATGGTTGAGGATTTGGCGCGTGAGCGTGCAAAGAAGTTATTTGGCTGCACTTACGCAAACGTTCAGCCGCACTCCGGCGCACAGGCTAATATGGCAGTATTTTTTGCCCTTGTAAAGCCGGGCGAAACAGTTATGGGCATGAACCTAGACCATGGCGGACATCTCTCCCACGGAAGCCCTGCGAATATTTCAGGAACTTACTATAACATTGTACCGTATGGGGTAGACGATACCGGATTCATTGATTATGACGAAGTGGAGCGCATTGCTAAGGAATGTAAACCGAAAATGATTATTGCCGGTGCGAGCGCTTACTGCCGTAAAATTGACTTTAAGCGGTTCCGTGAAATCGCAGATGAAGTGGGAGCATTTTTGATGGTCGATATGGCACACATTGCCGGACTGGTTGCTTCCGGTTATCATGAGAGCCCGATTCCGTATGCCCATGTCGTTACGACGACAACTCACAAAACGCTGCGTGGACCTCGCGGTGGTCTGATTCTTTCCTCTGAGGAATTTGCGACCGAACATAAATTAAACAAATCTATTTTCCCGGGAACACAGGGCGGGCCGTTAATGCATGTGATTGCGGCCAAAGCTGTCTGCTTTAAGGAGGCGCTGGATGCAAGCTTTAAGGAGTATGGGAAAAATATTATTGACAATGCACAGGCACTCAGCAAGGGGCTGATGAATCGTGGGATTAACATTGTCTCCGGCGGTACGGATAACCATCTTATGCTGGTAGACCTTGTCGACAAGGGACTGACTGGTAAAGAGGTAGAGGCATGGCTGGACGAGGCAAATATTACAGCGAACAAAAACACAATTCCAAATGATCCGCAGTCTCCGTTTGTTACAAGCGGTGTGCGTCTGGGAACGGCTGCCGTTACTTCCCGCGGTATGAATACAGATGATATGGATAAGATTGCAGAGGCAATCGCCATGTTGATTGAAGACCACGAGGGAAATAAAGATAAGGCAAAAGCAATTGTAAAAGAATTAACAGATAAGTATCCATTATACTAATAAAAGAATGTATATATGCCTGCCAGCTATGCCGGATGTGACCGGGGCTGGCAGGTTTATCCGTTTGGGAGCGATTTATTTTCGAAAGGAGTGGAGGATGGCATGCTTGAGAGCAAGGCAAAGTATTACAAAACATTAGCTGATAAAATGATAGAGAAACTAACCCTGCGCAATATGGAAGGGTACTATGCAGCGACAAAAGAAGATGCACTTCAGTTGATTAAAGATAAGTTTTTGAAAGAAGGTGTATCTGTTGCATGGGGCGGCTCGATGACAATGGAGGAAATCGGGCTTATGAAGTATCTGCAGAGCGGCGGGAGCGATTGTGTTGTCTATGACCGGGCAACAGCAAAGACGCCGGAGGAACAGAAGGCGATGAAGGCAAATCTCATAAATGCAGATTATTTTATTATGAGTACGAATGCGATTACTCTGGATGGGGAACTCGTAAACATTGACGGCACAGCAAACAGAGTCAGCTTCCTCTGTTATGGACCGGAGAATGTTCTTGTCATTGCCGGTATGAATAAAGTGGCTTCCGATGTAGAGGATGCGTACCACCGTGTAAAGAATATTGCGTCACCGCCAAATGCGATGCGGTTAAACCGGAATACGCCGTGTGCGAAGAACGGCCGCTGCGGCGACTGCTTTTCTGAGGATTGTATCTGCAGCCAGATTGTGATTACGAGAAGAAGCAGCGTCAAGGGACGCATTAAGGTTGTTTTGGTAGGGGAAGAACTGGGCTTTTAGAGAGGATAGTCCTGTTCTGTAAATTTTTATGAAACAAAGGAGATACCAATGCCAAAACGTCTATTTATTGCGGAAAAACCAAGTGTGGCGCAGGAATTTGCCCGGATTCTCGGAGTCAATGCCAGACGGGGAGACGGTTATCTGGAATCCGAGGATACGGTCGTGACGTGGTGCGTCGGGCATCTTGTCACAATGAGCTATCCGGAGGTGTATGATTCCGCCTTGAAAAAATGGGATTTAGCGACACTTCCCTTTTTGCCGGAGAAATTCCTCTATGAAGTTATTCCAAATGTAAAGAAACAATTTCATACAGTCAGTGGGCTTCTGAACCGTGAGGATATCGATACAATCTATATTTGTACGGACTCCGGACGGGAAGGAGAATACATATACCGCCTTGTAGACCAGATGGCGCAAGTTCCAGACACTAAAAAGAAACTCCGTGTGTGGATAGATTCTCAGACGGAGGAGGAGATTAAACGCGGCATCCGTGAGGCAAAACCAATGACCGACTACGATGCCCTAAGCGATTCTGCTTATCTGCGCGCGAAAGAGGATTATCTGATGGGTATCAATTTTTCCCGTGTGCTTTCCCTTAAATACGGGTACTGGCTGAATCAAAATTTTCAAAATGAAAAGTGGACTTCCGTTTCGGTCGGGCGTGTGATGACCTGTGTTCTCGGTATGGTTGTGACAAGGGAATGGGAGATACGAAATTTTGTCAAGACGCCATTCTACCGTGTGCTCGGCACCTTTGAGCTGGAGGGGAAACAATTTCAGGGAGAGTGGAAGGCGGTGGAGGGTTCGGAATATTTTGCCTCTCCCGCCCTGTACAAGGAAAACGGTTTCAAAGAGAAGGAACATGCGCTGGCACTCATCGATACGCTGACAAAGCCGGAACCGGTGGATTCTCTGATTGAATCGGTTGAGAAAAAGAAGGAGAAAAAGAATCCACCGCTGTTATTTAATCTTGCGGAGTTACAAAATCTATCTTCGAAGTTGTTTAAAATCAGTCCGGATGAAACACTCAGTATCGTGCAGGAGTTGTATGAGAAGAAGCTTGTCACCTATCCACGTACGGACGCGAGGGTGCTTTCCAGTGCGGTGGCAAAGGAAATCGGGAAAAATCTGCGCGGACTGCAGAGTTATGAATACGCCGCCCCCTATCTGTCATATATTTCAGAGAATGGGACATATAAGGGACTTGAGAAAACCCGATATGTAAATGATAAGCAGATTACTGACCATTATGCCATTATACCGACCGGGCAGGGGCTGTCTGCCTTGAAATCATTAGCGCCGACTCAGGCAAGGATGTACGAAGTCATCGTCCGGCGTTTTCTCAGCATTTTTTATCCGCCTGCCGTATATCAGAAGTTGAATGTAGTAGTAAAAGCGGGCAGGGAACGTTTTTTTACTTCGACAAAGGTATTGCTGGAGGAAGGTTTTTTGCCTGTATCCCAATACTCCTTTACGAAGAAAAAAACAGCTTCTGAAATTTCAACAACGTCGGAAAATGAAGCAAATGGAGACGAAAATGCCCAAGAGACGGACATCAATCCGGATGATTTGAAGGAGATTCTCGGCAAGCTGAAAAAAAATATGCCGGTTGCTTTAAAGGAATGTAATGTCAAGGAGGGAGAGACCTCGCCTCCGAAGCGGTATAATTCCGGCTCAATGATTCTGGCAATGGAAAATGCCGGGCAGCTTATCGAGGACGAGGAGCTTCGTGCGCAGATTAAGGGAAGCGGCATCGGCACGAGCGCTACCCGCGCGGAAATTCTGAAGAAGCTGTTTCATATTGATTATCTGAAGCTGAACAAAAAGACACAGATTATCACACCTACTTTGAAGGGAGAGCTGGTATGCGGTATTGTCCGTTATTCTATGCCGGCGATGCTTTCTCCGAAGCTGACGGCAAGCTGGGAGAAGGGGCTGACCGGAGTGGCAGAGGGGACGATATCCGAGGAGGAATATATGAAAAAGCTGACCAGCTTTGTCTCACGGCTTGTGGAAAATGTGAAGGCGGAGGATAACAGGGGACGGTTAAATTCATACTATCGGGTAGCTGCTCCGAATTATAAAAATGAGAAGAAAAGCAGGAAGAAAAAAGCGAAATAGTTGAGGGAGGTAAGAAAATATGAAAAAGCGAGTTTTTATTTTTTGTATGGTTTGTATTTTGCTATCATCATTTTTACCGGCAGAACAGATTCAAGGCAGTTATTTTGTTTACAACATCCACAACGAAACACTGTGTGATCCGGAAACAGGAAAGCCTTATGGCTCACCAAATGTAAATAATTATCGGGAATTTAGCAAAAATCCTTACAGTGTGATATGGTCATGTCAGGGGTGGTTATATAATCCCAAAAGGGATGATAGTCCTGATTATAGAAATCGAAGACTGAGATATAAGGTTACGGTTAAAAATACCGGAAAAAACGAGATTAAGGAGCTTGGATTTTGTTTTAACACAGCATCTAATGGCGATGAAGGAGAATGTCCATATGCTTATCATATGAAGAAGGATGGTTTTTCTGCAGGGATAAAAGCTGATAACAGACATAAGAGGGCAAAACTGGAAAAGGGTTCTATTAAGCCGGGAAAAAAGAAGACAATTTATTTTTCATATGGTATAAAAGAAAATGCAATTGGCATTGGAACGCCTTTATTAAAAGAAGATGTATTTCCTATTTGCATGTACATACCAAATCTGTCTGGAAAAAATGTGTATAAGCAGGGAGATGAAATAACAATTCTTGATTGTATAATATATCCGAACTGGTATATTATAAAGGAACCGTCGAATAGAAGATGGAGAGAACCTCCGTTATATGTCGGACAAAAGAGAAAGATTTCGGTGAGAAAAGGACTTGGCAAATTAAAATGGAAGTCAAAAAATAAGAAAGTAGCCACAGTATCGCAGAAAGGGAAGATTACTGCAAAGAAACCAGGCTGGATAACCATTAACGTGACCGGCTATCAAGTGAAGGACGAGTATAACAATTGGGTTGAAAAACCGTGTTTTAAGAAAAAGAAAGTCGTTATAAATCGTGGCAGACGAAAAAGATTAAAACTGAATGCAGGGAGTGGGAAGAAAAAATATAAATCTTCTAATCCTGCAATTGCAACTGTTTCTTCCAAAGGAGTAGTCAGGGGCAGAAGAAAGGGAAGGACAGTTATAACAGCAAAATACTGCGGTTATAAGATGAAATGTAGAGTTACAGTAAAGTAATATTTAAGGTAAAAGAAAGATATAAAGGAGAGAATCATCATGAAAGAAATTGAAATCAGCAGCCTGTTTGATTTATCAAACACCATTGCCGCTGACATATTTAACGGAGTTACCTACCCTTATGAGGTGCTGCCGAAAATCGGGGACTTTATTATACAGTTAGGCGCATCCCTTCCGGCAGACCGATTTCAGAAAATTGGCGAGAATGTATGGATTGCAAAGTCTGCTGTTGTTGCGGAAACAGCAAGCATACATGGACCTGCTATTATCGACGAAGGCGCGGAAGTTCGCCACTGTGCTTTTATCCGAGGCAATGCACTTGTCGGTAAAAATGCAGTAGTGGGAAATTCAACAGAATTAAAGAACGTGATTTTATTTGATTCTGTACAAGTGCCTCATTATAATTATGTAGGCGATTCAATTCTCGGTTACAAATCCCACATGGGCGCCGGTTCCATTACCTCGAACGTGAAGTCAGATAAAACGCTTGTTGAAATTAACGTTAAGGGAGAGAAGGTAAAGACGAATCTGAAAAAGATGGGGGCTGTTCTGGGGGATGAAGTTGAAATCGGATGCGGCAGTATACTGAATCCGGGTTCCATAATTGGAAAGCATACAAATATTTATCCGCTCTCTATGGTAAGGGGGTATGTACCGGCTGAAAGCATTTATAAAAAACAGGGCGAGATAGTAGAGAAAAATTGACATTCTATAGAAAATATTGTATTATTTTCAAAGAATATGCAAAAATCTGAAAGGAGTTACGACATGATTTATTCACAAGAAGTAGAAAACATGTGCCCAGTTGCTCAGGGTGTGAATCACGGTTGCGCGCCGATTCCAGAAGAAGCAAAATGGGTAAAAGCGAAAGAAGTAAAAGATATTTCCGGCTTTACACATGGTGTAGGCTGGTGTGCACCACAGCAGGGAGCATGTAAACTTTCCCTGAATGTAAAAGAGGGTATTATTCAGGAGGCATTAGTAGAGACTATCGGATGTTCAGGAATGACTCACTCGGCTGCCATGGCTGCAGAGATTCTTCCGGGAAGAACCGTAATGGAAGCTCTGAACACAGACCTTGTATGTGATGCCATCAATACAGCAATGAGAGAATTATTTTTACAGATTGTATACGGAAGAACACAGAGTGCTTTTTCGGAGGATGGACTTCCGGTTGGCGCTGGTCTGGAGGACCTTGGAAAGGGGCTTCGTTCTCAGGTCGGCACAATGTACGGTACATTAAAGAAGGGACCTCGCTATCTGGAGATGGCAGAGGGTTATGTAACCGGAATTGCATTGGATGAAAATGATTTGATTATTGGTTACAAGTTTGTAAGTCTTGGTAAAATGACTGACTTCATCAAGAAGGGTGATGATCCAAACACTGCTTACGAAAAAGCATGCGGACAGTATGGACGCGTTGAGGATGCAGTAAAAATCATTGATCCGAGAACTGATGAAGAAATTAAATAATAGAGGAGGAACGAGATAATGGCATTATTTGAATCATATGAAAGAAGAATTGATAAAATCAATGGCGTCTTAGCGGAATATGGTATCTCCTCTATCGAAGAAGCAGAGAAGATAACGAAGGATGCCGGTCTGAATGTTTATGACCAGATTAAGGGTATTCAGCCAATTTGTTTTGAAAATGCGTGCTGGGCTTACACCGTAGGCGCTGCTATCGCAATTAAGAAGGGATGCCGCAGAGCTGCCGACGCTGCTGCAGCAATCGGAATTGGCTTACAGGCTTTTTGTATTCCGGGTTCTGTTGCCGACACACGTAAAGTAGGATTAGGACACGGTAACTTAGGGAAAATGCTCTTGGAGGAGGAGACAGACTGCTTCTGCTTCCTTGCCGGACATGAGTCCTTTGCCGCTGCTGAGGGGGCAATCGGTATTGCCGAGAAGGCAAATAAGGTTCGTAAGAAACCGCTCCGTGTTATTTTGAACGGACTTGGAAAAGATGCTGCACAGATTATTTCCCGTATCAACGGCTTTACTTTTGTAGAGACAGAGTATGATCCATATACAAATGAAGTAAAAGAGGTTTCCAGAACAGCATATTCCTCCGGACTTCGCTCAAAGGTAAACTGCTATGGCGCAAATGATGTGTGTGAAGGCGTTGCTATCATGCACAAAGAGGGTGTTGATGTGTCGATTACCGGTAACTCCACAAACCCGACACGTTTCCAGCATCCGGTAGCAGGTACATATAAGAAGGAATGTATTGAGCAGGGTAAGAAGTATTTCTCCGTAGCTTCCGGCGGTGGTACAGGACGTACCCTTCACCCGGATAACATGGCGGCAGGTCCTGCTTCCTACGGTATGACAGATACATTGGGACGTATGCACAGCGACGCACAGTTCGCCGGTTCATCTTCCGTGCCTGCGCACGTTGAGATGATGGGACTGATTGGCGCTGGAAATAACCCAATGGTCGGTATGACAGTTGCAGTTGCCGTTTCCGTGCAGGAAGCAGCAGACAACGGCAATTTTTAATTGCCGCTGGAAATTTCTAAAATATTAAAATAACGTTGTTAAAAATGATTAGGAGTGGCTGAATGTCGGTCACTCCTACACTATTTCTACATTATTCTTACACCCATATTCCTATATTTTATGAAAAGTTTTTATGGCACGACTTTTAAATTTTGAAAACAGGAATGGATATTTCTTTGGAATTATGGTAATATATTATTATCAGAATTTTGGAAAGGGTGATGAACATGGCATTAGCAGAGGCTGTGAAAACAGTAGAACCTACTTATACAATCAATGATTCTATGGATGTCTTGTTGGGGAAACTGGATGAAGCCATTGACGATATGGAAAATGGCAGAGTTCAGACGATTGATGAGGCATGGGATGAAATTGACAGAGTATAGGGAGTACAAATGGCAAAACGATATAAAGTGGTAATAGCACAGAGTGGAAAAATGGATGTCATGAATAAGAAGCGGTATATCATTGAAAATTTTAAATACCGTGATTATGCTCAGAACTTTTCCGCTAAGATAAAGAAAGCTGCACAGGGATTGGATACACTGCCAACTGGATAT
Organism: Lachnoclostridium sp. UBA3262; assembly: GCA_002362575.1. GTDB lineage: Bacteria > Bacillota > Clostridia > Lachnospirales > Lachnospiraceae > Eubacterium_F. The sequence continues at coordinate 3,842 of DEUM01000003.1, read as the reverse complement.
GAAACCACGGGATTTCAATACCGGGGATATGATATCTATATGAAACCAAATAGTAATTACTTACTATTTTATACGGTAGATGAAGAAAAGATGGTAGTAACTGTGCTTCGTGTATTGCAGGATGGCATGGATTGGGAGTACATAATTAAGCGCTGGATTGAAAGTAATATGTAGGAGAGATGTTAATTCTAAAATATTGAAATAACGTTGTTAAAAATGATTAGGAGTGGCCGAATGTAGGTCACTCCTATTATTTATACAGTATTCCTGTAATTATATTGTACACTTGATAAAAACAAATTTTGAGGGGTGAACTGGAATTGTGAAATTTAATAATTAGAGATAGAGATTTCATTTGGATTATGGTAAAATTGTTTTAACAAATTTAGTTTGAAAAACTGTAATTAGGAGGGGAGAACAAAAGTGAAGATACGAATAGTTACATTGCTTTTAGTTACTATTTTTTTACTAACTGGATGTATGGAAGAAAAGAATGAAAGTTGGATACAATATTTAATTTCGAGCAAACAATCAGATACTTCAAATGATAAAAGCCAAAATATATCTCAACCTTTTCAAATTTATAAGAATAAAATATATTTGAATGAAGGTGAATGGATGAAGAGGATTGATATAGATACAGGAGAAAGAACAAATTTTGTAAAAAAAATAGCGGATAAGTTTTATATTCAAAATGATAGAATTTTTTTTGAGGATTAAACAGTATGTTGGTTGTAGAGGGAGAAATTATAGGATTACGAATGGGTGAAAAGACTTCGTCTATTTGTAAACATAATGGCATGAGCGAGGAGATACTCTTTGAATTTTCCGCGAAAAAAAGTTCCAAAGGAGATATTTTGCTGTAAAGAAAATAAACCATATGCGTATGATTTTCTGAAAGTAAGATATATGCAAGGAAAACTATTTGTATTAGGAACTGTAATTGATACAGAAAAGAGTAGTTTGGGAGGACTGTACTATGTTGAAAATGCCGCAAATACCGGAGTATGGGAAATATCATTAAATAATAATAAGAGCAAAAAATTTTCTGCTACTCTATTTGACGATTTATATGTTTTTGATAAGAATATTTACGGGATTTATTCAAAAGGATACGAGTTTCTGGATAGATGAATAAACAGGAAATAATCCAGATAAAATAGAGAAGCAATTTGTCTATTTTTATAATTGTAACAAGGAAAAGGATATTTAAGATAACTATGGAAAATTTAGAAATTGTATTTAAAAATATTATTGCAAATGAAATGTCTCATTTTTTGTTAAAAGCTTTGAATATAGATGAAAAAAATATTATTTCATCGCATTTTTGGGATTCTGAAAATTGTTTGGATTTATCATTCCAGCAGGTTAGTAATATAGATAGATATTTTACAAATGGAGGAAATGCAAATATTTATTTTCGGTATATAATATTAGGAAGTAAAATTGAAGATGTTTTAGTAGTTATCAGTAATGATGGTCGAACTTGTGATGTGACATTGAACTTTTGTGAAAATTCAGATTTATATTGGGAAAAGCTTTTTGTGAAGTTATGGGAAATAGTAACCAATGTATGTGTAGAGATGATAATATTGGGGTTCGAGCCAGCCGAGGATACTGATATGAAAATATTAGAAATACAAAAAGAAAGTTTTATTCTATATGAAACGTATTGGGATGATAATTTAATTATACCAAGTAATATATATACATGTGTAAAGAGAATGATTAGAGAAAATAAAATCTCTATTAATGTTCATAGTACATAACATTTAGTACCGATTATAGCGGAGAGAAAAGAAGAAAATTAAATAAATAGGCTGAGAATGTAGAAATCGGATGATAATAGGGGGGATATTGATGGATAAGATATTGTTATATAATATAAAAGAAGTTATGGTTTATTGTAGAAACAATACAACTGATAAAGACTTACATAATATCACAGCAGCGTTAAAAGATTCTATAATAAATCATAATTACAAGACATTATTCGATTTGATAAAAATCAAGGCGCCTCATATTCATATGGAATCATATATATTGGATTCTTCTCCTTTGGATAACAATAAGGTTCATTGGAAGATAGAAAGGTTTATATGTAAGTCCTTAGAGCTTTTATTAAAGGCTATAGAAAACAGGGAGATAGACTTGATATATGACATATCAGATATGTTACAGGGAATACCCGATATTGATTGTTGGGAGACAGCAAAAAATATGAGAGATTACTGGAGGGATTATGTACGGCCCGTAAAAAGAAAGTGGAAATTGTATGATTTAGAATTGTAAAGTGGAAAGGAAGGTGGTGTTTGATATGAAAAAAATTATATTATATTGTGTGTTTTTCTTTGCATTTATTGTAGAAACATCCTGTGGGGGCAGAGTTCAAAACACAATGAGTGAAAAACCAGCGCACGAAGATAAGGTAAAAGAGATGGATACCAAACAGAAACAGGTAATAAAAGAATCACTGAATATTACGTTTGAAGACGCTTTGGGAAATCGACAAAAACTGAAAACTGAGGAAGTAGATAAAAACGATGTTGGAGCAAAATTGTGCGATGAAAGTATAGGTTGTTTTGTAAAAGATAATCACTTCTATTATAAGGTTGAGATGCCTTTCGGAACAGAAAATGTTTATATGGATAAAGGAAAAAAACTAGGAGAATTTGATTTGAAATTGAACGACTGGACTCAAAACTGGGGCATATATAGAGGGAAATTATATTTAGTATTGCGAAGTGATGCTGAGCTTTTTAATGAAAAACAAACTGTTAAGTTTATGTCGGTTGATTTAGATTCATGGAAAACGAAAACAATAAATTGTTCTGCCATGTATGAAGATTTTCTTGATGTCTTTGTGTATAACGAAAAGATATATATAAACGACCTTTATCATACTGAAAACTTGGATGAAATAGATATGAATGGGAAGAAAATAAGAACAATCGCACTTGGAAAAGAAGAAGATAAAATACATTTACAGGGGATTATGAATGGGGAAATTTATTATTCCCTAAATAATGGTAACCAGTTTATGCTGAAAAGTAAAGCGTTGGAAACTGGCAAGGAAAGAAAGCTGTTGCAATATGAACAGCCGGAATATGATAAGAAAAAATTAAAGTATCAATGTCCTTATTTCCGTATGTCAGGAAATAATCTGTTTATTATGGACGAGTTTTATGAAAAAAATAAAGAAATCAATTATGAACCCAAATATAATGTATATTGGTTTCCAATAAAAGATAATGGTAAAATAAAGCGTGTATGCAATAAGAAAATCGTTGACTGTGATTTTTCGGGGGATGATATTTTTTATATTGATGATAAACATGTGTTACATCGAAAGAACCTGAAAAAAGGTGCGGATAAAGTTATCAGCAAAAGAAAACTAGAAAAAGTAACGTATACAAAAGAAGGGCTTTTTGTAAATAAGTATAAGGAAAGAGAGGCTTATGATGAGGATGCAGTAGAGGAAGATGTGATATATTACATGGATTTTGATGGAGAACATGAGAAAAAGATAGCCGAAATTTAATAGAAGAAATGTTGATTTATATAAAAGATACTATAACATGAAAGGAATAGATATAAGTGAAAAAACATATTTTATATTTTGCTTTATGTATAAGTATTATGGGCATTATGAGCGGATGCTCTTTTGCTGATGGAAATCATAGTATAAAGAAAGAAAATAAGGATTCATCTATGCTTGGACCGATATTATCAAACTGTTCTTTTGTACAATTAAATGGAAAGATAGCCTTTCTTACGACGGGAAATGAGATAATATTTAGAGATGAACAAGAGAAAGCAGAAAAAGTTGTGCAGCTGCCTGA
>DEUM01000032.1 GCA_002362575.1 Lachnoclostridium sp. UBA3262 | reverse complement strand
GGCAGATGCGAAGCATCCATACATGAAAGAAGGCTGTCAAAAACAAATTGATTTATTTTTGACAGCCTTCTTTCATGTATGTGCACCTGAGGTGCTGCCCGCAGTAATCGGTAACTAAGGTGGTGCATAAGGACCGGCGGGCGGCAACGCTACCAAAAGGCAGGAAAAGCGACAATGCAGACAACGAGTTTTGCGAAGGGCGGCGGAGTACTTTTGCAAACAAGGGAAACAATTTATTTTTCGCGGGGAGTGATGTCCCGGCAAGAAGCGATAGGATATCCGCCGCATAGCCGCAAGGATTGAACAATTGCCCTAAATCGAAATGGGTTCGACCTGATACCGTCAGGCGAACATGATAGTAAATAATTTACTTCCTTAACAGGAAGGTAAACAATTCACATCATTAACATGATGTGAATAGGTTATAACCTAGCACTAAACAGGCAATAATAATGAGCAGGGCAAGAAGACCATGCCGGAGAAAAAGCATAATACACATACCGATACCAATCCAGAATAATATGAAGCCTAGCAGTCGTTTCATATACACACCTGTCCGGCTCAATGCCGCATATCTGTAAGCAGAGCCTGCCGTTTTTATCATTATATGCAGGGGCGGGAGAATAGTTCCTCTGTTGCTTCTGAAGGGTAAGGTAGCAGCGTGCGTAATAAAACTGGAGCGTCTATGCGAGGGGAACTGCTTTCGATATACGGAATCTGTAACCCTTCCAATTTAATTTGCTTTTTTCCGAGTCATAGTGTAAAATATTAACATATATGCAATAAATTAGAAAATGACAGATTGGAGGCTTACTATGAAAGGTCAGATGGATACGGATATGGGGAGAATCATCGTTGATGAAGATGTGCTTGCAAAATATGCCGGTTCAGCCGCAGTTGAGTGTTTCGGTGTGGTAGGGATGGCGTCTGTGAGTGTGAAAGATGGTATTGTCAAGTTATTAAAGCGTGATAATCTGCGTCATGGCGTAAATGTTGCCATGGAAAATGAAAAATTACTGATTGAGCTTCATATTATTGTGGCGTATGAGGTAAGTATTCTGGCAGTTGCTGAGAACTTAGTAGATAATGTGAAATATAAAGTAGAAGAATATACTGGGATGGAAGTCGGAAAAATTATCGTATGTGTAGAAGGCGTGAAAGTAATCAATTAGTATGAATCATGCCGCAATATATAGTTGGAGGAAAAACGAGTGGTAATTAAGACAGTGGATGCATCCGTTATAAAAAAATGCTTTTTAGCTGGGGCAAATGCCATTGATGCAAAAAAAGAAGTAATAAATGACTTAAATGTATTCCCTGTGCCAGATGGCGATACGGGGACAAATATGACGATGACGATTATGTCAGCAGCGAGAGAGGTCGCCGCTTTAGACGATATTGATATGAAGAAGCTGTGCAAAGCGATTTCGGGAGGCTCGTTAAGGGGAGCAAGAGGAAATTCCGGTGTTATTTTGTCACAGCTGCTTCGTGGTTTTACAAAAGAAGTGTCAAAAGAAGAGGAAGTAGATGTTCATATTCTTGCAAAGGCATTTGAACGTGCAGTAGAATCTGCATATCGTGCTGTGATGAAGCCGAAAGAGGGTACGATATTGACAGTGGCGAGAGGCGGCGCAGATCAGGCCGTTGAGCTGGCAGAGCGTACGGATAATCTGGTTGAATTTATGAATTCCGTGATTATGCATATGCGGGATGTGCTGGAGCTGACGCCGGATATGCTTCCGGTGCTCAAAGAGGCAGGTGTAGTGGACTCTGGTGGAGAAGGACTTCTGACGATATTAGAGGGGGCTTATGATGTTCTTCTAGGAAAAGAAGTAAACTATGAAGTGGAGGCTGGTGGTTACACCGGAGGTGCGTCGCGCAGGGCAGACGCCGAAGCGGTGTCAGAGGCAGATATTAAGTTTGGTTACTGCACAGAATTTATCATTATGCTGGAAAAGGAGTTCCCAAGCAGAGAAGAAAAGGAGTTTAAGTCCTATTTAGAGTCCATCGGTGATTCTATTGTCTGTGTTGCAGATGAGGATATTGTAAAAATTCACGTGCATACGAATGATCCGGGGCTGGCGATTCAGAAGGCGCTGACATATGGTTCTTTAACCCGTATGAAAATTGACAATATGAGGGAGGAGCATAACGAGCGGGTAATTCGGGATGCAGAGAAGAAGGCGGCAGAACAAAAAAATGAGGAGCAGGCAAAAAGGGCAGCACAAACAGAGGCAAATGAGCATAAAGAGAATGGTTTTATCAGTGTTTCTGTTGGTAAGGGATTGGGTGATATATTTAGGGATTTAGGTGTGGATGTCATTATTGAGGGCGGTCAGACGATGAATCCAAGTACAGAAGATATTCTCAGTGCCATTGATTGCGTAAATGCAGATAATATTTATATTTTGCCAAATAACTCTAATATTATTTTGGCAGCAGAGCAGGCGAAGGATTTGACAGAAGATAAAAATATTGTTGTTATACCGTCTAAAAATATTCCGCAGGGAATTACGGCGATGATTAACTTTGTAGAAGGGATGGGGCCGGAAGAAAATGCGGAAGCAATGACGGAGGGACTTTCTATGATTAAGTCCGGGCAGGTGACGTATGCAGTCCGTGATACTTCCATTGATGGAAAAGAAATCAAAGCCGGTGATATCATGGGATTAAGTGATAAGACAATAGAAACAGTAGGGACGGATATTATAGATACTACGATAGATTTACTGAAAAAGATGATGGATGAGGACTCCGAGCTGATAACGATTTATTATGGCGAGGAGGGAAATGAGGCAGATGCAGAAAGAGTTGCCGATGCTATCCGTCAGATAGATGCCGATGTAGAGGTTGAGATACATGATGGGGGACAGCCGATATATTACTACTTTGTATCCGTAGAATAGAGAAAATAAAGCGCGTCAGAACCTTTTTTCCTTTTAAATCATATCTTAAAGAAAAAGGGTTGTAGAGAAATGCCATATAAAAACTATGTGCCGGTAATCGGTTTGGTTTTAAATATCACAAGGGGGACTGACTGTTGTAACCAGATGATGTCGCTTCGCACGGACAATGGTATTGTAAATTTTATGATTGGTGCAGACACATTGGTCATTGACAGCAGGCAGATTGTTCCGGGTATGCGTGTGGCCGCCTTTTATGATAGCAGCCTGCCGGTACCATTGATTTTTCCACCACAGTATACTGCGAAGATTGTAACCCTGCTGGAACGGAATGAACAGGTAATGCTGAATTTCTTTGATGGGAATCTGCTTGCAGAGGATGGGGCATTGCAGTTGAATCTTGAGAGAAATACTAATATTCGGACAACAAACGGTCAGAGCTTTCCATGCCGTTTGGGCAATCAGATACTGCTTGTCTATTACACGGTGACGACAAGAAGCCTTCCTCCCCAGACAACACCCCGAAGGGTTGTAGTATTCTGCTAGTGTACGCAGACAGGAGAAAACAAAAAATAAATTTAGAATTAACAATTAAGACGGCCTGTTCCAATGCTTTGGAGCAGGCTTTTTTCAGCCGCACCTTATTGGGGGATGTTCCATGTTCCATAGCCAATAAGCATGCGCAGTATTTCAAGAAATCTTTTCGCGGCAATGGATACATGCTGTCCGGCCTTCGTTGCGAATACGATATTTTGCTGTGAGTGAATTAAATCTAGTTTATAGTAATTTGGGTGATTCTTAAATCCGCCCTGTAAAATCAGGGAATCAGGAACGAGAGCAATGGCAATACCAGTCTCTGCCCAGCGAAGAGCAGTTTCGATATTATCGACAGAGGTAATGAGCCGCGGCATTAATCCTGCTTCCTGAAGTATGTCAGTATGGCATTTATAAAAACTGTTTTCCGGTTTTACACCAATCATGTTGACCTGTTCGCACTGGTTTAGTGAGACCGGGACGGCAGAAAAGAAAGCTGGCGTTTCGTTTCCGATATCGTCTGCGGTCAGAATACTGCCCTTTAATGTTTGGTTCAGAACGTGGTCTTTGGGAACTGCCAGATAATGCGTTTCTGTAAATAATGTCTCACGGTGGAATAGTTTATCTTCAAAATAGTCATTTTCGATACAGAAATCTATTTTTCCGGATGCAAGTCCTGATTTTAGTCTATGCATATTGTCTGTGACAATCTCTAATTCAATACCGGGATAAGATTCAATAAATTCTTTGATAACTTTTGGAAGCAGGTTCGTTGCCCGGAAAGGAGAGGTTCCGATAATAAGTTTTCCCGTGCGCAGCTCGGATAAATCAACAAGCTGGCGTTGAAAATCCAACATATCCTGCTTTACTTTTTCTAAAGCTTGTACATATAACTCGCCCTCTGGTGTTAAAGTAATTGGACCATTTTCCCGATTAAACAGGGTAATGCCAAGCTGCTGTTCCTGTTTCCGGATATATTGGCTCAGGGCAGACTGCGTCATAAATAATTGTTTTGCTGCTCTAGAAAAATTTTTTTCTCTGGCAAGGGTAAGGATATAGTTTATGTGCTGCATATTCATGATACTCACTCTCCTTTTGATTTCTATTATATATTAGGTGTTTCAAGGTTTCAATAAGTTTTGTTAATGTTGTGTATAATTAAAGTAACTTGGATATCTAGAAGGTTTCCTGTTATGATAGTTAGTAGAAGATTATTGTTAAAATTGAGGAGGTATGGATATGAGAAGCAGAGGAATTCGCGTTTGCGCAGTGTTTTTAATAGTGGCATTGCTGTTGACAACAGCAACAACTATGCTGTCTTTTGAAAGCAGTGCAAAAAAAACAAAATTAAAAACAAAAAGAATTACTATCAAAGTGGGAAAGAAAAAGAAAATTTCCTTAAAAGGAAAAAAGGGAAAGCATAAATATTCCTTTGTAAGTAAGAATAAGCGGATTGCTAAAGTATCAAAAAAGGGTGTAGTTACCGGTATCAAGAAAGGAAAAACAAAGATAACGGTAAAAGATATATGGAAAGTAAAGGGAAAAAAGAAAACAAAAAAATTGGAGTAGTAAATGTGACAGTAAAGAAGAATGATAAAAAGAAGGTACATAAAAGTGCGGCACCGAAAATATCAACGAAGCCGAGTGGGAAACCGAAGCAGAGTAATACACCGGGGACAACAAAGCCATCAGCTTCACCTGGTCCAACCAATTCGGAGAAGCCGACAGCGACGCCTACACAGACGGTTGTGGAGCCACCGAATCCGTATGCGCCGGAAAAAGAGCAGAATGTGAATGAAACAACATTAAATCTTACAAAATCATTTAACGAAACATCGGATGGTAAGATTACGAACAATCCGCTGTTTACCCAGAGCTTTATGGCAGATCCTACGGCGGTTGAGTATGATGGCAGGCTTTATATTTATGGTACACATGATATCATTTCATTTAGCGACAAAGGGCTTCCTGTTAAAAATGTATTTGATACGGATGAGATTCATGTGATTTCATCGGCCGATTTGGTTAACTGGACAGATCATGGAACAATCGATGTCGGGGAAGCTGCACCGTGGGCACAACATTCATGGGCTCCTTCTATAACGAAAAAAGAAGTGGACGGAAAGACAAAATTTTATCTTTATTTTGCCAATGGAGGAAATGGAATTGGTGTAATCGAGGGAGACTCGCCGCTCGGCCCATGGAAAGCCCCAAGCGACAAGCCGCTGATTTCCCGTGATACTCCGACCTGCTCTGCACAGGAGGTGCCATGGCTTTTTGATCCGGCTGTTCTGGTAGATGATGACGGAAGTGCATATCTATATTTCGGGGGCGGTACCGGTGTTCAGGATTCGGATTCCGCAGAAGAAGCGGCAAAGAAAAATAAAGATCCAAAGTCAGCGAGAGTAGTTAAGCTTGGCGCTGATATGGTCAGTCTTGATGGCAGTCCGGTGGAAATCAATCCACAGTATTTGTTTGAGGATAGCGAAATTAATAAAATAAATGGCAAATATGTATATTCCTACTGTACGAACTGGAGTGAAGAAGGAAGTAAAATATTTGGAACTGGCGGAGCGATTTCTTATATGGTCAGTGATAATCCGATGTCTGGATTTACACAGAAAGGAACATTATTTGCAAATCCTGGAAAGGTGTTTGGAAATTACGCAAATAATCATCATAAGATTATAGAATTTAAAGGCGAACATTATATTATCTATCACACCACGATATTAGAAAAAGCTATGTTCCGCACGAACAGAGGGTATCGGACTTTGCATATGGATAAGCTTAATGTTCAAGAGACAAATGGAGAACTGACAATAACGGCTGAGCCGACTTATGAGGGAGTGGAGGAAAGTGTAGGCATGATAGATGCATATGAAGAAATAGATGGAACAACAATGGCATGGAATGGAGGGCTGCAATCTGTCAAATCAAAATCTCTTGGAAAGACAGTAGTGGATTCTATTAATACCGGAGACTGGATGGGAATCCGTCAGCTAAATTACGGACTTGATGGTGCAGAAGCACTTGCCATGTCTTTAGCTTCTGATACGGCAATTGGTATGATTGAGGTATATGTGGATGGACCGAGTGCCGCAAAGGGTGGTAAAAAGATAGGAGAACTCCAGCTTGTTAATACGGGTGGTACAGATGTGTATAAGAAAATTTACTGTGAACTCACAGAGAAGGTCAGCGGAAAACATGATACCTACTTTGTGTTCAGGGGAAAGGGGTATCATATTTCCTCATGGAACTTTATGCAGGACAAAACCCAGATACCGAAACCGGAGACGCCGGAGGAAACCTATGAGGTTCCGAAGGGCTTTGACCGAAAGATAGATAATGTGAAGTATGGTGAAATGACAACTGCCACCTATTCTTCTACTACGACAGGGGCAGACAGGAAAGTGAATATTCTTCTTCCAGCAAACTATACTACACAGAAAAAATATCCAGTATTGTATCTGCTTCATGGAATAGGTGGGGACGAGAATGAATGGAAGGGCGGAAATCCGGCTTATGTAATTGGAAATCTTGTTGTGCAGGGTATGGCGAAGGAAATGATTGTTGTAATGCCAAATGTACGGGCAAGAAAAAATGATAGTGGTTCATCAGACCTTTCTCTTGAACATTTTGCTGCATTTGACAACTTTATAAATGATTTGAGAGATGACTTAATGCCGTTTATCAAGAAGAATTATTCGATTTTAGAGGGGCGTGAAAATACAGCAATCGCAGGGCTTTCCATGGGCGGCAGAGAATCTCTCTATATTGGTGTTACTATGGCAGATACATTTGGATACATAGGAGCGTTTAGCCCGGCGGTAGGCGTACTGCCATACTCATCAAATGTCACAGAAAGTGGACTTTTTACAGAAGAAACATTTAAGTTGGCGCCGCAATACAATGGAAAGACATTCTTGATGATTTGTAATGGAACTCAGGATACAATTGTTTATGATACACCAGAACAATATCATAAGGTTTTAGAAAAAAATGGAACAGTGCATACTTATTATGAGACAAAGGGCGGACACGATTTTGTAGTCTGGAAGCATGGTCTCTACAATTTCACAAGGCGTATTTTCTAAATTTTGGCTACTATATATATCCCAAGCGTAAAAGGTGAAAGCGTTTATCGTTTTCACCTTTTGGCATGGAAAGGGAAATTTGATGTAGTTTCTTTTCCTTTGACAGATGAATGACCTCGTATGCCGGATGTTCCCATTCGTGTATCCGGTAGGAATCCAGATGGCTGCAGACTGAGCCGTCTACAGTCAGGCATGCTTTTCCATAATCCTGCGTTGTACCGACAAGGTATATGAGAAATAGTGTACGGCAGTTTGCCTCTAGTGAAAGAGACGGCAAATGAGTAGAAGGGGTATTTTCCCATGAAGATGGATGAAACTGAAGGTGCGCCAGCTCATCTTGAAAGAAAGGCTGTTCTGGCAATCTGTATTCTGAATCAGCAGGTGTATGCGTGGCATGCTTAAATAGCTCTAACAGGCACTTTCCAATGTAACCGTGCCCCTCCGGAGTCGGATGGCAGCCATCGTACGAAAAATCTTCCCATTTCATACTACCCTGCAGGATATCCTGTTCCAGCCATTCTCCGACATTTACATAGGGAATGTCATAATGTGAACAGACCGCTGTCATTTGGGCAGCGCAGGTATATCCGCTGCGGTTTTTTACAAAAAAGGAAAGAACGGCCGGTTTCGTTGGAAGCGACAGGCATTTTACTATAAGTCCTTCAAACGCTTCCCGGTGTGTAGCGTCTTTTTGATCATTGACGGAGTAATCAATGACAATTAAGTCCGGGGCATAGGATTCCACATCAAAATAAGCGAGCTGCAGCCCATGCATGGACGGCATGCCTGCTACACTTAGATTATGGCTGTGAATGTTGGAATTATGAAATTGATCCCGCAGATAATTTTGAACAATCGTGGGAAACAGATATTTCTTATCAATTTGATAGCCAAGTGTAATGGAGGCGCCAAGAAAAACGATAGAGACTGGTTCGCCCCGTTCGGCTTTGTCAAAGACGGTGTGAAGCCGGTATGTATTACCCATGAAAATGTGTGCTGAATTCATGTTATCCCTCCTATTCTTCCAGTTCTGAAAACTTTATGTAAATATTTTAGCATATTAATCAGTGGAACGTAAACGAATAATAAAGAATAAAATGGAAAAAATAAAAAAAGAAAAATATTTTAAAAAAATTAGCACTCACCTCTTGACAGTGCTAACAAATTATGCTATAACATATATAACAAATAAAACAAAAGGCACAAAGCAAAGGCTTTTTGCTAAAGTGCCCCAACCGCAGAGCAATAAGCACTGCGAAAATAGAAAGAAGGAATGATTATGTTAAGACCAAGTATTTTTAGACCAAATTTTGTTGATGATATGTTTGATGATTTTTTCAGAAGTCCGTTTATGGAGAGTGGTCAGATGCCGAAAATGAATATGATGAGTACAGACGTCAGGGAGTCCGATGGCGAATACCAGATTGAGATGGATTTGCCGGGCTTTGCTAAGGAGGACGTCAATGCTTCCTTAAAGGATGGCTATCTGACAATCTCGGCAGAGCACAGGCAGGAAAATGAGGAGAAGGACGATGAAAACAAATTCATCCGCCGGGAGCGTTATCAGGGAACATGCAGAAGAAGCTTTTATGTCGGCAGCCAGATAACAGAAGAAGATATTAAAGCTAAATTTAAGGATGGCGTACTGACACTGCTTGTTCCGAAAAAGGAAAAGCAGCCGGAGGTGGAGCAGAAGAAGTTCATTTCGATTGAAGGTTGACTGTAGTTGTGATAAATTAGTCCCCACAAGGGGGGAGAGAAAACAATCCGGTTCGGGGAGTTTTTTCTCTCCCCTTGCATTTTGGGAATCCAACCGATATAATAAAAAGACATTATTTACAGTTCAATGACATTGGAGGAAATAGATGTTTGATTTACTTTGGGATTTACTATTTGACGCAATATTGGATAGTGTGAAGCTTCTGCCATTTCTATTTATTACATATTTAGTAATGGAATGGCTGGAGCATAGGACAGGAAGCCGGACGCAGGCGGCTATCCGGCGCGCGGGCAAGACCGGGCCGTTCCTTGGCGGTGTTCTAGGGGTTTTTCCGCAGTGTGGATTTTCAGCGGCAGCCTCAAATCTGTATGCGGGCGGAGTTATTACGGCAGGTACGTTGGCGGCAGTATATCTTTCAACATCGGATGAGATGCTTCCTATTTTTGTATCGTGGGATGTACCGGCAAGGACGATTCTTAAAATCCTTTTTCTTAAAATGCTGTTTGGTATTATCAGTGGTTTTGTGCTGGATTTTTTGTATCGCAATTTAATAAGGAAAGAAATACGCTACAAAAATATTCATTCTATGTGCGAGAGTGAGCATTGTCACTGCGAAGAAGGTATTTTTATATCAGCGGTGCGGCATACATTGCAGATTACGTTGTTTATTTTCCTTATTACGCTTGTCCTGAATGGTGTGATTATGGGTATTGGGGAAGAAAATCTGTCCGGTTTTCTATTAAATATGCCGGTAATTGGAGAGCTGCTTGCCGGTCTGGTTGGACTGATACCAAACTGTGCGGCCTCCGTTGTCATAAGCCAGATGTATCTGGAGGGGCTGATAGGAGCAGGTCCTATGATGTCGGGATTGCTTGCGAGCGCCGGAGTGGGAATTCTGATACTGTGCCGGATGAATAAAAAGCATAAAAAACAAAATGTTGGGATTATTGCCTTTGTATATCTGGCGAGCGTCTCATGGGGAATATTGATTGACATACTCGGTATAACGTTTTAATATGCAATTATTGAACAGCAGAAATGGAGGTTTATTATGAAATCATTACAGTCTACGATAACATTGAATAATGGGGTGGAAATGCCAATATTTGGACTTGGCGTGTACAAGTCGGAGGAGGAAACTGTTCCGGCTGTTCAGAGTGCACTAAGGCATGGATACAGGCTGATAGATACCGCTTCCTTTTACAAAAATGAAAAAGAGGTGGGGGAGGCTGTACGCACCAGCGGAGTTTCGCGCAGTGGAATATTTGTCACAACCAAAATCTGGAATGACGACCAGAGAGAGGGAAGGCAGAGAGAGGCCTTTGAGGACAGCCTGAAAGCGCTGGGGATGGAATATGTAGACCTTTACCTGATTCACTGGCCGGTTCCGGGGAAGATTCATGAAACATGGAAGGTGCTTGAACAGTTATACGAGGAGAAGCTTGTGCGTGCAATCGGAGTCAGTAATTTTCTAGAGCATCATCTGGAAGAACTCAGCGTAAAAGGAAATATTGCGCCGGCAGTGAATCAGTTTGAGTGCAATCCGTATCTGACAAGGAGAGAGCTGCGCAGGTATTGTAAAGAACATGGCATTGTTTCAGAGGCTTGGAGCCCGCTCGGGCGCGGGGCAGCGTTTGATGAGCCTGTTTTGAAAGAACTGGCGGATAAATATGGAAAAACAGCTGCACAGATTATTCTGCGCTACGATATCCAGAATGATATTGTGACAATACCGAAATCGGTCAAGGATGAGAGAATCCAGCAAAATGCAGATGTCTTTGATTTTGAGCTGTCAGCGGAAGAAATAGAAAAGATAGACAGTCTGAACCGTGATGAAATGCATGGAAATCCAGATAATGTAGATTTTTAGCCTGACGATACCATCAGGTTAAGCAAAAAAGGGGGCAAAAAACGCCCCCTTTCTATTTTTTAATAGTTACTCATTCGTTTTTGTTAATTTGACAGCAGTTCCGTATGCCATAATTTCAGCAGCCCCCTGCATAACGGATGCAGAATTGAAGCGTACGCAGATAATGGCGTCAGCGCCCATCGCTTCCGCTTTCTCAATCATGCGCCCGGTAGCGACCTCGCGCGCCTGCTCCATCATTTTTGTGTAGGCTTTTAATTCGCCGCCGACCATACTTTTGAAGCCGGAACCCATGTCCTTAAACATGTTTTTAGACTGAATCGTGCTGCCCTGAACCAGTCCAAGTGTTTGAATTTTGTAACCTTCCATTGTTTCTGTGTTTGTTAAAATCATAGTATCCTCCATTCTAAAGCGTATCTTTAGGTGTTTTTTCCATTTCCAGTTTATCATAGAATCGAAATCTTTTCTACTTTAAAATTTTAGTAATAATAGATTTTTATAGGGCGATTGCTTAATCATTTACGCTAAAGCGGCGGGTATTCTACGGTTTCTTGCCCGGAATATCACTCCCGACGAAAAATAAATTGTTTCCTTTGTTTACAAAAACACTTCGCCGTCCTTCGCAAAACTCGCTGTCTGCTGTCCATTTCCTGTCTTTTGCAGTATTGCCGTCCGCCGGTCCTTATGCACCACCTCGGTTACTAATTATTGCGGGCAGCACCAAAGGTGCACATTCATGAAAGACGGACGAAAAAACAAATTAATTTGTTTTTGACATCCTTCTTTCATGAATGGATGCTTCGCATCTGCCCGCAGTGTAATGCGTTTGACTCTGGTGGTGCATTAGTACCGTTGCGTGGCGGCTTTAGTGAAAACGCACTGCCAAAAGGCAGGAAAGTGACAGCAGACATCTCAGACAATGCTCGGGCGGCATATTTGTAAACAAAGGAAACATAATTTTTCGGGGAGTGATATAAGAACAGGAAACCGTAAGATACCCGCCGCCTTGAAAACATAAATGATTAAGCAATCGCCCTACTGTTTCTACGTCACTACTTGACATATTACGCCTCTTTGCTTTATACTAGGAAGAATGAAAGTACATCATATAGCAGAATGTTTCAAATGGAGGTAAGTATGAGATTTAATATAGCAGTAATTCCGGGTGATGGTATTGGTCCGGAAATCGTGACAGAGGCAAAAAAAGTATTAGATAAAGTAGGAGAAATCTATGGTCATACATTCCAATATGAGGAACTTATGATGGGTGGATGTTCGATTGATAAATATGGAGAACCCCTGACAGAGGAAACACTGGAGCGGGCGAAAAAGAGCGATTCGGTTTTACTTGGCGCCGTCGGAGGCAAGGTGGGTCAGGACAGCTGGTATGAGCTTCCGCCGGACAAGAGACCGGAAGCAGGACTCTTAAAGATAAGGAAAGGACTGGAATTGTTCTGTAATCTCCGTCCAGCCATTTTGTTTGATGAGTTGAGCGGCGCCTGTCCGCTGAAAGAGGAATTGACAGAGGGTGGATTTGATTTTGTCGTCACCCGCGAATTGACGGGAGGTCTCTACTTTGGAGAACGTTACACGAAAGAAGTGGACGGTGTCATGACGGCAGTGGATACGCTCACTTATAATGAAAATGAAATTCGCAGAATCGCCAAATGGGCGTTTGATATTGCGATGAAACGAAATAAACGAGTCTGTAGTGTGGATAAGGCGAATGTGTTAGATTCTTCCAGATTGTGGCGAAAGGTCGTGAAGGAGGTCAGCGCAGACTATCCGGAAGTGGAATTGACCGATATGCTTGTCGATAACTGTGCTATGCAGTTAGTCAGGGAGCCAAAACAGTTTGATGTGATTCTGACGGAAAATATGTTTGGTGATATTTTGTCGGATGAGGCAAGTATGGTGACGGGTTCGCTGGGAATGTTGTCCTCGGCAAGCCTCGGAGAGGGAACACTGGGGCTGTATGAACCGAGCCATGGTTCAGCACCGGACATTGCTGGTCAGAACAAGGCAAATCCGATTGCAACCATATTATCTGCGGCTATGATGCTCCGCTATTCCTTCGATTTACAAAAAGAAGCGGATGCCGTCGAAAATGCCGTGAAGGAAGTTCTTAAAAAAGGATATCGGACAATTGATATAATGGATGAGGGCAAGACGTTACTTGGCACAAAGGAGATGGGTGACGCCATTGCTTCCGAAATTATTAAATAGGAATGAAACGAATTAAGTATAAATTTGAGACTAAAATGTGAAAGTGAAAAGATGGAGGTATGCGAAATGAAAAGTGATTCCGTAAAAAAAGGTATGCAGACAGCCCCACAGCGTTCTCTGTTTAACGCATTGGGTATGACGAAAGAGGAACTGGAAAGACCGCTAGTCGGCATTGTCAGCTCTTACAATGAAATTGTGCCGGGGCATATGAACTTAGATAAAATAGTGGAAGCAGTGAAAACGGGTGTCGCTATGGCTGGTGGTACGCCGATTGTATTTCCAGCGATTGCTGTATGTGACGGGATTGCCATGGGGCATGTAGGGATGAAATATTCTCTCGTAACCCGCGATTTGATTGCAGATTCAACAGAATGTATGGCATTAGCGCATGCATTTGATGCACTGGTCATGGTGCCAAACTGTGATAAAAACGTGCCGGGGCTTTTGATGGCGGCAGCACGAGTCAACGTACCTACCGTATTTGTCAGCGGAGGGCCAATGCTTGCCGGGCATGTGCAGGGCAAGAGGACATCCCTGTCCAGTATGTTTGAGGCAGTCGGTGCCCATGCGGCAGGAAATATGACAGAGGAGCAGGTGGACGATTATGTCAGCCATGCCTGTCCAACATGTGGTTCCTGTTCCGGTATGTATACTGCAAACTCCATGAACTGTCTGACTGAAGCAATCGGTATGGGACTGCAGGGAAATGGTACGATTCCGGCTGTATATTCAGACCGCATTAAGCTGGCAAAGCATGCCGGGATGCAGGTCATGGAAATGTACCGGAGAAATATTTGTCCGAGAGACATTA
The DNA here is from genome assembly GCA_002362575.1 of Lachnoclostridium sp. UBA3262. Taxonomy (GTDB): domain Bacteria; phylum Bacillota; class Clostridia; order Lachnospirales; family Lachnospiraceae; genus Eubacterium_F. The sequence goes on along the minus strand of DEUM01000032.1, from coordinate 16,198 downwards.
TGTCAGAAAAAGCGTTTTTAAATGCTATGACGGTGGATATGGCGCTTGGATGTTCCACAAATACGATGCTCCATCTGCCAGCGATTGCGCATGAAGCAGGCGTGGAACTGAATTTAGACATTGCCAATGAGATTAGTGCAAAGACGCCGAATCTGTGTCATCTGGCACCGGCGGGGCACACCTATATGGAGCAGCTCAATGAGGCAGGCGGGGTTTACGCCGTCATGAATGAATTGAATAAAAAAGGTTTGTTATATACCAACTTAATTACTGCGACAGGTAAGACGGTCGGTGAGAATATAGAAAATGCAGTGAATCGGAATCCTGAGGTGATTCGTCCGATTGACAATCCATACAGTGAGACGGGCGGAATTGCCGTCCTAAAAGGAAACATTGCACCGGATTCCGGAGTCGTCAAGCGTTCTGCCGTCGTGCCTGAGATGATGGTACACGAAGGACCGGCTCGAGTCTTTGACTGTGAGGAAGATGCGATTGAGGCAATCAAGGGCGGTAAGATTGTAGCGGGAGACGTCGTCGTTATCCGCTACGAGGGGCCAAAGGGCGGACCGGGAATGAGAGAAATGCTCAATCCTACGTCAGCCATTGCCGGAATGGGATTAGGTTCCTCCGTTGCCCTAATTACGGACGGACGTTTTTCCGGGGCTTCCCGTGGTGCTTCGATTGGGCATGTATCGCCGGAGGCAGCAGTCGGCGGGCCGATTGCCTTGATTGAGGAAGGCGACATCATTCAAATCAATATTCCGGAAAACACATTGAATGTGGATGTTTCAGAGGAAGTGCTGGAGGAGAGACGTAAAAAATGGCAACCGAGAGAGCCTAAGGTTACGACCGGGTATCTGAGACGCTATGCCGATATGGTTACGTCTGGCAGCACAGGAGCTATTTTGAAATAAATGAGAAAGAGGTGCATAGTATGCAATTGAATGGTTCACAGATTATCATTGAGTGTCTGTTAGAACAGGGTATAGATACTATATTTGGCTATCCGGGTGGTTCTATTTTAAATGTATATGATGAATTATACCGTTATCAGGACCGTATCCGCCATGTGCTGACCTCCCATGAGCAGGGAGCTTCCCATGCGGCAGACGGATATGCCAGAGCAACAGGAAAAGTAGGCGTATGTATGGCGACAAGCGGGCCGGGAGCGACGAATCTGGTTACTGGTATTGCGACAGCTTACATGGATTCGGTACCGATGGTAGCGATTACCTGTAATGTAAATCTGCCTTTGCTTGGCAAGGATTCTTTTCAGGAGGTAGATATTGCCGGAGTGACAATGCCGGTTACAAAGCATAGTTTTATTGTAAAGGATATTGAGGATTTGGCGGGGGTTATGCGCCGGGCATTTAAGATTGCCCAGACAGGACGACCGGGACCGGTTCTTGTCGATGTGACAAAGGATGTAACGGCGGCGGTGACGGAGTATACGCCGAAGACGCCGGAACTTATCCAGAGACAGGTAGATACGATTGACCAGAATGATATTGAGGCAGTTGTAAAGGTAATCAAGGAATCCTCAAGACCGATGATTTTTGTAGGCGGCGGCGCCGGAATTTCGGGTGCAGAGGCAGAACTGAAGGAGTTTGTAAAAAAAGTGGATGCTCCGGTTACTGATACGCTGATGGGGAAAGGCGCCTTTGACGGAACCGATCCTTACTATACGGGTATGCTTGGCATGCATGGAACGAAAACGGCGAATCTGAGCGTTACCGAGTGTGACCTCTTGCTTGTACTGGGCGCCCGCTTCTCTGAGCGGGTAACTGGAAATGCAAAGAAATTTGCCTATAATGCAAAGATTGTCCACATCGATATTGATCCGGCGGAAATCAATAAAAATATTCAGGTTGATTATTCCATTATCGGAGATTTGAAATCGGTTTTGGAAATTCTGAATCGGAAGCTGGAACAGCATTATCACAAGGCTTGGGTAGATAAGGTTATGGCGAGGAAGGAAGCTCTGCCAATGACTTATCACGAGGATGTGCTGACAGGACCGTATGTAATTGAGCGCATCAGCGAGCTGACAAATAATGAGGCTATTATTACTACGGACGTAGGGCAGCACCAGATGTGGGCGGCACAGTATTATAAATATCGTGCGCCGAGACATTTTATTACTTCCGGAGGCATGGGAACGATGGGGTACGGTTTAGGTGCCTGTATCGGAGCCAAGATAGGTATGCCTGACAAAACGGTAATTAACATTGCCGGGGACGGCTGTTTCCGGATGAATATGAATGAGATTGCGACGGCAACCCGTTACAATATTCCGATTATCCAAGTTATTTTCAATAATCATGCTCTCGGTATGGTTCGCCAGTGGCAGACTTTGTTTTATGGCAAACGGTATTCCAGCACGATTCTGGAAGACAAAGTAGATTATTGTAAAGTTTCCGAGGCAATGGGGGCAAAAGCCATCCGTGTCACGAAGAAGGATGAGGTAGACAATGCCATTCAGACGGCGATTGCAGCAGAGGAGCCGGTTGTTATTGAGGTAGTGATTGACCATGATGACAAGGTATGGCCGATGGTTGCGCCGGGAAAGGCAATTGAAGAAGTGTTTGATGAGAAAGATCAGGAGAACCGAATCAAAAATTAAAAGGAGGATTTTTAAAGTGGCTAGAGTGTACAACTTTTCAGCAGGACCGGCAGTATTGCCGGAGGAGGTATTGAAAGAGGCAGCAGATGAGATGCTGGATTACAGGGGAACAGGCATGTCCGTAATGGAGATGAGCCACCGTTCGAAGGCATATGACACAATTATCAAGGAAGCAGAGCAGGATTTACGGGATTTGATGGAGATTCCGGATAATTATAAGGTACTGTTTCTGCAGGGCGGTGCTTCACAGCAGTTTGCTATGATTCCGATGAATCTGATGAAAAATGGGGTAGCAGACTATATCGTTACGGGACAGTGGGCGAAAAAAGCTTACAGCGAGGCATGTAAATATGGGAAGGCAGTAAAGATTGCTTCTTCCGAGGATGAAACATTTTCCTATATTCCGGATTGTTCTGATTTGCCGATTGACGAGGATGCTGATTATGTTTACATCTGCGAGAATAATACGATTTATGGAACAAAGTATAAGACACTGCCAAATACAAAGGGAAAGACACTGGTGGCAGATGTATCTTCCTGCTTCCTTTCCGAGCCGGTAGACGTGTCAAAATATGGCGTTATTTATGGTGGTGTTCAGAAGAACATCGGACCGGCTGGCGTAGTAATTGTCATTATCCGTGAGGATTTAATTCCGGACGAGGTAGACGAGAAGGTTCCTACGATGCTTCAGTATAAAATTCATGCAGATGCACAGTCGCTTTATAATACACCGCCGGCATATGGCATTTACATTTGCGGCAAAGTATTCAAGTGGATTAAGAAAATGGGCGGCCTGAAGGAAATGCAGAAGAAAAATATTGAAAAGGCACAGATTTTATATGATTTTTTGGATTCTTCCAAACTGTTTAAGGGTACTGTCCGCAAGGAGGACCGCTCTCTGATGAACGTGCCGTTTGTAACGGGAAATGCAGATTTGGATGCCAAGTTTGTGGCAGAGGCGAAGGAAGCTGGTTTTGAGAACCTGAAAGGACACCGTACCGTAGGCGGTATGCGCGCCAGCATTTACAATGCAATGCCAAAAGAAGGCGTTGTGAAATTAGTTGAGTTTATGAAGAAGTTTGAGGAGGAGAATCAATGAGTGTAAAAGTAAAATGCCTAAACCCGATTGCAGCATGCGGTCTGGATATGCTGGATGATAGATATGAGATTGTAGAAAATACGGAAGATGCCGAGGCAATTCTTGTCAGAAGTGCAGGCATGCATGATATGGAGCTGCCGGATAATCTTCTGGCAGTAGCAAGGGCTGGTGCAGGAGTCAACAATATTCCGCTGGAGAAATGTGCAGAAAAAGGTATTGTTGTTTTTAACACACCGGGTGCAAACGCAAACGGTGTTAAGGAGCTTGTCGTTGCTTCTATGCTTCTTGCTGCCCGTGATATCACGGGGGGTATCAACTGGTGTAAGGAAAATAAAGATAATGCGGATGTTGCGAAGGAGGCAGAGAAGGCAAAGAAAGCATTTGCCGGAACCGAGATTAAGGGAAAGAAACTCGGAATTATCGGACTGGGAGCAATTGGCGTTATTGTTGCCAACGCGGCGAACCGTCTTGGCATGGATGTCTATGGCTGTGACCCGTACTTGTCGGTGGAACACGCACTCAATATGTCCCGGGATGTAACATTGCTGAAAACAAACGAAGAATTGTACGAAATGTGTGATTATCTTACGGTTCATGTGCCGCTTTTGGACTCCACAAAAGGAATGTTCAACAAAGAGGCGTTTGATAAGATGAAAGACGGTGTTGTTCTTTTGAACTTCTCCCGCGATACCCTTGTAAATGAGGAAGACTTAAAAGAAGCACTGGCTTCCGGCAAGGTCGGCAGATATGTGGTAGATTTCCCAAATCCGACAACGGTGAATCTTCCAAATACAACAGTAACTCCTCATCTAGGTGCGTCTACGCAGGAATCGGAGGATAACTGTGCGAAAATGGCGGTCAGCGAAATCCGCGACTTCATTGAAAATGGTAATATTAAGAATTCCGTGAATTACCCGAACTGCGATGCCGGTGTCTGCCCTACCGAGGGGCGTCTTGCCATTGCACATAAGAATGTGCCTAAGATGCTGAGCCAGTTTACAACGCTGTTCTCGAAGGATGGCGTCAATATTGAAAACATGGTAAATAGGAGCCGTGGTGATTTTGCTTATTCGATTTTTGATATCTGTTCAGACATAAAGGAAGAAGTAGTAAAAGAGCTGGAAGCAATGGATGGCGTTATCCGTGTAAGAGTAATTAAGTAGGCTTGATTATTTAAAGGTCCGCAGAGAATTGCAATTTTTTCGTATGGGAAATTTCAGTTCTTTTTACAGTCGGACCTTTTTCATTTTATTAGGAGATACGATGATTCATGAATTATGAAGAAGCAGGAAAGTATTTGAAAAACATTCAAAGCTTCGGAATTTCACTTGGGTTGAAACGGATGAAGGAGTTGTGCCGTCGTCTGAAAAACCCAGAGAAAGAGCTTTCTTTTATCCATGTGGCGGGCACGAATGGAAAGGGTTCGACAGCCGCTTATATCAGCAGTATTCTGGCGGTGGGCGGTTATCTGACAGGGAGATATGTTTCGCCGGCTGTGTTCCGGTATGAGGAATGTATCCAGTACGAGGATATGAGAGGCGTGCACTACATTGACAGGGAACTTCTCGCCGAGCTTGTGACAGAGGTTTCAGCGGCGGCGGAGGAGATGGCGCATGACGGCTGGGAACATCCGACAGTATTTGAAATAGAAACGGCAGTGTCCTTTCTCGCATTTGTCCGGTGGCAGTGCCGGATAGTTCTGCTGGAAGTGGGGCTTGGAGGCCGTGAGGATGCGACGAATGTGGTGGAACATGTAATTGCTTCTGTCATTACGCCGATTAGCCTTGACCATACGGCTGTGCTCGGCGAAACATTAGAAAAGATAGCGGAGGAAAAGGCAGGGATTATCAAACCAGAGGGGCTGGTAATCACTCTCCAGAATGACTGTCGTGCCACTGCGGTCATACAGAAACGGGCAGATGAGGAAAATGCTTTGATGATAGTTGTCCGCAACGAGGATATAACATATATTTCTGCCAATCTGGAAGGCTCTGTATTTTCCTACAAAGGAGAAAATTACCGGACCAGTATGCCGGGAAGATATCAGGTATCAAATGCCTGTCTTGCGATAGAGACATGCCGTCGGCTGCCGAAGCCGTTTGCATTGGATGAGGAGCAGATTATGCTGGGAATCCGTATGGCGCAGTGGCGCGGACGGTTTGAGGTTGTCTGTCCGGAGCCGCTTGTCATCATTGACGGGGCACACAATCCGGCAGGTGCAGAGGCATTGCTTGCCTCCGTGAAGGAGCTTTTGTCCGGACGTACCCTGCATGGTATTATGGGCGTATTCAAAGATAAGGACTATGAGACCATGGTAAAAATAGTGGCGCCAATCTTTCGTGACGTAGTTACGGTTACGGCGCCCGGCAACCGGGGGCTGGATGCCGGGCTGCTGGCGGAGGAGTGGAAAAAGAATCTGTGTCCTGAGGTGGCGACAGCCAAAACGGTAAATGAGGCGTTAAAGAAAGTGCTGTCACATTATCGGGAAGGAGAAGCAGTTTTGATATTTGGCTCACTTTCCCTATTTAAAGAGTTAAATTGGAAGGTGTGACGAAACGTTGGAGGAAAATTATGAATCATAAGAAAATAGAGCAGGCAGTGACGTTATTTTTAGAGGGGATTGGCGAGGATATAACCCGCGAAGGGTTAAAGGACACACCGGGGCGCATTGCCGATATGTGTGAGGAGCTATTTTGCGGATACGAGAAAGAGGCTTCTGAACATCTGAGCAGAACCTTTCAGGCAGATACCGGAGATATGGTAATTGAGAAAGATATCCGGTTCTATTCTGTATGTGAGCATCACCTGTTGCCTTTTTATGGCAGAGTCCATATCGGATATATTCCGAATGACCGGGTGGTGGGACTGAGTAAGCTTGCCCGCACGGTGGAGGTCTATGCCAGAAGGGCGCAGATACAGGAGCAGATGACAAGCCAGATAGCGTCGGCGGTAATGAAGGAGCTAAAGCCAAAAGGTGTTATGGTAATGATAGAAGCCGAGCATATGTGTATGACTATGCGCGGGATAAAGAAACCGGGAACGCAGACTGTGACTTATGCCACACGGGGCGTGTACGAGAAAGATACTGGTTTGCAGCAGATGTTTATGAATATGGTTCGTTCATGACGGAAGGGAAAGGATTTAAGATATGAGGATAGGCAGCCGGGATTTTCCCTCTGGGGAGAAAACGTATGTGATGGGAATTTTAAATGTAACGCCCGATTCTTTTTCCGATGGCGGCAAATACAGCGAGCCGGACCATGCAGTGAAGCAGGCGGAAAGGATGATAGCAGAGGGCGCAGACATCATTGATGTAGGAGGCGAGTCTACAAGACCGGGGCATACACAGATTGGTGATGAGGAGGAAATCCAACGTGTCGTGCCAATCATACGGAAGCTGAAAGAAAATTTTGATGTGCCGGTTTCGATTGATACCTATAAGAGCGCAGTAGCTGGGGCGGCATTGGATGCCGGGGCAGATATGTTAAATGATATATGGGGCTTTCGATATGACGAGCATATGGCGGAGCTGGCGGTGGAATATGATGTGCCAGTGTGCTTAATGCATAATCGGAAAAGTGCAGAATATAGCGATTATATCAGGGAAGTGATTGAGGATTTACAGATATCGCTGTCAATTGCCGAAAAGCACGGTGTGAAGAAGGAAAAAATAATACTGGATCCGGGGATAGGATTTGGGAAAACCTATGAGCACAATCTGCAGCTTATGAACCGTCTGGAAGATGTCGTGGCACTTGGTTATCCGGTTCTGCTCGGAGCCTCCAGAAAGAGTATGATAGGGCTTACCTTGGATTTGCCTGTGACAGAGAGGGAGGAAGGGACAATAGCGACGAGCGTACTTGGCGCGTTAAAGGGCTGTGAGTTTGTTCGGGTTCATGATGTGGAAAAGAATGTCCGTGCACTCAAAATGACGGATGCAATTTTGCACTACCCGATTAAATGACCGGAGAAATAAGATTCCAGAGTTTCGGAACGGAGGTTGAAATGGACGAGATACGAATACAGGATTTGGAAGTATACTGTCATCACGGTGTGTTAAAGGAAGAAAATGTGCTGGGACAGAAATTTTTAGTATCCCTGATATTATATACCGATATAAGGAAGGCAGGGGAGAGTGACGACCTGTCTTTTTCCATTGATTACGCCGAGGTGTCACATTTTGTAGAGTGTCGGATGAAGGAGAAAAATTACCGTTTAATCGAAGCAGTGGCAGAGCATCTGGCAGAAGATATTTTGTTAGAGTATTCGCTTGTAAAAAAAGTCTGTGTGGAATTGAAAAAGCCGTGGGCGCCAATTCTTCTTCCGCTAGACACAGTCAGTGTCCGCATAGAGAGAGGATGGACGCAGGTATACTTGTCGGTTGGCTCCAATATGGGGGACAAGGAGACTCATATTAGAGAGGCTGTTGAGAGTCTGAGGCAGGATAATAAAATCTGTGATGTGGCGGTATCTGACCTTATTGAAACGGAGCCATATGGATTTACGGAACAGGAGAACTTTTTAAATGGGGCAGTCAGCTTGAAAACTTTGTATTCACCATATGAATTATTAGAGCGGATTCATGAGATAGAGAAAGAAGGAAAACGGGAGCGCAAGGTTCACTGGGGCCCACGTACGATTGATTTGGATATTTTGTTGTATGGGGATGAGGTAATTCAGACAGAAACACTGACAATACCACACAGGGAGATGACACTGCGAAGATTTGTGCTGGAGCCATTAAAACAGATTGCACCATGGGTAAAGCACCCGGTGTTAGGAGAGACAGTTGCTGAATTGGAAAGGAAAGTGAGGGAGAGCGAAAAGTGATAGACTTATCTATATCCAGACAGGAAATTGATGAAATTGATAAGAAGATTTTGGATTTGTTTGAAAAGCGGATGGAGGTTGCCAATGAGGTAGCAAAGTATAAGCAGGAAACAGGTAAGGCAGTCTTTGATAAGGAGCGGGAAAACCAGAAATTGGAAAAACTCAGTGCGATGTCACATGGCGCATTTAATGAACATGCGGTAAAGGAGCTGTTCAGCCAGATTATGTCTATCAGCCGAAAATACCAGTACAGTGTTCTTCCCCACACGGACGATGTTACAGATTTTCAGCGCATCGCGAAACTGCAGCCGGATAAGGACCTTCGGGTGTATTATTTTGGCGTTCCGGGAACTCATACGCAGCAGGCAATGGAGGATTTCTTTGAAGGGGAAGTAGAGGGAGTCAGTTGTCAGAGCTTTCAGGGAGTAATGGAAGCGGTAGAGCGGGGAGAGGCTGATTTTGGCGTCCTGCCAATAGAGAATTCCTCTACAGGGGGTATCACTGCAAATTACGATTTGCTCTTAAATTATGAAAATTCAATTGTGGGACAATATGTGATGAAAATTGACCAGTGTCTGCTGGCATTACCGGGAACGAAACCAGATGAAATCCGCACGGTGTATTCCCACCCGCAGGGGCTTTTACAGTGCAGGGAGTTCATGGGACAGCATCCGGGCTATGAGGGAATTGAATACGGGAGTACGGCTGCTGCGGCAAAGAAGGTGGCAGAGGAAGGCGACCGGACACAGGCAGCAATTGCCAGCCGCCGCGCGGCAAAGGAATATGGTTTAGAGATTATTGCCGATGGGATTCAGCAGGAAAAAAATAACTCAACCCGGTTTATTGTTATTGGTGCGGATAAGGTGTATACAAAGGAGAGCGATAAGCTGGCGCTGTGTATTGAACTGCCACATACAAGTGGAAGCCTGTACCGTATTCTATCACACTTTTTATATAATGATTTGAACCTGACACAGATTGAATCCCGCCCGATTCCGGGGAGAAACTGGGAATATCGTTTCTTTGTCGATGTGGAGGGAAATCTTGACGATGCGGCAGTGCAGAATGCTCTGCGGGGAGTCCGCGAGGAGGCAGCATTTTTAAGAGTGCTGGGAAATTATAAGAATTGTTGCTAGACAACAAAAACAAGCGCGAAACAACTCTTGACATTACACATGATTGAACATATAATATAGTCTATACAGGGGGGATGATAGAAAGGGGGAGTTATTGGGAACGATTGCAACATATGAAGAAAAGAAGAAGATTATTCAGAAGTTAAATCTTACAAGTGATATTTTTGTTGGAAAAGTTTTTGAAGATACTGCGGCATTAGAAGAAGTCTTATTTCTTATTACAAAGCAAAGGTTTCAGATTATCGAGATAAGGACACAGTATTCGATTCGCCAGTTAGGTACACATTCTGTTGTACTTGATGTGTATGCGGAGGATACCCATGGTAGAATAATACATATTGAGATGCAGAATAAAGAGAATGATACACATTTAAAAAGAGTACGATATTGTCGAAGCTGCATAGATACGGCATTGCTGGATAAGGGCGTTCGTTATGATTGCTTGCCGGATATTTTGCAGATATTTATAACCAATAAGGATTTTTTAGGGAAAGGGAAAGCAGTTATATATAACACGAAAACTTTTTCTGATGGTGTCACAGAGATTTTCTTTAATTTGAAAGCACGTGGAAAACACATGGGAGTAATTGAAAATCTACAGAAATATTTTATAAACACGACGGAAGAAAATGAAAGCGTTAATTTTCCAAAGCTTGTGCAAAGAGTTCGGTTTTTAAAATATGAAAAGAATGGAGTGAGCGATATGTGTGAAGTGTTTGATAAAATCAGGCAGGAGGGAAAAGAAGAAGGCAGAGAAGAAGGCAGTGTGTCAAGCTGGCGTGAAGCTGTCGGTGAAATATTGCGAAATTTAGGGACTCTGCCGGATTCGTTGAATGAGAAAATTCAAGAGCAGGAAAGTGAAAAATGCCTAAAAGACTGGTTTCATCTTGCGATGCGCTCACAGAGCGTAGAAGAATTTATCAGTCAGATTTAATATATAATTGGAAAAGTTGTTCAGACGTAGCTGGTTACAAACTTATCAAATTCTGTTTGAGACATTGGCTTACCATAATAATAACCCTGAATAATATCACAGCCGGCGTCCTTGAGGAAGTTTAATTGTGATTTAGATTCTACGCCCTCGCATAGAACAGTCATGTTCAGGCGTTTAGCCATGTCAATGACGCTGTTCAGCACTATTTTATCATTGTCACTCAGGGTTTCGTTTTTCATAAAGATTTTGTCTATTTTCAGCACGTCAATAGGCAGAGAACTAATCATATTGAGAGATGAATATCCCGAACCAAAGTCGTCCATAGATACAGAAATTCCTAAGTCGTTACATGTACTGATGAATTTACGCGCAGGTTCAATGCTCTGCATATAAATATTCTCTGTTAATTCAAATTCGATATACTTTGGCGGAATCTGATATTTATCCAGCAGTGAACGTATGTATGGGAGAATATCATTGCTTTCCAAATGAAGTCTTGAAACATTCATGGAAACCGGAAAAACAGATAAATTATGGTCTAACCGGTAACGCTGGTAACGGAACACTTCCTCGTATACATAATAATCCAAAGAAACAATATTACCGTTGCTTTCAAACTCTGGGATAAATTCATCCGGATAGATAAATGTGCCGTCATCTTTTTGCCAGCGAATCAGTGCCTCTGCGCCAAAAAGTTTTTCTGAGGAACAGGATATTTTAGGCTGATAATATACTACCAGATTATGGTTTTGTATGGCCTTTGGCAGTTCATCGTTCAGATAGGCACGGCGTTTCATATCCTTTATCATATCGGAGGAAAAAAGGACACTGCGCAGTCCTTTTTCCTGCTTGGATTGTTTTCTTGCCATATTGGCGTAAGCTGCTGTAGTGGCAGCGTCAATATCGCTATTATCAATAATGTAAATACCGGAGCAGATACGGATGTGGCTGTCAGGACAGCACTTTTGTAATTCTAGCGAAAGCCATTTCTGCTCGATTTCTAATTCACGTAAAGTAGTATCAATGTCCGAAGCCTGAATCTGATAAGCAACAATGAAATTATCAGAATGTACCCGGCAGGCATCAATATAAGTACGACCGGACTGAAGCTGTCTTGCATATTCACGGAGAAGCTCGTCCCCCTTCCGATAGCCATAACCTTCATTTATCAGTTTAAAGTGATGGATATCAGAATAGACAACTAAAATAGCATTATTGCCAATTGTGCAGGAAGGAATCGCCCTGTCCAGATTTTCGATGAATGTCTCATAGCGGTTCATACCGGTAATGTAATCCTTATCATATTCAGAAGATTTGGACTCTTTATCTTCATCCAGTTTTGTTAAGTCTTCAAATATCAAATCCCGGAGAGAAGACAGAATGATAATATCCTGCTCACTCCAGTCATGTGGCTGCTCAAAATCAATGAAATCCAATGTACCAAGAAAAACTCCTTTTGAAAAATAAGGGAGCTGCAGAATACATTGCGGCTTGTATTTTGCAATAACGCCAGAAATTGGCGCCTTATTTTCATCAAAATAATAGATATAGTAGCCTTTTTTATATTCTGAAACCGATTTATTCCAGTCTTCCTCAGAGTAGGTAATTGTCTGGTTGATTCGTTTTGTCGGGCAGTTCTTCACATGTTCGTACATAATTCGGAGGGAGAAAGGTCTTGAAATTCGCTGACGGACCACAATGGCATTCAGATTAAACCTACTGCGTAAATCCAGTAAAAGATTATTAACAGCATTGCTTGTATGATTACCATCGCTAAGAATTTTTTTTGCATCGTCGATTAACTGCCAATTACAGATAGAAGAATTTGTCGTTCCCATAGTGTCCCCTCCTCCAAAACAAGTGATACTATTATATCACAAAATAAATAAAATCACAATGACCTAGTTTGCAGATTAGCGTATTTCTAAAAGCTTTTTAACTGCATTCTGCATAGCGGGCATACGGCGGTAGGATTCAATGATTACCTTTTCTTCTTCTGAAAGCATGATCGGAATGTCAATCTCGGTATTTTCTGAATAACCGAAGGTTTCCAGAATATTTTCTATCCGGTAAAAGGCACACAATGTCATCAGAGTATCGGCGCTTGGCTGTGTATTACCACTTTCCCAGCCATATATTGTTTTTATGGCGACGTCTATGTCTTTGGAATATAAATAGTTGCGTACATCCTTGACGGATAAATTATATAATTTTCTGTAGTATCGTAAAATACGCGCAATATTTGGATTTTTCATAGATACCTCCATTTCCCTCTTTTTTCTTATGATAAAGAATCAGAACTTTAGTGTCAAGAAAAAAGGTCTCGGAAAGAGAGAAAAAGTATTTGACGTTCGTTTTATACAAGAATATAATGAAATAGAAAGAAAAAATACTTTTTAAAAGAGAAAAATGGAAATACAGAGGACGATATATGAAGATGACAAAGAAGATTGGAAGTTACCTGACAGAAAACAATATTGATCCGAAACTGCTTTCTGAGGCAACGGGAGTGAGTATTGACGTGCTGGGGAAAGAACCGGCCAGGGCGATGAATGCAACAGAGTTTCTTGTGATATGTGCATATTTGCATATTAAGCCGGAAGAAATTGCAACTTGGGAATGAGTTCACATTTTTATCAAATAGTAGTCACAAAGCTTTCAAAAACAGGACAAATTCCGCACACATATGATAGATATGATAAGCATATAAAAATGAAAAGGAAGTGTTTATCATGAAAAAAACAATAAAATTGATAACGGGTGCGGTTGCCTTTGGTCTGATAGCAGGTACTGTCTTTCAGGGAGTTGAATTTGCAAGTAATAATATATGGGGGACACAGGTGGAGTCTGGCAAAGAGGCAGGAAATACGGTGCAGCTTTCGGCGGCAAATGCTGTTACCGGTTCGAATGACAGTGGGGCTGGAGATGTGTCAGCAGTAGCAGAGCAGGTTCTGCCATCCATTGTGGCAATTGATGTGACGGAGCAGCAGGTTCGTAACACACCATTTGGCGCACAGACAGGGAAAAGCACAGGGAGTGCATCTGGTATTATTCTGGCAGAAAAGAATAACAAGCTGTATATCGCCACGAACAACCATGTGGTTGAAGGGGCAGAGAGTGTAAAAATCACCTTCCATGATAATAGTACAGCAGATGCGGAGGTAAAAGGAACAGACTCAGCTACGGATTTGGCGGTGGTGATGGTAGATATGAGTAAACTGCCGGCAGACACATTAAAGAATATTAAGGTGGCGGTAGTCGGCGATAGTAATGCGACAAAGGTTGGCGAGCAGGCGATTGCGATAGGAAACGCACTTGGCTACGGTACGAGTGTGACGGTAGGATATATCAGTGCAAAAGACAGGGAAATTGATGTGGAGGACAGTGCAAGTGTCAAACTGCTTCAGACCGATGCGGCAATCAATCCGGGAAATAGTGGTGGCGCCCTTGTAAACAGTAAGGGAGAAGTAATTGGTATCAATTCTTCTAAATTTGCATCCGAGCAAATAGAAGGAATGGGGTTTGCCATTCCGATGGCGGCAGCGGAACCAATCTTAGAAGATTTAATGAATCAGGAAACAATAGCAGAGGGAGAGCAGGCGTATCTCGGCATTACCGGAAAGGATGTTACGTCGGAGTTTACCGATGCCTATGGAATTCCGGAAGGTATTTATATATCCGAAGTGACTACAGGCTCGCCGGCTGAGAAAGCAGGTCTTCGCCAAGGGTATATTATTACTGGTATCAATGGGAAACAGGTGAGAACCTCGGCACAGCTACAGGAGCAGTTATCCCGGTGTTGTGCAGGAGACAAGGGAACGGTAACAGTGAAGGTGGGCTCGGGAAGCAAGTACGAAGAAAAAACATGCAAAGTGACATTTGGGAAAAAAGATTCCGTTTCTAAGTAGCATTTTCTTAAAATATATGCTAAACTAAATCGAATACACCGGACTGGAGGAAAAGGTATGTTTGATTTTGCTCGTTTAGAAGCGGTAAATATAAATCAGGAGGCGCCGGAGGAAAATCCGGAACGCCAGTATTATTTTATGAAGAAATGCCGCGAATGGGCAAAGGAGGAGGAGATGCGTGCAGGGCATCCCCTGACAATGTCGGTTCAGACGTTAGGCTGTCAGATGAATGCTAAGGATTCAGAGAAAATAACGGCGATTCTTGAATATATTGGTTATCGTGAGACGGAAGAACCAGTGGCAGATTTTGTCTTGTATAATACATGTACTGTGAGGGAAAATGCCAATCTGAAAATATATGGACGGCTGGGCTATCTGAAAAACCATAAGAAAGCAAATCCATCTATGAGAATAGCGCTCTGTGGCTGCATGATGCAGGAGGAGGACGAGGTGGAGAGGATAAGAAAAAGCTATCCATTTGTTGACCTCGTCTTTGGTACCCACAATATCTATAAACTGCCAGAGCTGTTTTATTCACAGATACAGTCTGGACGTCGCGTAATAGACGTGTGGAAGGAAGCGGAAGAAATTGTGGAGGATTTGCCGGGAAAGAGAAAATATCCGTTTAAAACCGGTATCAATATCATGTTTGGATGCAATAATTTTTGCAGCTACTGCATTGTGCCATATGTGCGCGGCAGGGAGAGAAGCCGTGAACCGCAGGATATTCTTGAAGAAATCCGCGGGCTTGTGGCGGATGGTGTGACAGAGGTTATGCTTTTAGGGCAAAACGTAAATTCTTATGGGAAGGTCGTCACAAAAGGGCAAGTTCCGGAGAGTATGATGTCCTTTGCGGAGCTATTGCGTGAGGTGAATACGATACAGGGGTTGAAAAGAATCCGTTTTATGACTTCACATCCAAAAGATTTATCGCAGGACCTAATTGACGCTATGAGTGAATGTGATAAAGTATGTACCCATCTGCATCTGCCGTTGCAGTCGGGGAGCAGTGCGATACTTGAGAAAATGAACCGGCATTATACAAAAGAACAATATCTGGATTTGGTTGCAAGAATACGGAAAAAAATGCCCGACATATCACTGACCACGGATATTATTGTAGGATTTCCGGGAGAGACGGAAGCGGATTTTGAGGAAACGCTGGATGTTGTCCGTCGGGTACGGTATAACAGCGCATACACATTTATATATTCGAAAAGAAGTGGGACGCCGGCAGCAGCGATGGAAAATCAGGTACCGGCGGAGGTTGTGAAGGAACGTTTTCACAGGCTGTTGGAGACGGTGCAGCAGATTTCCTCTGAAATCACGGCAGAGAAGGTTGGCAGCATAGCGGATGTGATGATTGAGGAAATGAACGAACAGGATTCCTCTCTGGTGACGGGGAGGCTTTCCAATAATGATGTTGTCCACTGTAAAGGAGACAAAAGCCTGATTGGTAAAATTGTATCAGTAAAGCTGACGGAAAGCAAAGGGTTCTATTATTTTGGAGAGATAGTGTAAATTAGGCAACCTGACTGTATCAAGTCGAACCCATGATAATTGTTTCATCCTTTATGCTGTTAAGGTGGCGAGTATCCTACCATTTTTTGCCTTTATATCACTCCCCGAAAAATATTGTTTCCTTTGTTTGCAAATACGCCGCCCGAG
>DEUM01000054.1 GCA_002362575.1 Lachnoclostridium sp. UBA3262 | reverse complement strand
TTTCGGGGAATGATATAAAGGCAAAAAACCATAGGATACTCGCCGCCTTAACAGCATAAAGGATTAAGTGATTATCATGGATTCAGCTGGATACCGTCAAGCTATGACAGCAGCCGGTTGATATAGTCGGCAAGGATTTTCTTGGTAAGGGGTATCGGTTTCTCATCTTCGATATACAGATAGGAAACGGAATCCCTTCTTGTTTTTTTAAAATGAGGTAGCTCCGGCGCAGAAAATTTTTTGGGCAGAGGGAAAAAAGTTCCCGTTTTTTTTACATAACAGTTGGATGCAGTTGCCTTCTCGCGGTGTGCGGCGTCCACATAGGTACCGACACTTTTATGTACTGCCATATCTTCTTCCGGAAGATAGAAATAATTTTTGTAATCTTTGAAAAAATGGTACAAAGTGCCCTTATAGAGAGGAATCTGCAGGGCTATCTGATGTTCATGGAAAGAAAAAAATACGCCGTCCTTTTCATATCGCCCGCTTACAGGGTAGGGAAGCGCTGCCGAGTCCTGAATATGCAGGATTTCATTTTCTTTGCGCCAGACAGGTGAAACGGGCGTATAGACAGAGTATGTCAATAACTGCGTGCAAAAAAGAGTCCCGACAAGGTCATCATGGTTGTGGAGGAGCAGATTGTTTTTTAAAAGCTCCGCTTTCTCATCCCGAAAGAATTTTTTCTGCATAAACTCCGTGTACAGCTCAATACAGTCTTTGCCCGTAAATTGGTCATTTCTCTGGAAACACAGTAATTTTTCCATTGTCTGAAGTTTCATATCCGGTGTTTTAAATAAATTCTTTTTCTTTTTTACCAGTCTGTATATATCAAGACTTTCCCTGCCACCAAACGGGGAGAAAAGCTTGTGGGAAATATATTTTTTCTCAAGGTATGGAACATCAAAGGTGGCGCCGTTATAGTGTACGAAGGTGCAGAAGGCAGAAGAAAACTCGGCAAAGGAGGAGAGGATTTCTTTTTCGCTGATATAATCGTCTGCAAACCATTGGGTAAGATAAAAGGAATCATCCTTTACATAGGCGGCGCCAATCAGATAAAGAGAGGAAATCTGAGGGGACAGTCCTGTCGTCTCAATATCAAAAAAACAGGCTTTATCTGCCGGACAGGGAAGGCAGGCGAGAATATTTTTCTGGAGTGATGTATCAATATCTAGTTTTGTTTCGATGCGCTTCATTTGATTTATCCCCCTTGCTGTGCGATTGTAAATAGCAGTGCCAACTGATTTGTCGTACAAGAATAGTATACCTCAAAAAAAGTATGTTGCAAATCCTAAAAATATGGTACAATACTTTTTAGTGCCAATAAGTGGCAGAAGGAAGCTTTGGATTGGAGGAAAAAAGTGTATACCCATGAAAAAAGGAAGAGCCTGAATCATTTAAAGGGATTAAAAGGGCGTGTTCAAAATAGTTTAAGTGGATTTATACGGGCATTTATTGTAGCGCTGCTGGTAATTTTTCAATTTGCGGTGATTATTATACTGCCGTTTTTACTGCGCCAGTATTCCACATGGTTTTATATTGCAATGGAAATTTTCGGTGTCTTCGCAGTTCTTGCGCTGACGAATGACAGCCATAGTATGTCATACAAATTTGCATGGCTGTGTATTATTGTGGTGTTGCCGATATCGGGATATATTATGTTTGCTTTGTGGGGAAAGGTGGGAAAGAAAAATAAGCTGAATTACCGTATTGCCACACAGATAAAAAAGGTTGATGAAAATTTATCACAGAAACCGGGGGTATCAGAAGAATTTATCTCACGTCATCCGGTTACTTCCCGCATGTCAAGGTATATGCAGGCAGAAGGTTCGCCGCTGTATAAGAATAATCAGGCAAAATACTATGATTTTGGTGAGGATGCCTTCGAGGATATTTTTGTTGATTTGGAAAGAGCCGAGAGGTTTATATTTATTGAATTTTTTATTGTGGCAGAAGGTGCACTTTGGGATAAGCTGCATGAAATATTGAAACGCAAAATAGATGACGGAGTGGAGGTACGGTTCCTCTATGATGATTTTGGCGCTCTTTTGCGTACAGGGAAGGATTTTGCCTCAAACCTGCGCGCAGAGGGATTTCAGGTGGAGATTTTTAACCCGATTCATAAGTATGCCAGCAAGCTGTTTATGAACTTTAGGAATCATCAGAAAATTATCGTAATTGATGGAGACATTTCTTATACCGGAGGGTTTAATATTGCGGATGAGTATGCGAACCTTGTTGAGCGGTTCGGTGTATGGAAGGATTCCGGTATACGGATGACAGGGGATGCTGTCTGGGGAATGACCGTCACGTTTCTGGAAATGTGGACGGTATGTGCCGGAAAGGATGAAGAAGACTATGATAAATACCGTCCGACGCAGAAATTTCCTGAGACGGATATGTACTGTCATATTTTAAGGGATGGGCCGGCGCTGAATACAACCTCCTTTGTAGGAAATATGTATAGGCAGATGATAAATTATGCCGGACGCATTATGTATATTATGACGCCGTATCTGATTCTTGAGGAGTTTATGATTTCCACCCTGTTAGAAGCGACCAGACGAGGTGTGGACGTCCGAATCATTACGCCGTATATACCGGATAAGAAGCACATTAAGCTGATGACCGAATTTAACTATGGGATTCTGCTGAAAAATGGCGTTCGCATTTATGAGTATCTGCCGGGCTTTATACACTCCAAAGTAGTGATGAATGAGCATTGTGCCATTGTCGGAACGATAAATATGGATTACCGCAGCTTTTATCTGCATTATGAGAACGGCGTCTGGGTTTATGACGAGGAGTTCTTAAAGTCGGTGATGAACGATTTTGAAAAGACAATGAAGGAAAGCCGGGAAATTTTGTATGAGGAGTGGAAGAACCGCCCGTTAAAACGGAAAATAACGCAGCATGTGCTTCACGTGTTTGATACGCTTGTGTAAGAAGGAAAGGGAACGGAAATGATTGCTTTTGTTAAAGGGATTTTAGATACGGTGTCAGAAGACCGGATTGTTGTAGAAAAAAATGGAATAGGATTTGAAATTTTCGTGCCGGGTTCGGTCGCAGGCGCACTGCCACAGGTGGGGAATGAGGTAAAGATTTATACCTATACATATGTCAGAGAGGATGTATTACAGTTATATGGCTTTTTGACACGGGACGAATTGGATATGTTCAAGCTTTTAATTACGGTCAGCGGAATCGGACCAAAAGGTGCACTGGGCATTTTGTCAGTCATGGATGCTGATACACTTCGCTTTGCCATATTGTCTGACGATGCGAAAAGTATTTCAAAAGCGCCGGGAATCGGGGCAAAGACAGCAAGCAAGCTGATTCTGGAGCTGAAGGATAAGTGTCATTTGGAAGATATGCTGGAGAGGGGAATGGATTCCCCGGACGAAAACCGGAAGACGGACGGGGAGAGTGCTGCCAGAGACGATGCGATTCAGGCATTGACTGCACTTGGTTATTCCGCTACGGAAGCAACGACGGCGGTAAGAAAAGTAAATGCCACACCGGATATGACGGTAGAGGATATATTGAAACAAAGTTTAAAGAATCTGTAAAGGAATGGTTATTAGTAAGATGGAAAAGCGAGTGATATCCACCGATATTATGGAGGAAGACTATAAAATTGAAAATAGCCTGAGGCCTAAATTTCTGACGGATTACATAGGTCAGACAAAGGCAAAAGAAAATTTAAAAGTCTATATCGAAGCGGCGCGTGCCAGAGGGGAAGCACTGGACCATGTACTCCTGTATGGACCGCCGGGGCTTGGCAAGACGACATTAGCGGGAATCATTGCTAATGAAATGGATGTAAACCTGAAAATAACTTCCGGTCCGGCGATTGAGAAACCAGGGGAAATGGCTTCTATCCTAAACAATCTTCAGGATGGGGATTTACTCTTTGTCGATGAAATCCACCGTCTGAACCGACAGGTAGAGGAGGTTCTCTACCCGGCAATGGAAGATTATGTCATTGATATAGTGATTGGGAAAGGGGCTTCGGCGAGAAGTATCCGTCTTGACCTTCCCAAATTTACACTTGTCGGAGCTACGACGCGGGCAGGAATGTTGACGGCGCCACTGAGGGACCGCTTCGGGGTAGTTCACCGGCTGGAATTTTACACGGTCGAGGAATTAACGGAAATTATTAAGCGTTCAGCGCAGGTATTCAGGGTAGAAATAGACGAGCAGGGAGCAGTGGAAATCGCCAGACGTTCCAGAGGGACACCGCGACTTGCCAACCGTTTGTTAAAGAGAGTAAGAGATTTTGCACAGGTCAAATACGACGGTGCGATTACTCTGAAGGTTGCAAATTTTGCCCTTGACCTTTTGGAAGTGGACAAACTAGGGCTAGACAATACGGACCGTGATATTCTAATGTCAATGATAGATAAATTTGGCGGCGGCCCGGTTGGGCTTGATACGCTGGCGGCAAGTATCGGCGAGGACAGTGGCACGATTGAGGATGTCTATGAGCCTTATCTGATACAAAACGGACTTATTGCAAGGACGCCGAGAGGACGGATAGTGACAGAAAAAACCTATGCACATTTCGGATTGCAAATTTGACGAAACATGATATATCATGTATACTGTTGACAAAGAAATTGGATGAGGTGAGCAAATGAAAAATATGAACGATACGGATGTGCTGATTGATGGCAGAAAATATACAATATGCGGCTTTGAGAGCGATGAATATTTACAGCAGATAGCTGCCTATATTAACCGGAAATTTACTGAATTTAAGAAGAAGGATTATTACCGCAGACTTGATTTGGATTTGAGGAATGTTTTGCTTGCCATAAATATTGCAGATGATTATTATAAGACAAAGAAAAAAGCGAGTGAGTATAAGAGTGAGAATGAGCTAAAGGATAAGATGGTGCTTGAGATGAAGCATGAGATTATTGACTTAAAGGAAACCATCAAGAAGCAGGAAAGTAAAACGGATGAACTGGAGGACTCACTGGAGAAGGCGGAAAAAAAGATAATTGAGCTGGAAACCAGATTAAAACAGAGAAAGTAACAATATGGGGACTGCGAATAGCAGTCCTTCTTTGCTGGCGTTTAGCCTGATGATATCAGGTCGAATCCCTTTCGACACAAGGCAATTGCTTAATCCTTTGCGGTTATGCGGCGGATATCCTACCGTTTCTTGCCGGGATATCACTCCCAGCGAAAAATAAATTGTCTCCTTGTTTACAAAAACATTCCGTCGCCCTTCGCAAAACTCGCTGTCTGCATTGTCGCTTTACCTGCCTTTTGGCGGCTTTAGTGAAAACGCACTGTCAAAAGGCAGGTAAAGTGACAGCAGACATCTCAGACAATGCTCGGGCGGCGTATTTGTAAACAAGAGAAACAATATTTTTCGGGGAGTGATATAACGGCAAGAAACCATAGGATACTCGCCGCCTTAACAGCATAAAGGGTAAGTAATCATCATGGTTTCGACTTGATATCGTCAGGCTAGGAAGGGAGGATTATCATGAAAAACATAGAAATTTTGGCACCTGCCGGTTCTATCGAGACGCTGTATGCAGCTTTGAAAATGGGAGCGGATGCTGTCTATACAGGAACGGAGCGTTTTGGCGCCAGAGCTTTTGCCGACAATCCTTCGGTAGAAGAAATTGAACGGGCGCTGACATACGCCCATTTGCGAAATAAAAAGATATATCTGACAGTAAATACACTTCTGACGGACAGGGAGTTAGAGGGGGAACTGTATCCTTTAATAAAGCCCTTGTATGAAGCGGGACTGGATGCCTGTATCGTTCAGGATGTGGGGGTGCTGTCTTTTTTGCATGAGAATTTTCCAGACATGGATTTGCATGCCAGCACTCAGATGACATTGTTTTCTGGGGCGGAGGCAAATCTGTTTAAGCCGTATGGCGTGACGCGGTATGTTCCGGCAAGGGAGCTGACAATAGAAGAAATACGGGAGGCGAGAGGGCAGACCGATATGGAAATCGAGGTCTTTGTTCACGGAGCTCTCTGTTACTGCTATTCCGGACAGTGTCTGATGAGCGAATGTATCGGTGGACGGAGCGGAAATCGGGGAATGTGCGCCCAGCCGTGCCGTCTGCCCTACCGGAGTAAGTATGGCGACGGATTTTTGCTCAGCACAAAGGATATCTGTGCGCTTATGTATATTCCTGAGCTGATAGAAGCGGGAATTGATTCCTTTAAAATTGAGGGGCGTATGAAGAAAAAAGAATATAGTGCTTATCTTTCCTATCTGTACCGTAAATACGCAGATATCTATAGGAGTGAGGGAAAGCATGCCTTTGAACAATTAAGGGAGAATCCGGACAGTGAATTATGGAAAGAGTATCAGTATAGTATGGAATTATATAACAGGGGAGGCTTTTCCAAGGGATTTCTATTTGAGAAGGACAAAAGTGATATTGTGTATACAAAGAAAAACAATCACTATGGGGTACTTGTTGGGAAGGTTACTGATTTTCTTGGAGGAAGGGCAGTATTTAAATTAAGCCGGGACATCCATTATCAGGATATTTTAGAATTTCGGGGTGAGGATGACAGCCAGGCGTACGAATATACGGTGAAAGAGGCGGCAAAGGCGGGAGAGAGTATTTCTGCCAATGTGATGAAGGGAAGCCGTATTTACACCGGACAGGGTGTTTACCGGACGCGGAATACTCTGCTTCTTGAAAAAGTAAACAGTCAGATTGACAGTGTACAGGACAAGTTTGGCATAAAAGGGACTTTTTATGGAGAACAGGGACGCCCTGCCAGACTCACGATAGAGGGAAAGGGTATAGCTGTGACGACAGAAGGTGCTGTCGTACAGCCGGCGTCCGGTCGTCCGGTTACAGAGGAAGACATCCGCAAGCGTCTGGGGCAGCTCGGGAATACAGACTATGTATTTGATGAGCTGGAGATTGTAATGGCGTCCGGTTCTTTTCTACCGCTTGGCAGTTTAAAACAGCTACGGCGTCAGGCTGTCAGCGAGTGGGAGAAAAAGGCAGCGGGACGAAGGAATACGGCGACAGAGCATATCCGTGAGCAGAGAAAAGACAGAGACGGGGAGGATAAGAAAAGCGTGGAGAAAGAAGGTGAGGAGAGGGAAGTCCTGCACGTGGTTAGTGTGGCTTCTGTTTCCCAGCTTTGCGCAGCTTTGTCCGAGGCGGGAGAGCATACGCTGTTTCATTTGAAACTGGAGGATGTTTTGCCTGAGGAATGGGCTGAAGCCGCTTCTTTACTGATGGGAAAAAGAGTAGCGCTTTCTTTTCCGGGAATGTTACATGGAGAGCGAAAGAAAAAATTTGAAAGGGATTGGGTAAAATACGGAGAGGTGTTACGGCAGTCTATGGTAGAGGCTATCTTCATTAACAGCTTTTCGACGTATCTGTATGCTAAGAAATGGTGGCAGGGGGCGACATATTATGCGGATGAGAATTTATACAGAAAGAACCGGCGGGCAGAGGAGTTTTACCGGGGGCTTGGTATACGCCCGGCGCCGGACAGAGAATATGGCAGGACTCCGGTTATGGTAACGGAGAGCTGCGTGGCAGGAACTTTGGGAAGATGTAATAAAAAGAGACAGAATATCCAGATTGCAACGCCCAAAGGAGATGAATTTGTGGTGGTAAATCACTGCCGGTACTGTTACAATACAATATATGAACAAAAGCCTGTCCGGGACAGAAAAAGCGACCGCCGGAACCGGCTGGATTTTACAACGGAACTTGAAGATGAGGTCAGAAAGGTGATTCGGGAATGGAACTTTTAATTGCAGAACTTTCACGTTATATTATAATTATTCTGTTTGCTGTCTATACGTTTTATTGTTTCCGTGCGTTTGCGAGAAAGACGCCGGAGGCGAAGGAGCGTGTATTTCGTATACAGGGAATTTTGATTGTGCTGATTCATTCGATTTGCAGTCTGATATTGATTATAGAGTATAAAGAAATCCGATACATCGTACTATATGGACTGGAGCTATTGTTTTATCTTGGATTCCTAAAAATTTATAAAATCTTTTATAAAGGTCTTTCCAAGCTGGTGTTTAATAATATGATGATGTGTATGATGATTGGCTTTGTCATGCTGGGAAGGCTGAAGTATGACTATGCTGCCCGACAGCTCTTCATGGCAGCGCTTGCCATGGGCGTCTGTCTTTTGGTGCCGCTATTTATCGAGCGGTTTACGATATGGGAGAAGCTAGGCTGGCAGTATGCGCTGGCAGGAATTTTGTTTTTATTGCTGGTGTTCGTGATTGGCGTAGAGAAGTATGGAGCAAAGAACTGGATTTCTATCGGCGGTTTTCAGATTCAGCCATCGGAATTTGTCAAAATTATTTATGTTTTCTTTATTGCAGCACTGCTTTCCAAGACAACACGGTTTAAGCATGTTGTAGTGATTACGGCAGTAGCGGCTGTCCATGTCATTATTCTTGTCGTAGAGAAGGATTTGGGAGCTGCGCTAATTTATTTTGTAACATATCTTGTCGTCTTGTATGTAGCGACAATGAAAATCGGATATCTGGCTGCCGGGCTGGGGGGAGGTGCGCTTGCTTCCGTCGTCGCCTACAAACTATTTTCCCATGTGCAGACACGTGTGACTGCATGGCGGAACCCATGGGAGACAATTAACGATGAGGGCTACCAGATTTGCCGCAGTCTGTTTGCGATTGGGACAGGAGGGCTGTTCGGCATGGGACTTGGACAGGGGTTACCGGAGAGCGTTCCGGTAGTAGAAAGTGACTTTATCTTTTCCGCCATCTCGGAGGAACTCGGTGTGATTTTTTCCTGTTGCCTTATTCTTGTATATATCAGCAGTTATATTATGTTTGTCAACATTGCAATGAAGATGAAAAAGAGATTTTATAAGCTGACTGCCTTTGGGCTGAGTGTTGTATTTATTTTTCAGGTATTTTTATGCATTGGAGGCGCCAGCAAGTTTATTCCGTCTACCGGAGTAACGCTTCCGCTGATTAGCTATGGCGGAAGCTCTGTTATGACAACGATTGTGATATTCAGCATTATCCAGGGAATGTATGTCCTGAATGGCAGAGAGGAGGAAGCGAAGCTTGAGAAAGAAGAAACAGCTGCAGGAAGAAACCGTAGACGCGGCACAGGTAAAAAAAGAGATAAAAAAAGGTAGACGACTCAACCGCGAAATGGCGACGGTAACGTATATTTTTATGGTACTGTTTCTCATTATGGCGGGATATATTGTTTACTTTGTCTTACATGATTCGGATAAAGTGCTAAATAATTCATATAATAAGAGACAGGATTTGCTGGCAAAGCGTGTGACAAAGGGAAGTATTTTGTCAGACAAAGGGAAGGTGCTTGCGGAGACAAAGACAGATAAAAAAGGGAACGAGACAAGATATTATCCTTATGATGGATTATTTGCCCATGTGGTAGGACGGGCTTCTCATGGAAAAACCGGGTTGGAGGCATCTGAGGGGTATACGATGCTTACCTCAGAAATCCATCCAATGTTAAGTGTGATGAATGAGCTAAAGGGAGAGAAAGATCCGGGGAATAATATTGTTACAACATTGAATGTAAAGCTTTCGCAAATAGCGGGCAATGCCCTTGGCGCCCAAAAAGGAGCGGTTGTAGTCATTGAACCGGACACAGGGAAAATTCTTGCGATGGTAAGTAGTCCGACCTACAATCCCAATACACTGACTGATGCAGCATGGAAAAGGCTGACGTCAGATGCCGAAGAAGATTCGGCACTGTATAACCGGGCAACGCAGGGACTTTATCCACCGGGTTCTACCTTTAAGCTGTATACGGCTCTCGAATATATGAGGGAGGAAGAAGCATATAATAAATTTCACTATCGCTGTACAGGTAGTATTGGTAAGGGGAAGGACAGGATAAAATGTTACGGTGGAGAAGTGCATGGAAGGGTAGATCTGACCGATGCTTTCGCTGAGTCCTGCAATGCGGCTTTTTGCCAGATAGGCAGTAAGCTGGATATTTCCCTCTGGAGAAAGACATGCGAATCACTGTACTACAATAAAAATGTGCCGCTTGATAAGCTGGAGCAGAAGGCTTCCCAGTTTGCCATTACGTCATCCTCCGCACTGGGAGATGTCATGCAGGCGTCCATCGGGCAAGGGGACACACTTGTGACGCCGTTGCAGAACACGTTGCTTGTCTGTGCGGCGGTAAATGGTGGTTCTGTAATGAAACCATATGTAGTTGACCATGTTGAAGATTACGAAGGAAATATATTGACAACAAATGAGCCGGAGAAAATATCAGAACCAATTAGTAAGGCGGAGGCGAAAACATTGAAAAGGCTGATGCGTGCAACGGTAACAAGCGGAACTGCTACCTCCCTGCGTTACGGCTCTTATCAGGCAGGAGGAAAAACCGGCTCAGCGGAGTTCCAGAATGGTTCCACCGATTCCCATGCATGGTTTGTCGGATATGCAGAGCAGAAGGGGAAAAAGCTGGTCGTCAGCATTGTTGTGGAGAGGGCAGGTACCGGCAGCGCCTATGCTGTGCCGATTGCAAAAAAGATATTTGACGCATACTGGTAAAATACGTTATAATAATACTGAGTATACGAGAGTGTATATATTTTAACCCACACAGGAGGGATTGCAATGATAGAAGCAACGAGCTGTGGAGGAGTTGTTATTTTCCGTGGTAAAATTTTGTTGTTGTATAAAAATTACAAGAGAAAATATGAGGGCTGGGTATTGCCAAAGGGAACCGTAGAGTACGGAGAAGAATATCCGGAGACAGCTCTGCGCGAGGTAAAGGAGGAGGCAGGCGCCCGCTGTGATATTGTTAAATACGTTGGGAAAAGCCACTATTCTTTTGAGGTTTCAGAAGGTACGGTATCAAAGGAGGTCCACTGGTATCTGATGAAATCGGATAGCTTTTTTTCAAAGCCACAGAGAGAGGAGTTTTTCCACGACTCCGGCTATTACAAATTTCACGAGGCGTATCATATGCTGAAGTTTGCCAATGAAAAGAGAATTTTAGAGCAGGCATATGATGAGTATCTGGAATTAAAAAAAGGCAATTTATGGGGGAAATATTTCTGAAATATTCACGCACTTTGACGAAAAAGACAGAGTGCGTGTTTATTGTATGGAGCTATTAGCAATTAGTTTTTTGTGAGATTGAAGGATGATTGGAGGGATTTACATGCTGGACAAAATTGATATGAAAAAGGAAGTAAGGAAACAGGATTACGATGACCGGATGGCCCATTTGGAAATACGGATGGGCGAGCTGCAAAGGCAGTGTAAGGAGAAGAAAATTCCAATTATGATAGTTTTTGAGGGATTTGAGGCTTCGGGAAAGGGTACGTTGATTAACAAGATGATTCAGCCGTTAGATCCTCGTGGGTTTAAGGTCTACACGATGGAGAAGGAAACGGAAGCCGATACCATGCACCCATATTTCTGGCGCTATTTTACAAAAACTCCGGCGAAGGGGCGCATCCATATATTTGACCGGAGTTGGTATCAGGGAATCGAGAAGGGAATCATTACAGCCGAGGAAGTGCGCCAGTTTGAAAGGCAGTTTACCGACGATGGCATGGTGGTTATTAAGTTTTTCCTTGCGATAACGCAAAAAGAGCAGAAAAAGCGTATGGATAATTTAAAGAAAAATGCAAGTACAAAGTGGCGGGTAAACGAAGAAGATTACAGGAAAAATAAGGATTATGACAAATATTTGAAAAAATATGATGATATGCTGATTCAGACAGATACTTCCAATGCACCGTGGACGGTCGTGGAGGCGATAGAAAAGAAATATGCTATCTGTAAAATTTTAACAACTGTCGTAAACCGGCTGGAAGCGGCAGTCTCCGCCCAGAAAAAAGTCTCCGGTAACGCAGGCAGTGTAACGGAAGAAGACAGTGAGGACTTGCAAAACGGTGTTCTGCAGGGGATTGATTTGTCCCTGACGCTTGAACCGGAGGAATATAAGAAGAAAAGAAAAGATTTACAGAAGCGCATGGAAATCCTTCACAATAAAATGTATCTGCAGCGCGTTCCTGTCATACTGGCATTTGAGGGATGGGATGCCGGAGGCAAAGGCGGGGCCATTAAGCGCATTACACAGTGCATTGATCCGAGAGGGTACGAAGTTGTTCCGATTGCTTCGCCGAATGATATAGAGAAGGCGCATCACTATCTGTGGAGGTTCTGGGAAAAATTTCCAAAGGATGGGCATATGGCTATTTTTGACCGGACATGGTATGGACGGGTTCTGGTAGAGAGGGTGGAAGGATTTGCCACAGAGGAAGAATGGAAGCGTGCCTACAGTGAGATAAACAATATGGAGGCACATTTAGTTAAATCCGGCGCTGTTGTATTAAAATTCTGGATGCACATTGACAAGGAAGAACAGGAGAAGCGTTTTAAACAACGTCAGGAAACGCCGGAGAAGCAGTGGAAGATTACCGATGAGGACTGGCGGAACAGGGAAAAATGGGAGGAATACGAGAAGGCGATTGATGAGATGGTCGTCCGCACATCGACCGGGGACGCACCATGGCACATTATCGAGGCAAATTCAAAATTGTATGCAAGAATTAAAGTGTTAGAAATTGTGGTAGAGGCATTGGAGAAAGTATTGAAATAGCATTTTGAATGTATTTTCCTGCTGATACCGAAAAGGAGGCTTGACATGAAAAGAAGAATGTATCGAATGGCGGCATGGGTATTAGCGGTGTTCATAGCGGCAGGCGGCGTGATGGGTTCTTATTCTCCGGCGGTACGGACGGAGGCAGCAAGTGCGGCAGACACCCATTATTATATCTATTTGGATGATGCGAGATATGAGGTAACGCAGGAGCAGTATGCAAAAATATATCTGCTTCGGGATAATCAGGCGGATATGATAAAGTATCTGCGCACGATTCTGGGAAACAGGATGCCGGAACGTTTCAGTCAGATTTCAGGAAAGATTGTGACGACAGGTACGGCTTCCGGTGTCGGTGGAGAAGATTTAATAAACCCATCTGAGAACCCGAATCATGCAAGGATGGAGAATGGTTTTCTCATAACCAATGATGGAACACTTGTCTCATATAGTGGCAGTGATACTATTGTAACCGTTCCTTCGTCGGTAAAGGTCATTAATCCGCTTGCTTTTAACGGAAATAAAACAGTAAAGGCAATTATACTGCCGTCTTCTGTGACATCTGCTGATGATTTTGCATTTTATCAGTGTCCGTCACTGCGCTACATTGTATTTACAAAGAATGTAAGTTATATTGGAAGTAGAATGATATCCCAATGTAATAAGCTTACTAATCTGGTTGCGCCGAAAAATTCAAAAGCTTACAAATATGCGGTAAAGAATGATATTCCGGTTACGACAAGTGCAAAGCCCCAGTTTCAGAATCCGGCAAACTATCTGCTTACTGGGGATTCTGACAAACAGATTCTTTTGAATAATATATACAGCGTCAAATGGAAAAGCAGTAAAAAGAAGGTGGCGAAGGTTTCTTCCTCTGGTAAGGTGAAAGCAAAGAAAACGGGGAAGGCAACCATTACGGCGACGGCAAATGGAAAGAAGTACAAATACAAGGTAACTGTCCTGAAAAAAACGGAAAAGAACCGGGTAAAGCAGATTATCAAGGTGTCCGTTAAAAAAGATATGACAAAATACGAGAAGATAAAGGCCGTTCACAATTGGTTTATTAAAAATGTGAAATACGATTACTATCATTATTTGTCGGGAAATGTTCCGATGGTGTCCCATACGGCGAAGGGAGCGCTATTAAAAAAGGTTGCCGTATGTGACGGCTATGCTTATGCGTTCCAGAAGGTCATGAAAAAACTTGGAATTGGCTGTAAATTCGTAGTAGGAACAGGCGGTGGCGGAGGCCATGCGTGGAATATGGTAAAGACAGGTGGAAAGTGGTATCATGTGGATGTGACCTTTGACGATCCGATTGTGAACCGGAGCAATGCCAACACGACGCCATATTATACTTATTTCATGAAGTCTTCTTCTGTGATGAAAAAGACTCATTCGTGGAAAACGGGCCAGTATCCGAAATGCACAAGCAAGAAATACGATTAACCAGATGGTGTGGATGAAATAACAGGCTTTTCCAGTGTTGAGAGAGAACTCAATGTTTCGTTGTTTTACGGGGGCTTTTGTGTTTGATACAATATAGAAAAACACAGAAAGGAGCGAGTAACTATGACAAGTCTGGAACTGGGGAGCAGAATCTCCACATACCGTCAAAACAAAAACATGACTCAGGAGGAGCTGGCAAACCGCATTGGCGTAACCCCACAGGCGCTTAGTAAATGGGAGAGAAACCAGAGCTTGCCGGATGTTTCCCTGCTGACTTCCCTGTGCAATGTACTGGAGGTCAGTGCGGACTGCCTGTTAGGCACCGGGGCACAAAAAATTACGGAGCATGCGGACAGGAATACAGAAGAAAAAATAATGCGTCAGCTCAGAGGATGCCTGCCTCCGTTGGAATTGATATTTTCGGAGAGTCTTGTGCCTGCTTTCTCGTATAATTATGTGAAAGACATCGAGGATATGAGGCTGCGGATGGCGAAGGAGGGAATTCTTATGCCTCTTGTCTGGGTACGGGATGAGGGTGTGCTAGAGGAAAATCAATATATGATTTTAGCATACCGCAATATTCTTCATGAGGAAGTGTTATGTGGCAGTGTGGAAGAAAACTATGGGAAGATAATGGCGTCTCTGGAAAAAACGGTGCGTGACAGGTATGCGGATTTACTGAACAAGGATATCGTAAAGAGGCTGGTAGACAATCTGACGATTTCCTATCCGGCGCTGGTAGAGGATACTGTGCCAGCAAAGATTTCTTATGGATTTTTGTTGGATATACTGAAGAAGTTTATGGAACAGGGGAATTCTATCCGTTACCTGCCTAAGATTATCGAACGTGCGGAAAGCCTGCTGCGTGGGAATCCGGATTTATCTCCGGAGGAAATAGCGGTAAAAATTTCAGAGGAGCTGAAAACAGAAAAAACAATCGGTCAGATTTGACTGATTGTTTTTTTGTCTTGAAAATTTCAGAATATAAGGTATAATAATATTAGCGATAAATAACGAATGTTATTTATTGGAAAAGAAAATGAATAAAAGAATAAATTGAAAATGGAGGAGAGTATGAAACAGATAAGAAAAATTCAAATTATTGCACTTGTATTTATGATGATACTAGGCTGCAGTGCTTTGACAATCAAGGCAGAGGCAGCAAAAAAGAAAGCGAAAAGTAAGGTTAGCTGGAAACTAAAAAAAGGGACGCTGACGATTAAAGGAAAAGGCGCGATGCCGGAGTCCATGAGATTTCAGAAGCAAAAGAAGAAGATAAAAAAGGTTATTATCAAAAAAGGCATAACGTCTGTGCCGGACAAGGCATTTTACCATTGTAAAAAGATAAAAAGTGTGAAACTTCCTAAAACATTGAAAAAAATAGGTTACAAGAGCTTTGCAGAGACGGCAATCTCAAAGATTGTGGTGCCGTCTTCTGTACGGAGAATCGGAGGACATGCTTTCGAGGACTGTATATCATTGAAGCATGTTACGATGCCGGGGGATATTAAGACGGAAACCCAGCCGTATAAGGATGCACATAATATGCTGAGCTGGAAATCAAAATTGAAGTCGCTTACCTTTACTACCAAGCTTTCATTACTCAATGCGGCGCGGTTTTATACAGATAACCTGTATGTGTGGGAGGAAGATTCGAACTACAAGAGTGTGAACGGTGTCATCTACACAAAGGATGGCAGAAGTCTTGTACGTGTGCCTTCGAACCGGAAAAGTCTGGTAATTGAGCATGGGTGTACGGAATTTGCCCTCGAATCCATCTTGTATTGTCTTTATGATACCTCTACAGATCCGCTTGGAGGATGCGATTACCTGAAAGAAATTACAATTCCGGAGTCGGTATCCAGAATAGTCGCAGACAAGTACGCTGCCGGAAATACACGCAGTGGAACAGAATGGGAGATGAAGGTTACTATAAAGTCGAAAAAACTGGATGGCCATTCGATTATGGCAGCAATCAGTGGTATCATGCTGAAGGATAGCTATACGAGGGATTTCTATACTCCGAACTGTGAGGCGTGGAGTCAATTGTTGCCGGGGCAGATTATCAAATCCGCTGACCGTTTTGTCACATATGATGGGGTACTTCTGCGCTATTTTGGAAAGGCAGATAAAGTGTCGGTAGCGGCAGGCACAAAAGAAATTGGAATCAATGCCTTTTATGATAATGAATTTGTTAAGACAGTGGAGCTGCCGGAAAGCATCACAGAGATTGGTAACGGCGCTTTTGAAGGTTGTGACAAACTTTCTGTCATCAATATTCCGAAAGGGGTGACTCGTATCGGAGGATATGCTTTTGGTAATTGCATGAATCTGAAAGAGATATCGTTACACGAAAATATTAAGTCTTTTGGCGTCGGCGCATTTTATTCTACTGCAATAAGTGAAATAAGGCTGCCTGCGAATATGAAACATATTCCGGAACGGATGTTTGCCTCCTCCGGGCTTGAGAGCATTGTGATACCGGATTCTGTCGAGACGATTGGCGAGTATGCTTTTGAAAATACACCCCACCTGAAAAAGGTAGTGCTGGGGAAAGGGGTAAAGACGATTCGGGAATTTGCGTTTAATGAGTCAGGGTTAAAACAGGTAACAATTCCTGCGAATGTATTAGAAATTTACCAGTATGCGTTTTCCGCTTCTACTCAGAGAAAAGAAAAATTAAAAGTGACAGTAATGGGCCCTCTGGAAAAAATAGAAGACTTTGCATTTGGTGATGAAAATGCAGTCATTACCTATAAAGCTTCTATCAAAGAGTATAAGACATCTCTTACTTATAGAGAATGGAGAAAGAAGGGAAAGAAGCAGTATATCTCGTGCCATTGGAATCAACTGACCGGAATCAGTGGATATCAGCTTAAAGTAAGCCCGGACAAGAAGTTTAAAAAAGGTGTTAAGACAGTGAATGTCAAGAAGAATAAAGTGTCTTTAAAAATGGTTTACAAAGGAAAGAAACATGCGGTATATGCGAAAATCCGGCCATACAAAATAAAGAATGGGAAGAAGATATATGGCAAGTGGACGAAAGCCAGTATTTAACGTAAAAAGTCAGCGAATTTCTCGCTGACTTTTTTTAAGATATGAAATTTGCTTATGCGGATGGCGGGACTTGAACCCGCACGATGTTGCCACCGCAAGATTTTGAGTCTTGTGCGTCTGCCAATTCCGCCACATCCGCTCACAACGGAGTTTATCATATCATTTTTTTTCCACAGTGTCAACAATTTTCTTGAAAAAAGAAGCCAAACAAGGTATGCTATAAAGTATAGAGGAGGATGACAACATGACAAGAAAAAACGTAAGGACGAAAATTCAGGTTTTTCTGCTTGTGCTTTTTATGTTATGCGGTATTGCCATACCGGGGCAGGTTCAGGCAGCAAAGGAAGGAAATGACGATAAAACACTGGTAGTTGGTTTTGATGCAGAGTTTCCGCCATACGGTTATAAGGATAAGTCAGGGGAATATGTAGGCTTTGATTTGGATTTGGCAGAGGAGGTCTGTAAACGACGCGGCTGGACGCTGAGAAAGCAGCCGATTTCATGGGACTCCAAAGATATGGAGCTGGAGTCTGATTCGATTGACTGTATCTGGAATGGTTTTACCATGAATGGGCGTGAAAAGGAATATAGCTGGTCAGATCCATATATTGACAATTCGCAGGTTGTCCTCGTGAATAAAAATAGTGATATTCAGAAGCTGACCGACTTAAAAGGAAAAATTGTTGTTGTCCAGAGCGATTCTTCTGCACTGGCTGCGTTGAGCGGGAAGGATGCAGAGGAGAAGAATAAAGAACTGGCAAAGTCCTTTGGGCAGTTGCAGCAGGTAGGAGACTATAACAGCGCAATTATGAATCTGGAATCCGGCGCTGTGGACGCAATCTGTATCGACATGGGGATTGCGAAATATCAGCTTTCCAAGCATGCGGATTCGCTTCGACTGTTAGAGGAAAAGATTTCTACCGAACAGTATGCGATTGGATTTAAGAGAACGATCAGAGATGACATACAGGATACCTTAGATGAGATGGCAGCGGACGGGACAATACAAAAGATTGCCCAAAAATACAATCTGGAAGACAGCCTTTGTATCTCAAAAGGTGAACAAAAGGACAAAAGTGTCAGTGAACAGGCAGACAATGACGGAAATCAAAAAATGTCGGAGGAACAGGAGACAGGCGGAGCGGAAGAAGGGAATTTCTTCTCTCGTGTATGGAATGTGGTAAAACAGTTGGGAGGCGGTTTTGGAGCAACACTGTTGATTTTCTTTTTGACATTGCTGTTTGCCATGCCGCTTGGACTTCTTGTCTCTTTCGGAAGAATGTCACGCTTTAAGATAATATCTGTCATTACAAAAATATACATATCTATTATGCGTGGTACACCGCTTATGCTGCAGCTTTTAGTTGTATTCTTTGGGCCTTACTACTTGTTTGGCGTGCAGTTGGCTTCCTCGTATCGGTTCATTGCTGTGATTATTGGATTTACTTTGAATTATGCCGCTTATTTTGCGGAGATTTACCGTGCCGGCATAGAGAATATACCGGTTGGGCAGAGAGAAGCGGCACATATACTTGGATATTCAAGGGTGCAGACGTTCTGTAAGATTATTTTCCCACAGATGGTAAAACGTGTGCTGCCTCCGGTTACGAATGAAATTATTACGTTAGTAAAAGATACATCCCTTGCTTTTGCACTGGCATACACAGAAATGTTTACACTGGCAAAGCAGATTGCGGCGAGCCAGACGAATATTATGCCGTTGTTTGTTGCAGGCGTGTTCTATTACATTTTCAATTATATTGTGGCATTTGTAATGGAGCGGATTGAGAAAAAGATGGATTACTTTAAATAGAGGAGGCGGACAATGAGTGCTTTAGAAATGAAACATGTGAAAAAAAGTTTTGATGGTCTGGAGGTTTTAAAGGATATCAACATCCATGTAGAAGAAGGCGAGGTTGTATCCATTCTTGGGCCATCCGGTTCCGGTAAGTCCACGCTTCTTCGTTGTGCGACACAGCTTGAACAGATGGATTCGGGAGAACTCAGTTATTATGGTGAGCAGGATTCTACAAAAATCAAACAGTATTATGGCATTGTATTTCAGGATTTTAATTTGTTTCCGCATTATTCTGTTATGAAAAATATTGTGGACGCTCCTATACATACGCAGAAAAGAGAGAAAGAAGAAGTTTTGAAAGAGGGGAAAAAGTTGATTGCCAAGCTGGGGCTGCAGGGAAAAGAAGATGCCTATCCGCATCAGCTTTCCGGAGGGCAAAAACAGCGCGTGGCGATTGCGAGGGCGCTGGCGATGAATCCCCAGATATTATTTTTTGATGAGCCGACGTCGGCACTGGATCCGGAGCTGACAGGAGAAATATTAAAGGTACTTCGTGAGCTGGCAGAGGAAAAAATGACTATGGTGATTGTTACCCATGAGGTGGAGTTTGCTAGACAGGTGTCCGACCGTGTTATCTTTATGGATAACGGAGTTGTAGTAGAAGAAGGAAAACCAGAGGATGTCATCGACAATTCATCGAATGTGAGAACGCAGGCATTTCTACAAAAGCTGGATCGATAGGCACTTCTTCTGAGATTATAATAGTAGCAACAAAAGAATATGATGTCCCCGAAACCGGAGGGGTCAGAGACAAAATGTAGAAAGGATTGAGTTATGGTAGGAAAAACAGGAAAAAAATTAAGTGTATTATTGCTAGTGGCGGCACTTGTGTTCTCCACGGTAGACAGTAGAGTTTTTGTAAGAGCGGAAGGCGAGGAAACAACGCCGTCGACAGAAGACAACACAGGTTCGGATGTAACAAATGAACCGGATGTAACGGAAGAACCGGATGTAACAGAAGAACCGGATGTAACGGAGGAACCGGATGTAACGAAGGAACCGGATGTAACGGAGGAACCAGATGTAACGGAGGAACCAGATGTAACAGAAGGACCAACATCGGCGCCGACAACGGAGCCTACGACGCCACCGTTGCCAACAACAGAACCGATTATTATTACTCCGATGAAAGGGTTGTGGAAATATTACGGGCAGACAAAAACGTTTATTGAAAATGAGCATTTCTTTGTTTCAACAAAGGAGGCAACGGCAGATATTAGCAAGATTAAATTAACGATTAAGAGTGAAGAAGTAGGAAAACAGCCGTATGAATTATATACGGAAGACACACCAGACGGAAGTGCAACACAGGGGCAGTCAGTGACAACAACGACTGGAACAACATATAAAATAGTGGAAGGTGCTCCTGATTTTGAGGTCAGAAAATATGTAACAAAGGCAGTAGTAGGGGGGATTAAGAAAGTATATGCTTCAAAAGAACCTATTACGATTGATGCACCAGAGGGTTATCTGATTAGTGCTGAGGGAAAGCCGGACAGTAATTGGGGTACAAGCATGCAAACAATAA
>DEUM01000011.1 GCA_002362575.1 Lachnoclostridium sp. UBA3262 | reverse complement strand
GGTGCTGCCCGCAGTAATCAGTAACTGAGGTGGTGCATAAGGACCGGCGGGCGGCAACGCTGCCAAAAGGCATGACAAGCGACAATGCAGACAACGAGTTTGGCGAAGGGCGGCAGAATGTTTTTGCAAACGAAGGAAACAATTTATTTTTCGTCGGGAGTGATATCCCAGCAGGAAACGGTAGGATATCCGCCGCATAACCGCAAAGGGGCGGCGAGCGCCCATGCACGGCGAACTTCCTCTGAAATACGGAACCCCCACAAAAATCCCTCACTGCTTGCCATCTCCACCAAACCGTGCTATAATTGGGATTTGTTTGAAAGAATGGAGGAATCAAATAATTATGAAAACCAAACGCGAGGATATACGAAATATCGCAATTATTGCCCATGTAGACCACGGTAAAACAACTCTGGTCGATGAACTTTTAAAGCAAAGTGGTGTGTTCCGTGCTAATCAAGAGGTCCGGGAGCGAGTTATGGACTCTGACGATATTGAAAGGGAGCGCGGCATTACAATTTTATCGAAAAACACCGCTATCACTTACAACGATATAAAAATCAACATTATAGATACGCCGGGACATGCTGATTTCGGCGGTGAAGTAGAGCGTGTATTAAAAATGGTAAATGGCGTCATTCTGGTAGTAGATGCTTTCGAAGGAGCCATGCCGCAGACAAAATTTGTGTTAAAAAAAGCATTGGAGCTTTCTCTGCCTGTTGTCGTCTGTGTCAACAAGATTGACCGTCCGGAGGCAAGACCGGAGGAGGTCGTTGATGAAATACTGGAATTATTCATTGACTTGGATGCCGATGAGGAGCAGTTGGACTGTCCGTTCATTTTTGCCTCTGCCAAAGAAGGAACCGCAAAACGGGATATGGCGGACAAAGGGAAGGACATGAAACCGCTTTTTGATGCCATTGTCGACTATATACCGGCGCCGGAAGGAGATCCGGAGGCGGACACCCAAGTGCTTATCAGCACAATCGATTACAACGAATACATTGGACGGATTGGCATTGGAAAGGTAGACAACGGTACAATTAAAGTAAATCAGGAAGCTGTCATCGTCAATCATCACGACAGTGAGAAATGTGAACGGGTTAAGATTTCCAAATTATACGAGTTTGAAGGTTTGAACCGCGTCGAAATAGAGGAGGCAAGCATTGGCTCGATTGTAGCCATCTCCGGCATATCCGATATCCACATCGGGGATACTCTGTGCAGTCCGGAAAATCCAAAGGCAATTCCTTTTCAAAAAATTTCGGAACCAACGATTGCCATGCACTTTATGGTAAATGACAGCCCGCTTGCCGGACAAGAGGGAAAATACGTTACTTCCCGTCATCTGCGCGACCGTCTTTACCGCATGCTGAATACCGACGTTTCCCTTCGTGTAGAGGACACCGAAACAACGGAAGCATTTAAGGTTTCCGGCCGTGGCGAACTCCACCTGTCCGTACTAATCGAAAATATGCGCCGTGAAGGCTATGAATTTGCGGTCAGCAAAGCCGAGGTATTATATAAAGAGGACGAAAACGGAAAAACATTAGAGCCGATGGAACGCGCCTATGTAGATGTTCCGGAGGAATTTACCGGAACGGTTATCGACCGCCTAAGCCAGAGAAAGGGTGAACTTCAGGGTATGACGCCGCTCAATGCCGGTACGAGCAGGCTTGAGTTCATTATTCCTTCACGGGGATTGATTGGATACCGCGGCGAGTTTATGACCGACACAAAAGGAAATGGCGTTATCAACACCGAGTTTGCCGGGTATGGACCGTACAAGGGAGACATCCCTTACCGCAAGCAAGGCTCTCTGATTGCCTTTGAAGCCGGTGAGACGATAACCTATGGTCTTTTCAATGCACAGGAACGTGGAACACTTTTTGTCGGTCCGGGTGAAAAAGTATACGGCGGCATGATTGTCGGCGAGCATGCCAAATCTGACGATATTGAGGTCAATGTGTGTAAGAAAAAGAATCTGACTAACACACGTTCTTCCGGCGCGGACGAGGCCCTCCGGCTGACTCCGAAAAGGGAATTAAGCTTAGAGCAGGCACTTGATTACATTGACACAGATGAGCTTCTCGAAGTTACGCCGGAAAATCTCCGCATCCGCAAGAAAATACTGGATGGCACCGAGCGCTATCGTGCCAAGAGAAATGAAAAGAACGCAGCCGGGAGTACAAATTGATATAATTTGAAATGGAGGTTACCTTGAAAATGGGAAATATTATGAATTTAAAGCCCATATCGCCTTTTGTACAGGAAGAATTTTCTAAATACGAAAAACTTCGCCCCATTTTCACGAGCGAAGGCCATTTTTTAAATCAGTTCTTATGGGAACACTATTATACTACGAAATACGCCGTGGATGATTTAGCACTGTATCTTTTTATCAATAAAAATAACAGGGCTGCTGCCTTTCCCCCACTTTGTAAGGAAGAAGACCTGCCGGAGGTATTTCACCGGATTGAGACATATTTTCATGAGAAAAAAGAGAAAAAACTGACTCTCTACCTCGCCGATACAAGACTTGTGGATGTTTTAAAAGAAAAGGGATGTCTCGATAACTATGAAATTGAACCTGACAGAGACAGTTTTGATTATATCTATGATGCCGAAAAGCTCCGCACTCTAAGTGGTCGTGCCCTTCACAAAAAGAAAAATCTTCTGAATGGATTTCTGCGGGAATACGAGGGACATTTTGAATATGAGACACTTGGCTGTGCAAATATAAAAGAAATTGAAGAATTTCATGAAAAATGGCTGGACGAGCGCCGTATCTATGACAAATACAACTGCATTGATGATGAGGAGGAGGGAATTTACCGTCTCTTTGGCAACTGCCACTCCATCCGATGTAAGGTAGGCGGCGTCCGGATTGACGGCGAATTGAAGGCCTATACGATTGGCTCCTATGCACCTGACATCCAATGCGCCTTTATCCATATTGAGAAGGCAGACGTCAACTATCACGGCCTCTACAACTATATTAACCAACAGTTCATCATTCATGAATTTCCGGATGCAAAACTGGTCAACCGGGAGGATGACTTAGGACAGGAGAATCTGCGTCAGGCAAAACTCTCCTATCGTCCGCTCCGGCTGGAGGAAAAGTTTACCCTGCGGGAAAAATAAATGCAGGCAGGACTGAGGAAGCCCTATTTGTTTCTTGAACCATTCATACTCTCCTCTGCCGCGCTATATATCTGCTGATATTTTTCATCAATTTTCTTGCGGTCCCGCTCCTTGTCCTCCTCGCGAATATGATAAGTAGGGACAAAATCTGCAACCATTTCTTTCATATTCTCCGTTTCAGCATAAGCAGAATCATACAGCTCATTCAGCCGCTCAAGAAATTTCTCACCGTCAAATACAAGTGGATGTCCAATATGAATCATCGAGTTTTCCGTTTCCTTTAAACCTTCCTCATCCATCAGCATTTCTTCATATAATTTTTCGCCGGGACGAAGCCCTGTATACTCAATCTTAATATCACGGTCAGGAACATAGCCTGACAATTTTATCAGTTTTCTCGCCAAATCATCAATTTTTACCGGAGCTCCCATATCCAGCACAAAAATTTCTCCGCCCTCTGCCAGCACGCCTGCCTGAATGACAAGTGAAACTGCCTCTGGAATCGTCATAAAGTACCGTATGATACGCTTGTCCGTTACCGTGACCGGGCCGCCCGCCTCAATCTGCTTTTTAAACAGGGGAATTACACTCCCGTTACTCCCCAGCACATTGCCAAACCGGACTGCCACAAAATCCGTCGAGGAACGGTTATTCAGCTCCTGCACAATCATTTCGCACATCCGCTTAGAAGCCCCCATAATATTCGTTGGGTTGACTGCCTTGTCCGTTGATATCAGAACAAATTTTTTCGCACCATATTTATCTGCCGCAAGAGCTGTCTTATATGTCCCGAATACATTATTTTTAATCGCCTCATTCGGGCTGTCCTCCATCAGCGGAACATGTTTGTGGGCTGCCGCATGATAAACGATATCCGGACGGTAATCGGCAAATACTTTATCAATACGTCCGGTATTCCTTACCGAGCCAATCAGCACCTCCAGATGAAGATATGGATATTTCGCCTTAAGCTCCTGCTGGATGTCATAGGCATTATTTTCATAAATATCAAATATAATCAATGTCTTCGGCTTATTGGCCGCAATCTGGCGGCACAGCTCACTGCCGATGGACCCGCCCCCGCCAGTAACAAGGACGACTTTTCCCCGCACATAATTGATAATGGAATCCAGATTCGTTTTTACCGGTTCACGGCCAAGCAGGTCCTCAATTTCTACCGGACGTATTTTTTCCACCGCTGCCTCGCCGTTTACAAACTGGTATACCCCCGGAACAATCTTCAACTCACTTTCCGTCTGCTGACAGATTTCCAATATCTCACTAATCTGCTTTTTCGGTGCGCTTGGCATCGCCACAATAATCTCGTTGACATCATTTTCCTCTACAACAGATACAATCTGCTCTCTCCCGCCAACTACCTTTATTCCCTGTATATACGTGCCATGCTTAGACTTATCATCATCAATGATACCACATATAAAGCTGTCGAGATTGTCGCTCATCTTCAATTCGTGGATGACAACATTGCACGCCTCCCCGGCGCCGATAATCAACGTTGTCCTCATTCCCTTTCCATGACTGTTCGACTTATATATCAATCGCACAATCCGGTAGGAAAAACGCACCGTCAATGTCGTGATAAAGAGAAGCAGGACATAGATGACGAAATAGGACCGCGGCATCCGGTGGTATGTTCCAAAAATCGTAAGAAAATGGATAACTCCTGACACACCGCTCGCGAGAGCAATATTCAGCACCTCGCCAATCCCCGCATACCTCCACAGGCTGTTATACAGTCGGAACAGGGCAAAGACAACCAGCGTCACAATCGTATTGAGTAACATCATCTCCTGAAGTGTTGCCACATACCCCTGAGGATAATCCGCCGCTATACCACTTTTCAGAAATCGGCTAATATTCAAATCATATCTCATAAACAATGCCAGAAATGAACAGGCATTGACACAAACAGCATCCCAGAGCAATAAAAGAAAACGGTATAACAAAGATAACCGCCCGCTTTCTATATACTGCTTAATTTTATGTTTTTGAAACATACTCTCATCACCTCGCGCTATCATTATACGAAAACATAATAAAAAAATCAACCAGATTCGGCTAACCTTGATTATATATAAAGTATTACTGCTCTCTGTCTTAATTTCCTGAATAAAGCAGGACAACTTTTCCTATACTTCTATCAAAAAGGAGGAAGAGCCATGCCATTTTACCAACCGGAGTCAGAAAAATCCGATTCATTTGAAAACAGTTCTATGAAAGCAGTACCTGTCATTGCGTCCTTTAATACGACTGGAACAATTAAGCCGCTTTATATAAAAATCCATGAGCGGACTTTGAAAATTACTTCCTGCTGGTTTCAGGAGGAGTTTCTCATTGTAAAATACCACTGTACAGTACAGTTTGAGGGATTTACAAGGAATATTGTTCTTTTATATCATCCATCCCATTCCTTTTGGACTGTGAGCAGGGATATCCTATAACACACTCTAATATTCCGGCACAACTACTTCTGCCTCTCTTTCGGATAATAAATTCCCTTATACTTCTTATAGCTATTCTCCAAATCAATACAGATACCGTCGTGTGACGGAACTCTGTCCTCTTCTGGCGGCAGCTTCATATAGTCGCCAAACGCCATATGAAGATATTCGTCATAACCAACCGGCAGCGGCAGCATTTCTCCCTCAAACTCCTTGTCCACCGCAGAGGCAAATATTTCTTTCGGATATTCATTTACCATATAATTATACCGCACACATAACTCCGTTATATAATCGCAGTCAGAAATCGGATACTTTGTCATTTTCTTTTCTGCCATATGAGCCATACGATAACGGAGTTTCCACCCCGGCACGACAAACAGCATAGCTCGTCCAATCAGATTCAGCAGCTTCCCTTTGCTGGTAGGCGCTTCCTGATTGATATAAATCTGATACACAAGCCCCCAGAACAACTGCATTTTCCGTTTAAAACGTCCCGACGGACAGCCGTCTAACGGCAGCACCTCCAGCCGGACGCCGTGCGCCACTTCCAAATCCATCTGCCGTTCCTTAATAAAAGTTGTCTCCTCGTCTGTGATAGCAGTCAATTGGGAACGTTCAAAATTTCCTGCTCCCGAACGGCTGAGACGGTATTTATCCTCGTCCATCTCCTCCGCCCACAGACGGCACAACTTCTCGTAATCCTCCCTTGGCATAAAAACATCAATGTCATCATCCCACGGTATAAAGCCTTTATGGCGAATAGCGCCAATACAGCCGCCTCCACAAAGATAAAAGAGTAACCCGTGTTTCTCACAGAAGTCCTTAAATACAAGGGTAATCTCCAGACATTTTGCCTGCAGTTTTTTTAAATCCACAGTTTCCGCACCAGCCGCTGTCATATTCTTTTCCTTTCTTTCTTCCATGTCTCAATCTTCCCCCCGCAAATAGTAAACTCCTCTATATTCTGTATATGGTGTATCTAAATCCAAAAATATACAGTCATGGTGCGCCACTCTGTCCTTCTCCGGCGGCAGTTGCATATAATCGCCAAACGCTGTCCGCAGATAACCATCATACCCAACCGGGATTGGCATTTTCCTATCCTCAAAAGGAACTTCAATATAAGAGGCAAACCATTCCTTGTCATACCAGTTTTTCATATACCCCGGACCAGAGCAAAGCTCCGTAATCCCTTTGCAATCTGCAATCCGATACTTTGTCATTTTTTTCTTTGCCAACGTCCAGATACGGTAACGGATTTTCTTTCCCCGAAAAATACCAAGAAGCAGACGGCTTCCAAAAGCGAGAAGCCCACCATGATT
Source organism: Lachnoclostridium sp. UBA3262 (assembly GCA_002362575.1). Lineage (GTDB taxonomy): Bacteria > Bacillota > Clostridia > Lachnospirales > Lachnospiraceae > Eubacterium_F. The sequence goes on along the minus strand of DEUM01000011.1, from coordinate 35,009 downwards.
TTCCGGAACTGTCTGCGCGCAGAACAAAGAATAGATGAGAGCCCACATACACTGCATCTTCCGCTTCCATTTCGAATCCGGATACCCATCTAATGGTATAATATCTAACTGCACTCCATGTACGATATCTAAATCCTTCTGATATGGCTTTATATATGTTGTCTTTCGGTTTCTCAGTGTGGCAAACAGATTATAATCAATGTATTCCTCTCCCTGCACAGAGAGGATATAGTCCCTTCCGGGTTCGTATCCTGCCCATTTCTTTACAAAAATCTCATAGTCCTCCCGCGGCATAAAAAAATCCAAATCATCATCCCACGGCACAAATCCTTTGTGCCGGATAGCACCAATACAGCCGCCTCCACAGAAATACGCCGTCAGACCGTTTTCCTTACAAAAACGAAAGAACACCGTCGCCATTTCGAGATTGGCCGCCTGCATGCCCTTTAATTGCTCCTCCGTATATTTATGCAGTTGTTCTTTCATCCTTCTCCTCCAAATATTTTCTCACCCGCTCAACAGACGGACATGACCGATGTGCCCGCCGCCAAAACGGCATTTTTATGAGTCCGATACAGGTTCCCGCCCCATAGCTGATATGCAGCACAAAAAATAATAGTGGCAGTAATAGCTGAAACCCATTTTTGCTCTTTCCTCTCACCGATACCACTGCCATGGCAACGGCAAGTATCCAGTACGCCCCCCACATCAGTATGGCGGGCCAGAAAATTCTGGCAAACATCAGCAATGAGGTTAGTAAAATGCCCCCGATAAATGCTCCCGGCACAAAATGGTAAAGAGAAAGGCAGCCCGGACATACCCCCGCTGTAAGCCCTATCCAATAACCGTTTCCATACTTCTGCCTGCTCATTTTCCTCAAGGTAGGGCGGATATACTGATAAGAAAAAACATCCGGCGACATACAGAGCCGATACCCCTTTTTTCTTATCCGGTAATGCAGCTCATTATCCTCTGTTCTTCCCAGATCCTCCCGGAAGCCCCCTGCCTTCTCAAAAACCTCCCTGCGGTAAGCTCCGTGAAAAAAGGATTTGACATATGCCTTCTCTCCCTTCCGGCGAAAAGAAGATACACTACTTCCAAACATGGACTCCTCTGCCAAAAGCAAAGTCCGCGACCAGTTATCCTCCTCCTCGGACAGCACTGGTCTCACACCGCCTGACACCATTTCCCCGGTTTCCAGATTCTCTACGTTTTTCTCCACGAAGTTCCCCGGGATATGGCTATGGGCATCTACCCGGATAATAACATCTGTCGTAAAATGAACCAAAGCTTCATTCCAGCCACAGCTTTGTATCCTGCCCGCGTTATCTAGCACTTGAATATTCAGAAATTCCTCCCTGTTTTTCTCTGCGAAATGCTCCATGATACTGCGGGTTCTGTCCTCAGAACAGCTATCCACAAGAACAATCTCTATTTTTTCATGAGGATATGTCTGTCTCCCGATATCAGCAAGAAGCGCCGGCAGCATATTTTCTTCGTTATATGCTACCACGCATACAGATACTTTCATCGCCATCACCGCCTCCCTCCTGATTTTCCGTATTTATTATACTCTATCCTGCGGGCGCACGCAAGAAAAACACTTGAACTACCGGATGAAAGCGATTATACTATTAGATAGCATTAAAAATTGGGAGGAGAAGCTTTGGGTGATTACAAAGAGGCAGTTGCCATTATTATTCCGGCACTCGATCCGGATAACCGAATGGTCTCCCTTGTACGGGAGCTCCATACATCCGGTTACAGAACAATTATTCTTGTAGATGATGGCAGTCTGGTATCAAACAGAAAATATTTTAAAACATGCAAGGAGCAATATGGTTGCAAGGTAATCCGCCATATTGTCAACTTCGGCAAGGGAATAGCGCTTAAATCTGCATTTAACTACATTTTAGAATCCTGTCCCGATATGCAGGGCGTTGTTACCGTGGATTGCGACGGTCAACATATATTAAAGGATATCGACACCTGTGCAAAAATGACTTACGAAAATCCGGACAAGCTGATTCTCGGCTGCAGACAGTTCAATGACTCAGAAATTCCTTTGCGAAGCCGTTTTGGGAACAAGCTGACCAGACAAGTTATACGGCTTTTATGCGGTATCAACGTCTCCGACACCCAGACCGGACTGCGCGGTCTGCCAACTCCTCTGATTGCAAATTACTTTGCCAATACAAAAGGCGAACGTTTCGAATACGAAATGAATATGCTGATTGCTGCCAAAGACAACATGATACCAATCAAAGAATTTCCGATTGAAACCATCTATCTGGATGAAAACGAAAGCTCACATTTTAATCCTTTTCGGGATTCTATCCGGATTTATAAAGTATTCCTGAAATTCATGCTCAGCTCCCTGTTCAGCTTTTTCATTGACATCATGCTCTTTTATCTGTTCGGACTTATGCTGCGGTCATTTGTACCGGAAAAGGTGGCTTTTATCGGCTATGCCATTCCTTTCCTCACACTTCTAAGAACGGTATTTTCCCGGCTGCTCAGTTCACTATTTAACTTTTTTATGAACAAGAAACAGGTATTTAAAAATGACTCAAAATCACCTGTTATCATTGTAAAATATTATACGCTATGCGTTATTCAGCTTTTGTTATCCACCTTCTTTGTCAATTACCTGCAATCGCTGATTCCGTATGCAACCATTTGCAAGTGCATAGTTGACTCTATTCTCTTTCTCATTAGTTTCCAGATTCAAAGAGAATGGATTTTCAAAAAGGAGAGCTGACATCAAAAAGCTCTCTTTTTCTTTTTAAAACAGAATTTATTCCCTTCTTTTTTGATATTCTTCTTAGTCGAGAATTTTGTCCATTTTTTCTTATTTTACAAGACTTTTATTCTTGACACTCAGATTTCTATTCTTTATGATAAATAGGAAAGGAACGAGAAAGACGGAGGTAACTATGAATAATCCAAATATCGCTCATGTTTTAAAATATTACCGCAAATTATATGGTCTATCAATAAAAGAAGTACGTGCACACTTACAGTCAAAAGATATATTTGTCGAGGAAAAGACAATATATGGCTGGGAAAGCGGCAGAACACAGCCCAGAGCCGATACTCTGATGACACTATGCGCCTTTTACAACATAGAAAATATTTTGGACGCTTTCGGATACACGGCCAATACTGAATTTGATTTGCCAATTCGACTTTCAAAAGAAGAAAAATATATTATAGAATCCTACCGACGGATGCCCGCCATGAAGGGCGCGGTAAAGAAGCTGCTGGAAGTGGAGTAACATTTAAGACAGGACAGGGTTTCACTCTTAGAATGTTTCAAACTCCACATTCCCTGCCTCTTTATATATCTCATAAAATGCCGGACAGGCCTGCTTAAGCGAAACTGGTTTCCCATTTTCATCCAGATAGCAGTGAGAACTCTTTCCGGTACAGCGAAGTTCCCCACTCTCCCTGTCCCTTACCTCATAAGTCACGATAAGCCGGATTCCGTTAAACTTTTCAATGCGGGGCAGAATCCTCACGACCTCCCCGAACCGTGTCATTCCCAAATATCGACATTCCACCGAAACAACAGGAGAAAAAACTCCCATCGCTTCCATTCTCTCATAACTCATATCCAGCTTATCAAGAAAATCCACCCTCGCCTCTTCAAACCAGCGGATATAATTTGAATGATGTACTACTCCCATTTTATCTGTTTCATAATACTGTACTTTATGTTCATATGGCATTATTTTCATTTATTTCTCATCCCCCGTGTCATTCAGCACATCCTGAACCGCATATCGCGGTCTTTCCTTTGTCTCCAGATACACCTTTCCGATATACTCGCCGATAATTCCGGTAGCCAGAAGCTGCAAACCTCCCAGCGCCCATATCGAAACCATCAGACTGCTCCAGCCAAGCACCGTCTCTCCCATACAGTAGCGGACAATCGAATATATCAGTATACCGAGACTGACTAAGAAAATAATCATTCCTATTGACAAAATAAACCGAATCGGCTTAATGCTAAAAGACGTAATCCCGTCAAAAGCAAACGAAAGCATCTTTTTCAATGGATATTTGCTCTCCCCGGCAAACCGCTCCTTTCTTTCATAATATACGATATCGGATGGATATCCGATAAGCGGTACAATGCCACGCAGAAAAAGATTTACTTCTTTATAATTCTCCATCTGCTCCAATACCCTCTTACTCATCAGACGGAAATCAGCATGGTTAAAAACAACCTCAACCCCCATCCATTTCATAAACTTATAAAAGCCTTCTGCCGTAAATCTCTTAAAAAAAGTGTCCTTTTTCCGGCTGCTCCGTACACCGTAGACAACATCCATCCCCTCATTGAACTTATCCACCATCTTGTCAATCGCATTGATATCATCCTGTAAGTCCGCGTCCATGGAAATTGCCGCATCACAGTAATCTTTCGCATACATAAGTCCTGCCAGCACCGCATTCTGATGCCCCCTGTTCCGGGAAAGATTCAGCCCGCTCACACAGTCATATTCGCCGTACAGTTTGGAAATGATTGGCCATGTCTGGTCCTTTGAACCATCATTCACATACAAAATACGGCTGTTTTTACTGATTTTCCCCTTCTCCATAAGCTCGTGAATCTTTGGTACAAGCTGCCTCGTCGTTTCCTCCAGCACTTCTTCTTCATTATAGCAGGGAACTACCATATAAAGTGTTTTTTTATCCATCTCCATGTAAAACTCCCTTCTCTAAGTCCTTATGTATATAAAAAATATAACTTACCCCCTATCATTTGTCAACTCCTTGACTTTTCCGCCCCAAATCGGTATAGTATAAGTTAGGATTTTATGCTGGAAAGAAAGGAATTATAACTATGTCCTTTGTCAAAAATAAATTTAGATACAATTTTTTTCGCCATACGAATGCCATATCGGATAATATGATACTGTTTGAAGTACAAAATGGCACGGACTATGCCGACGGACCGCGTGAAATTTACGAGCGGCTGATGGTGGATGAAAAATACCGTTCCTACTATTTTATATGGGCGTTCCAGACACCGGAAGATTTCAAATTTCTTCTCGAGAACCGTCATACCATTTTAGTTCGCAAAAATACCACCAAATACATGCACTATTATGCTTCGTGCCGTTACTGGGTTCAGAGTGAAACCCACACGGATTATATGAGGCCAAAGAAAAACCAGATTCCGATTACTTCCTTTGCCGCACATGAACCGGCAGAGCTTATGTTGGAACGTTTTTCAACACTTCCCCATAAACGCCCGGCAACGGAGAAGCTTCTTCGTTATACGAAGAAAAACTTAAACCGTTTCCATTTATTGTGTTTAATTTTTCGATATAACATACTTGGATTTTTTCGTTCCCGGGGGATTTTCCATAATAACAACAGCCTGCGCCTAGAGCGTCTGAAAGATACACATAAAGGTGAGCGCTGTTTTTTAATAGGAAATGGTCCCAGCTTAAATGGGGATGATCTAAATCTTTTAAAAGAAGAGTACACCTTTGGGACAAATATGGTGTACAAAATATTTGACCGGACAGAGTGGCGGCCAACCTTCCACTGTGTATCAGATACCATTTACGCCTCCAAACTGGGCATGGAATTATCCCAGAAGGTAAAAGCACCTCTCTTTACGACGGAGCGCACCTATCGCAGAATGAAGAAAAAGCCGATTGATACGACCTACGTTCACACACTCCAGAGTGAGCGCTATAAAGTAAAGGGAAATATCCAGTCCTATTGCATGGTAAAGGCTACTGTTCTCTCCCTCGCTGCCGAAATGGCATTTCATATGGGCTTTACTGAAATTTACCTGTTGGGCGTTGACTGTACAAACCCTCATGATAAGGGAGGTCATTTTACAGATAACTATACAACAAAAGAAGTTGCAGAAACAGATATTAACCGAATTAAGACACGTATGAATGCACAGACGCTGACGACAGCACAGATTGGGGAACATATCATTGACCGCTCGATGGAGGTCTATTCCCTGCTCGATAAATACGCTGCAAAACACGGGATTCGCATTTACAATGCAACCCGTGGCGGAAATCTGGAAATTTTCCCGCGCGTCAGGCTTGAAGATATTGTAAACAATAGTTCAGAAACGGAGGCAATATGAAAATTATAGGCGTGATTCCGGCCCGTTATAAATCCAGCCGCTTTCCGGGGAAACCACTGGTTTCAATCTGTGGTAAACCAATGATTTACTGGGTGTACAAGCAGGCAAAAAAGGTAAAAGAGTTTGATAAAATCTATATCGCAACAGACGATGAACGTATTAAGACTGCATGTGAGGAACATAATATGAACGTCATTATGACCTCGGACAAGCATGCAACCGGCTCTGACCGTGTAGCAGAGGTCGCCAGTAAAGTAGACGGCGACTTATTCGTCAATGTGCAGGGGGATGAGCCTGTCATCAATCCTGAAATGATACGGCAGGTTATCTCTATTTTTCTGGAGGACGATTCCGTATACTTTGGCAGTCTGAAAAAAGAAATTACGGATTTGGATGAAATTCGCGCCACCAGTACCGTTAAGGTTGTCACGGACGACAAAGGCGACGCCATGTATTTTTCCCGCTCCGTCATCCCATCCAATCTAAAAGACGGGAAACTGGCACGTGTATTCCGGCATGTGGGAATTTACGCTTACAAAAAGGAGTTTCTTTTGGAATTTTCAAAGATGCCGCAGTCAGAACTGGAACTAGGGGAGGGAATCGAACCGCTCCGCGCTATGCAGAGAGGTTACAAGATGAGATTAAAGGAAACATCCTACACTTCCATCGGAGTTGACCTTCCGGAGCATGTAGCAAAGGTAGAACGGGTGCTCCGCGGCGAAGAAACATTAGATTAGAAAGTTAAATTTAGATATAATAGTGATTGGAGGTAACATATGAAACGAGTCAATATACTTGACTGTACACTGCGTGACGGCGGTTATCTGGTGGACAGCCAGTTCGGAAACACCGCTATAAAAGGTATTATCCGAGGGCTTGCCGAAAGTGGTGTAGATGTGATAGAATGTGGTTTTTTGAAAGACGAACCTCACCCGGCAGGCAGTACCATATTTAATAATGCTGCCCAGCTGCGCAGTTTTCTGCCCGACGACAGAAGGCAGTCCTCCTATGTATGCCTTGCTGATTACAGCCGCTATTCAATTGATAATCTGGAGCCTTTTGACGGTACTTCAATCGATGGCGTCCGCGCCTGCTTTTTCAAGAATGAGCGGTATGACGTCATGGACTTTTGCCGGAGTATTACGGAAAAAGGCTATAAACTCTATGTTCAGCCGGTCGATATTCTCGGATATACGGATGCTGAGCTTTTAGAACTGATTGATATGGTAAATGAAATTGAGCCGTATGCATTTTCCATCGTGGATACGTTTGGCTCTATGTACAAGGAGGATTTACAGCGGGTATTTTTCCTTGTGCATCACAACTTATGGGCGGACGCCAAAATTGGCTTCCATTCACACAATAATTTGCAGATGTCTTTTGCCCTGTCACAGGAATTTATTGAAATGACGCAAGGTCTGCGCCGCATCGTCATCGACTGTTCGATGGCAGGTATGGGACGGGGCGCAGGAAATACGAATACAGAGCTAGTCATGCAGTACATGAACCGCAAATATAACAGCGGCTATGATATCGACGTGCTTCTGGATTTAATTGACAACTATATCGACGGTTTCCATAACCAGTCGGAATGGGGATACTCCATTCCGTATTTCCTTGCCGGCTCATACAGTGCGCACGTCAATAACATTTCCTATTTATCAACAAAAGCCGGTATCGCCAGCCGTGACATTAATTATCTGCTGAACCGTCTTGGCTCGTCAAACAGAAAACGTTACGACTATGATTTGCTGGAAAAAATATACCTTGAATACCTTGGCGCTATTTGCAAGGATGACTCACAGATTGAGCAGTTGAAGGCAGCGCTTTCCGGGAAAGATATACTGATGCTTCTCCCCGGACATTCCATTGTTACACATAAGAAGGTAATTGACACGTACTGTGAGAAGAAACAGCCAGTTGTCATCAGTGTCAACCTGCTGTCCCATGATTACCCAATCAATTATGCGTACTTTAGCAACAAGAACCGTTACCGCTATTGGAAAAGCGCGACACATTTTAGTGAATACAAAAAGATTGTTACCTCCAATGTAACGACGGAAACGGAAAAAGACCAGTTAATTATCGACTTTACCCGACTTGTCAAGTGCGGCTGGGAACAGTTGGACAATTCCGGCATCCTGCTCCTGCGGCTGTTGGACTTACTGCAAGTGAAAAGTATTGCCATTGCCGGGTTTGACGGCTACAGCCATAATACCGAAAATAAGAACTATGTGCAGAAGGATATGGAAAAGCTCCGCAATACGCTGAATGCGGAGGAGGCGAACAAAGATATCCGCAGCATGCTTCAGGATTACATGAATACAAGAAGTTCTCAGTGCCCGATTCGTTTTATTACCCCATCTCTTTTTGAGAACATCGTAAAAGGAGAAACCGATGAGTAAAAAAGATTTAAAAAAAATCCGCCTTTTTGCCATGGATGTGGATGGCACTCTCACAGACGGTAAAATTTATATGGGTGCCTCAGGCGAAATGATGAAACAGTTTGACGTCAAGGATGGACTCGGAATCAAGCTCTTAATGCACCATGGCATTATCCCTGCCATCATCACCGGACGCAAATCCGCAATTGTCGAAAACCGATGTCATGAAATTGGCATAACCGAAATCCATCAGGGAATAAAAAACAAGGCGGAAAAGCTGCAGGAACTGATGGCAAAGTATCATCTACAGAAGGAGGAGGTCGCCTACATCGGGGATGATTTGAATGATGTAAGCGCCATACGCCTATCCGGTGTTACTTTTGCTCCGGCAGACTGTGCCAGCCAGCTAAAGCCTTACATCGACATTATACTGACAAAAAAAGCAGGTGACTCTCCTGTCCGGGAAGCGATTGACCGGATATTAGAAGGCAGAATCCATTTAGAGGGATTTCTGGACTTATAAAATCCGGCATTTGACACCCGAACTCTTATACCCCCTGTCTATGATTTTCCATGGTATGCGATGTTTTCCCTCACGTCCATACTCAGATTATCGACTGACGAACTATAGGTAATTCCTCCATCTATGATACTCTGAAGCTGGTTAACTCTCCCCCTTAAGGCGGTACAGAGATTGCCAATCCGCACCTCATCGAGAAACTCCGAATTTCTTACAATCTCCCGAAATTCATCCTCGATACCGTGAAGCTTTGACAAATCCAGCCAGTCAAAATTACTCACCAGCTTAATCTGCTCCTCATGCAGCTTCTTAAAAGGCTTACATCTCACTCTTGCCAGACTGCCAATCCGGCTTGTCGGCGTATCCCACCAAAAAGATGTTCCACTGTCATAAATCGGAGCAGCCCCCCTGTATGTAAGTGTCTTAGCATCCCGCACAACCCCAAAATTATTTTGGTGGCGGTCTTCGTTTAAAATGATATAATCAACTACCAGCATCTCATCCAGCGCTCTCTGTATATCCGGTATACCATGCTCCTCACAGCAGTTCAGATAGTGTTGATAGACGGATACATGGTTTTCCTTCTTCTTTGTCTGCATCAGATACCACGCTGTCACAAGCTCTGTGTCAGGCGTGATAAAATCCTCACATATGCTGAATGGATAGCCCTTTTCCTCGATTAAATCATAGTCTACGTGCGGAATACTGAGCCGCTCCATAATTTTCGCCGCCAGCACCTCATTGTAAGGCTCCTGCTGGGTAGCACCGCTCCCGCCCTTAATCAGGCATCTTCTGCCATTTACGATTTTCCACTTCTTTTTCAACCAGCCATCCGACGTGTTATCGGGAGAAACAAGATTCATCGGCTGCCCGGTTACCGGACGTCCAAAGAGAATGTTTCCGACATCCTCTGAAAACGTATTTTCAAAGAAGTTAATCTCAGACCATTTCAGGCCGGAATTTTCCGGGCAAATCCAATACTGGTCAGACAAACTGAGCCCATAGCACCGCTCTGCCAAAAGCTCTGTCGTGGCAACGCCAAAGCTCTCCAGCAAACCATAAAAGGCATCACGGCTGGCGGGAATCCCTCTGCCGCGCCACCATTCATTCAGCTCACGCCGGTTTATCTGTCCCTTTTTAACCGATACCCCAACCGGGACATGCGCCTCATCATAAACTTCACCAATTTTCTGAACCCAGCCATTTTCCGGATTCAGCACAATCTCTGCCACCGGAACTTCCCGGTGCATAAGCGTGTAACACATTTTATCATTTCCCATACCCTCACACCTCACTCAATTCTATTTATTCCAAATCATAATCGTTTTCCCAAAAGGATTCTGCCTGTCCAACTCAAATGCTTTTTTCATATCCTCCATCGTATTGACAGAAATCGTAACACCGATTATGTTTTGAAGATACTCCACAATTTCAGGATTAGACTGATATAGCCCAATCACCTTCTCGAAATCTTCACGCGTACTCCGGCTGCTGCCAAACATACGAAGTCCCTTTTCCAAAACCATACGGGTATTGATAGCTACCGGATTTTCAGAAACACCAAGTAGAGATATCGTTCCTTCCGGATAAATAAAATCAATCATCTGATTGATTGCTTTTGGCGCTCCCTCCCCACCCACACATTCAAATGCATGGTCAACTCTCAGTTCCGGAGGAATGTCTGTTACGAGAAATGTCTCATCTGCGAAAGTAAAATCAAGTAATTTATTTCTGTCTAAACCAAAAATGTATAAATTTGTATTCGGATACATTGCCTTGAAAAGAATAGCAGTAATGTACCCCAGATTTCCATCTCCCCATATTCCTACAATATTTCTTCTGTTATGTGCGAATCGGTCAAACCGGTTTATCGCATGGATACTCACCGTAATAATTTCCGTAAACGCCGCCACAAAAGGATTTATATTTTCAGGCATCCGGACAAGACAATCCGGTCTCATATCAACAACATCCTGCATAAATCCATCAAAACCACTTGCGCGAAACTTTGAAGAACGAAGATAATTATCTGATATAATGTCATCCTTCTCCTCCGGTGTGTTGGGAATCATTACAACCCGCTCTCCCTGCTGAAATTTTCCTGTGCCATCCCAGACAACCTCACCAATACCTTCATGAATCAATGCCATAGGTAACTTTTTCCTTAAAATATCGGAGGCGCGCATTCCCTGATAATACCGCTGATCTGCATGGCAAATAGACAGGTGTGTAGGTCTTACAATCACAACCTCCTTATTTAAAACCACATTCGAAAACTCCACTTCAAACCGTCCGGGGGCAACCAGCCGATAAACTGTATTTAGCATTATTCTCCGCCTTTCAAAAGTGCTTCTGCCACACGTAAATCATAAGGATATGTTATTTTAATATTAAATACCTCCCCCTCCACGATATGCACTTTCTCGCCCTTCATAACAAATATCTTTGCGGCATCTGTCAAAAGATTCTTTTCCTCATCCGTCAATGAATAGTACAAATTTTTTAATTTCAATGCCTGAAACGTTTGCGGTGTCTGTCCCTGATACATTTTTTGCCGTTTCGGAATATCACTAATCAGTTTTCCGTCCTCACTGCATACAATCGTATCTGTGGCTGCAACCGCCGTATCACAAGCGCCAAACTCTTTTGCATATTGGATATTCTCTTTGATGATACGCTGTGTTACAAATGGGCGTACAGAGTCATGAGTCACAATAATCGTATCCTCCGACAATCCATAGTTTTCTTCAATATAATCAATCGAATTCATAATCGTCTCATTTCTGGTTTCGCCACCTGCCAGCACAACAACACGTTCTGTGTCCCCCAGATACTTAACAATCAGATTTCTAGTGTGTGCCACCCATTCCTTCGGGCAAAGCACGAGAACTTTTTCAAATTCGCTCTCAATAAAAAACTTTTCTAACGTATGAATCAAAATCGGTTTATCACCTATAAGAAGATACTGCTTTGGCTTATCTACATTTCCCATGCGACTGCCGATTCCACCTGCCAATACAACTCCAAATATCATAATTACCTCCAATTTACCACTTCGCAATTAAAACAGTTTTTCATATCTCACGCCATATTTCCGGCATAAATTTTCATACATATCATTTGTATCAAAAGTGCAATAATACTCCGAAAACTCTCGCAAGATATCCCATGGGAGATATCTGCTGCAAAGTACAACATAAGCTTGCATTTCCATATTGGAAAGCAACAGCATCAGCTCCTTATAACAGCTTTTTTGCCCCTCAAAAATATAGAATACATCTCCCGGATTTTTTTCATGCAGTTTCTTGAGTGCCAGTAAAATATCTTCCAGCCTTTTCTGTGATGCACTTGTTACAAACAAAGCCTTTCGGTGTTCCCTGTCCGCACGCTTTACAATCAGCTGCATATCACGCTGGTCGTCCAAATACACTTTTTGCGACACAACCCAATACTCCTGTCCCCGCAAAACGACTGTATCCGGCTCCACATACTCCTTTTCATCACCAGTGGATTCCCCAAAATGAAACACATTTTTAATTAACTGATGTTTGCCGCTATCCATTATCAGATTTGCCTTTTCCAGCACATCCAGTTCCGTCTCGTCCCAATGCAGCACCGTCTCAAATAATTCCGGCAGCTTACAAAGATTCCGGAATCTCATCTCATCCTTTTCTACACGTTCCTGTACATTTAATGCCTTCCAATAATTACGCTGGTCCCAATAATACTTTTTCTTCGCCTCCAATGCCTCAAACAGCAGAACAAATTTAGCGGAAAACGGACCGGCATAAATCGCTTTATCAAAAGCAAGATTCCCCATAGAGCGCTTCAAATCCCTACGGTTCAAATCCCTATCCAGCATACCCAATGCCTCTTTTATATCCTCGCTAAAAATAAAGTTGCGAATCAGATAGCTGCTGTCTAACATCTCTGGCTTTGTCATAATTCTTTCCGGTTCCCGATAGATAACCCTGACCTTCTTGGGTACTACTTTCTCTATATTCTCCAGATAAAATTCTGTAGTTGCTTCATCGCAAAATAACGTAACCTCTTTCCCTGCTTCCAGCATCTGTTCAAAAAATTTACTTAATTGCTCCTTCCATGCAACGAGTACATCCTTATTTTGATGCCCCATCGCCGCAAATACACAAATACTTTCTGAATTCCTCTCTGCTGCCATCTCTACTTTCTTTCCCAAAAGCACATCCAAAACCAAATCAGAGGAAAGCGTAGCAGAAAACAGTTCCGCAACACACTGTGAATCCAATGGAACAGCTTTCCCAAGAGCTTTTACCAGCTCTTTCGCCGTCGAAGCCATAGGTAGTTCTGACATATTTTTCTTCATAAAAGCAGATTGCATATTACTTCTTGCCGCCACATCCAATAGCACAGTAGGTTTTCCGGAATAAATCGAGTAAAACAAATCTGCTCCATAATCCGACACTACAATATCACATCGTTTTATCCAACGAAGAATGTCTGTCTGATTTAGTAACAATTTCACATTATCGGAAGGTTTTTTCTCCATCCACTCACGTGTATCCCGATATCCGACCTGAGGTGGCTTTATATAAAAGATACAGTCCTTATACTCCTCTGTATTTGACACCTTTCGGATAATTTTTGCTATCTCAATTCCGCCCCTTGCTTCAGCGCCAATAACCAGAATTTCTTTTTTCCTTTTTTCGCCCTGTTCCCGAATGGTCTCCTTGTATACCTGTTCTTCTGTCATCTGATTCAATCTCTCGATAACCGGTGACTTGCAGGTCAGGATTTCTCCCTGATAGGAGCTGTCTACACAAAAGCTCTCCTGTAAAATCTCCTTTGTATACAACTCCGATGGAGAAATGACATAATCCGCAGCCAAAATGTTCTTAATGTAGTCCATGCTTCTGGCTGTATAGCGCAATTCCCTCTTATATCCCCGATTCATTCCCGAATACAAAAAGGAAGCCTGAATATATGTCTGCTCCTCCCTTGGTATATAGATGGATGGCAGCACTCCGTCCACTACAAGATACTGCGCCCTTGCCATCCAATGGTAGAACGCATTTGGCAGACTTGTCCCAAGTTCAACATACTGAAACTTTAAAGAACGATACCCTTCCGCTCGCATCTGGCGAATCATTTCTTTACTGCGCAGGCAAATCACAAACTTATATTTAGCAAAATCCGGATTCCCCGCCATTTTACTCAATAATGCCTTCGGAATTCCCCCCAGACCATAACCGTTGCTTCCATAAAATAGAATGGTATTAGGAATCACGCTCTTTTTCATTTCCTCTGCATATAAAATGTTCGTTCTCTTTGCTTTTCGCATATTTATATACAGCTTACTTTCCTTCTCTACATATTCCTCGTAATTCTCTGAAAACCCTCCCAAATTTTTCATTCTGCCACCTCCTGAAATAACGCTTCAAATTCGTCATACGCTTCCTGATTGTATTGTTCCGGTTCAAATTTCGTAACCGGCACCTTTCCCTCACAAAAAGCAGTCAGGCTCTCATATATATCCTCCTCCGAATGTCCTATCAGCATCTGCCCATCCGGTATCAGACTATCCTTGACTGTTGAAAAGTCCGATACAATAATTGGCATTCCCACAGCCCGTGCTTCCAGAAGAACAATTGGCTGCCCTTCAAAATAAGAAGGCAGGATAAAGCAGTCACACTCTCTCAGCAATCCAAATGGATTTGAAACATTACCCAGTATCTTAATATAATCCTTTGCATTTTTATGCAGTACAAGTTCCTGCAATTTCCCCTTGAGAAGTCCATCGCCCATAATATACAACTGGGCATCCGGATATTTTTTATGAAACTGGAAAAAAGCATGAATTAAATTTTCGTGGTTCTTTTCAGGGGACAGCCGCCCAATCGTAACAAAACTAACTGTTCCCTCTTTTGGCAGGGGCAGTACCTCTATCTCCGGCGCTTCTATGGAATCCTCATCAATGGTCTTTTTAAGAAAATAGCGTTTCCCCTTATATTCAATAATATCCCGGTTTTCCATACCATCCATAACCCGGTCAAAATTTAAAGTATTTTTACAGTAAGTAAATTTATCATATGTTTCCGGCGTACTAAGATTTTTCCGGTTCGTTTCCATAACACTTTTGCTGCAGGCTACGATTTTATCTTGATAAGGGTATAAGGTAAAAACAGACTCCAACGCCTGTCTGTTGACCTGCTTCCCTTTTACCACCTTCTTCATATCCTGCTCCAAATCATTATGCTGCCACATATACCTTTTAGCACCTTCCGCCTGCATAAAAATCAATCCATAAATCGGACTGTATCCAGTATAGTTGATAACATAATCAAACGTAGCATTTCCCACACTACGCCGAAGCTCTCTCTTGTATACCGCTTCATCGTAATACTCCATGGTTTCCTTGCGCAATCCATAGTCAACTACAATAGAGTTTTTTACGTTTTCCTCCACTGTCATAGCGTAGGTTCCCACTCTCATCAACACTCTGGCATTGGAATTTAGGTTTTCCAATTTTTCACGCTCATATGGATTCGCAGAGTTTAAGGCGATGACAGACACATCGAACTTATCATAATCTATCATGTTTAAAAGACTTCCGAAGGTCTCTGTAATGCCATTCACGTGCGTTACTCCAATGTACAGTAACATCCTTTTCTTATCATTTAAGAGAGTAGAAATGACATGGTGGTTTTCCGCGCCATCCAGAACAATTTCCAGCACTCTGTCCGAAGAAGCGCCGTCGTCCAAGTATACAAATTTCTCTTTCTGTTTTGTATAACGGTCCTCATTCTGCAGCCACACATGATCTATATCGCATAACCAGTTTCCAATTTCACTGAGTTCCTCTGTCACCGGTCCCGGCAGCTCGTCCAACCCCATATACAGTCCCCTGTAATCGGTATACGAATCAATGTCCGGAATATAAAACAGAATCGGACGCCCCGTCACCATAAAGTCAAAATAAATACTGGAGTAATCCGAAATCAATATATCGGTCACAGCAAGAACTTCATTCGCATCCAGAACAGCAGGAACAAACTGCTCTGTATTAGCAGTTTCCTCTTTCATATACTGATACACAACCTGATGCGGTTTTACTAATACCTGATACTTTTCTGTGTCAACCCGGGATTCGATATATTGAATAAACTCAAAATATTCGTCCGGATTAACCGTCGGATTGGAGTAATTCTGTCCTTTCCATGTTGGCGCATACAGAATAATTTTCTTCCCCTTCTCAATCCGCACCCCATTACGCTTCATGCGCTCCAATATCACTTCTCTGTCTGCATGAATCGTCAAATCATTCCTTGGCTGCCCTTCTTCAATAATTTTGCCATTATAAATGCCTTCCAGTTTAAAGGCATGCTTATAAATCTCTGTGTGATAAGCACACGGAGAAACCAAATAATCTGTACTGAGAAAATTGCGAATCGTATTCCCCGTTGCCATATTTCCATTTACCTGATCATAACCAAGTGTCTTTAAGGGAATCCCATGCCATGTATTGATATAGACCTGCTCGTCCTTCTTCACAAAATACGCCGGGAACATGACATTATTGATTAAATACTTTGTTGAAGCGAGACATTTAAAATATTCATCACTTAAAAACTCGACAAAGCGCACATTTGGCATATCTTCATACTCTTTTAATATAGCGTCATTTGACTCGAAATCCTCAATTACCCATATATGGGTATATTCTGAAAAATCCCTCCGCTTCATAAACGCATGGAAAATACCATTTACATTGCATAACATTCCCCGTCCATAAAAAGCCTCATACAATACTGTCTTGTCTTCGACAGGGCAAGTATTATAGTATTCTGCATAAAGGCTCGCGCGGCTTTTCATTACATTGGCGCCTATTGTGCGGTTCGTACTTGTTTTTCGTTTCTTTTCCGCCACCCTGATACGCTTTGATAAATTCCTCTTAAACATTTTTTCTCTCCACTATCCTTCTTATCATTGATTTCTTAAATTTTACCATATAGATATATCATTCGCAACACAAAATTAGTTATTGTCAGAGGGATACCTTTTTATGTATTGACAGGCACATAGCTCCCGCCATAGGCGTCAATAGAATCCACTGTATGGCATACCTCATGTATATGACAGGTCCGAGTACTGTTGTTCCAATACAAAACAGCATCGGAAGAATACATACTGTTTCTCTATACTTTCGCTTTGACAAACAAAATACAATACAGAACAATATCAGCCAATCATACCAGCCAATCGCATACGGCAGTCCGATTACCGGTATTTGAGAACAAGCATACAAAAACTCATCAAGAAAACCACGCTCTGCATGAAACTGCTCATTTTCTCTCACTCCATACCACTTTTCCTTTTCCAGATAAACATCTGTTATATTGGCATATATAACGTTACCACCACAACCAGTATCATTCAGCAGCAAATAATTATTATTCAGTGTTGCGGCAATACAAGTGCCCGGATGCCTTGCTACCAGTCTCATCCAAATGGCAAGACAATCCCGAACCTCCTCGTCCGTTGCCTCTTTTCTAAAATAGTTCTTTACTCTGTCAGCAAATACAGGATTGTATCGTTCTGCCAATACAGACAAATTATTGCCAAAGTTCATAACCTTATTAAGCTGTTCAATCTCTCCCGTTTCAAACCCTCCCCTTCCATATTCAGAAGCATATCTGGCAATCTGCTGAAAAGGAAGCGATAACATTTCTCTTGGGCTGGCACTTTCTATCTCAAAAGCAGGTAAAAGAATCCGTACAAAAAAAATGAAATAGAATAGTAACGGTGCCATTGTAGCCAACAACATCTTTACCCGGATTTTCCCCCCCGCTGCAAATACAAATGGAATCAATGCAATAATGATATATGCGCCATTACTGCGAAGCAGACAAAGAAATATCAAAGAAATTATATACAGGCACATATGTCGTCCCCTTTTCCATCCCTGTTCTGCCCCATCTAAAAAAATACACAATTCTATAGAAACCCATAACAGAGCAACCGCAAACAGTATATCTTTAGAAACCGTAACTGCATATATCGGAAATACTGGATAGAAAGCAAAAAACGCTAATGTAATATAAAGATACAGCAAAGGTATTTTTTTCTTTTTTAAAAAGCTCAAAAAGTAAACCATTCCTACTATTACCAATAGCATCTGTATAAAAGAAAATATTGCGATTCCAGCATTGATATCTCCCAGCAATCTGCCAAACTGCACAAAAACTCCCATAAAACAAGTGTAAAATACCGGATGATGATTATTAATCGTATTATCCTCCGGATTCTCATGCACTATGGTATTATAGGTCCATGAATTTTCCTTATCCTGAAAGACCTGTGCCAATTCATCCTGTGCATCCGGCGTCATGCTTCCCGGAAAAAACATAATATAATAGGGTACCCAGCAAATAAGAATAATAAGGAAAAGAAACCATGCTGTCCTTTTCTTATTCCAAATCCCCTTTGGCATCCGGATGCTTTTTTCTCTTATCCATGTTCCTAAATGAAGGGTTACTGCCAAACGACTGCCTTCGTACAGAACAAAAAACCAGCCTAGCATTTTAATAAAAGAAAACACTACGCTTTTTGTATTGCCGAAAACATTATACAGGCTGTCCGTTTTTTCAAAGCTTTTCGAAAGCACCAGCAAAAATGAAAAAATTACAGCCAGTGCTCCGAATAAAATATGCGTTTTTCTATCCGGAAAACGCTGAAATAACTTACCATGACTTTTTTTCTCTCTCCTCATTTCCCTCTCCCCCATTATCTGTCGGGCTTTCCTTTTAATATTTCATTGATGACAAATAGTTTGTGTTCAAATTCCAGCCGTGTATTTTGTACCATAGTTTCCAATGTCAACCCAACAAAGAGTGATTGTATGGATGCCAGCATAACAAACCCACTAACAATCAGCGTCGGAAATTGTAAAACCAGACCGGTCTCCAAATAAGAAATAAACACCGGAACAAAAAGCACCGCCGCCAGAATAAACAACAGCAATGATAACCACGAGAAAAAACGAAGCGGCTTATAATTCCGATAAAGACGAAGAATCGTCCGGATTACCCGAAATCCATCCGAATATGTATTCAATTTTGATTCGCTTCCTTCCGGTCTGTCCCTATATTCTATAATTACGTTTTCCACCAGCATATTCTTATCAATCGCATGAATACTCATCTCTGTTTCAATTTCAAAACCCTTTGAGATAATGGGAAAGGTCTTTACAAATTGGTAACTAAATGCCCTGTATCCGGTCATGATATCTTTAATGTCACTTCGAAACAGATGGTTTATCGTCTTACGGACAATGCTGTTACCGAAATTGTGAAATAACCTCTTGTTTTCCTCAAAATACGTGGAAGATAAACGGTCTCCTACAACCATATCTACCTTCTGCTTCAAAATCTTATCTACCATCTCTCTTGCATACTCTGCCGGATATGTATCATCACCATCCACCATAAGATAACTTTCCGCATCAATCTCGCGAAACATTCTGCGAATTACATTTCCTTTTCCCTGCATATACTCATGCCGTACTACTGCTCCCTCTTTCTCTGCAATTTCCGCC
This sequence comes from Lachnoclostridium sp. UBA3262, assembly GCA_002362575.1. Lineage (GTDB taxonomy): Bacteria > Bacillota > Clostridia > Lachnospirales > Lachnospiraceae > Eubacterium_F. The sequence goes on along the minus strand of DEUM01000011.1, from coordinate 15,405 downwards.
GTAGCATCCGTGGAATTATTATCATAGACATAAATTGTCGCCTCAGGCAACGCCTTATGATAATCCTGAATTACCTTTTTTATTGTCATTGCCTCATTGTAACAGGGAATCAACACTGCAATTTTATCCATCGTTATAAACCACCTTTTCTAATTTTTCTAAATTTATCCTCAATATATATTATACCAATTTTCTTATAAAAGGAATCCGCCGTAATAAGAAAATAGTGATAAAGCACAAACTGATAACAATGCCAAATACAAGAGGAATTCTATAAATCGGATTACCCGTCTTTACCCCAAGGTTAAAAACATGTAGCAGCGTCTCTAATACCATCGGATGAATCAGATAGATACCAAGCGTACAGGAAGACAGTTCATGCCAGAGCTGCGGATGTGCTTCCTCTGCTCTGTTTTCGCCAAGTTCGCCTAACCCTTTCGCGAAGGTTAAGAAAAAACAGAAAATAACGGTTGCCTGAATAAAGGAAGGAATTGTAAAATATCCATAGAGCCAGGGAACAGCCTTCCCCTGACCAATGGAATACCAGCGGTTTGCAGCCGCTGTCACAAACCCGGCAACCAGATAAATCGGAATCGTTACCATACGGGTTCTTTTCCCAAACTTTTTTTGAGCCAGAAAATATCCCCACACCATATAACCTATATACTGCATATTACTCAGATTCCATTTTCCTAAAAGTATCGAAATACCTTTCGGAATAGAAGGAATGAGCTTTACATTTACCACAAAAAGGGTACATACTCCAAACAAAAAAATAAGATATCCCGGATGAAGAACATACCCCTTCAGCGCATGATGAATGACCGGCAAAAGCAGATAACATAAAATCATGGCAGGCAAAAACCACAGATGATAATGCCCCTTACAAAAATTCACAAAAAAAGTTCCCCATTCAAAAGAAGATTGAATCAAACAGGTAAAAATATCATAGAGCAGAGACCAAGCAATGTAAATAAAGAGCAGGTGTCCTACATTCTTTTTAATGAACACCCCCAAATCCAGCTTTTCCCTTGAAAAAAACAGTGCGCCGCTAATCATAAAAAAAAGTGGTACAGATCCTCTTACCATCGTGTCAGCAAGATTAAAAACACGCCATTCAAATGTAGTCGGTCCCGGCGTATAGTATCCTTGCGCTAACACGTGCAGCAGCACAACCATCAGGCTGGCAAAAACCCTGCATTTATCTAATTCCCATCTTCTTCCCTTTTCCATAATAAAAACTCTTCCTTCCACTTAATAAAAGCATACCACGATTCTAATTTTTCCAATCGTCATAGTACACCCATTTCTCATAGGGTTCTATATGTCCAAGCCATGTAAAACAAGTATATTTTTTACTCTTATATGCCTCCAGCATCTTTACCTTGATAGCATATAATTCAGGATTTATCTCCGGCAATGTACGCTTAACTGCATTGGTCAGCTGCGTTTTCTTGTAGTATTTTGCAAAATACATAAAGCGTTTCGCACTTTGAGGTGTCTTCTCATATAAGCTTGTAGTATACTTACTTATTTTTTTATGATGAATATTTCCGTATTCACCAGCCGGATTGTGAGTCACAACGGTATCCCATTTTTTATAATGCAACAATAAATTTATATCATTCTGTATCGCCAGTTGACATCCATCCCAATTAAAATCTGCATCTTTCTTGAAAAGACTTCCCTTTACCCATGTCGCCTCCGGATAGGACAGGATGATGCGCTCTGATTTTGAGATATCCATAGCATTATTAAATTCCACGCTACGGTTATCCTTCCCATGTGTCATGCAGACAACAAGATACTTGTCTGAGATTAGGTGAGCCCCGCCAAATATGGTGTCGTCATCCGGATGGGCTACAATCATTAAATTATTGACTGAAGACAAATTCAGTTTGTTCAGCATCTGCCTGGTCAACATTCCCTTTACCTTGCTGACACTTACCGTACACTTGGCGGCTACCGCATGATTTTTCGTATACACTGCCTGAATCGTCACATTGCCGGTCTTCTTGCCGGTGACTCTGCCGTTATGGTCAACCACCGCCACGGATGTGTCAGAAGACGTAAAGTTAAGCGACCTGTCTGTGACATACTTAGGCGAAACCTTGATTGCCAGTGTCTTTGACTGTCCCAGACCGACTACTTCCTTCGAGGAAAGAAAACGGAAAGACTTTATTTCATTTTTACGGACAGTAATCCTTTTCTTGACCTTTTTATGGCTCTTACTTGTTTTTACCGTAATTGTTGCTTTTCCCGCCGATATTCCTCTGACTTCCCCCGTGTTACTTACGACTGCAATATTCTCCTTTGAAGAACTCCATATCAATTCTTCATCTAACTCCTTCGCCGGCTTTACCTTTGTCTGAAGCAGCAAAGACTCCCCTGCAAATACATATTTTTCTTTTGTGACAATTCTGACCTTTTTTGCTAAAACCGGCTTCCGGACCTTTACCCGAATCGACTTTTTGATGTCTTTATCCTTCACCCGGACAATAATCTTTACCTTGCCTGCCCTCCTCGCCTTTATCTTTCCCTTTTTGTTCACCGTGGCAAGCCTTTTATTTGAACTGGAATATATTACTTTTCCTTTTTTGCCAAGTTTTTTCCTGTTCAATTTCACACGATAGCTATCGCCCACTACCATTGACAGCTTACTGCCATCCACATTATCAAATACAATTTTTTGTTTTGCCTGACAATCCCGCATACCGACTGTCAAACCTCCAACTACCAGACACAAAATTGTCGCTGCTCCATAAACAATCTTTCGCATATCTCTTTCCCTCTTTTCCGCTTTAAACTTAATTGATTATCTTGCCCCAATACCATTTTATCCTATCCAAGCTAAATTATAAAATAAAAATATGGCAATAAACAGTCACGATGCAAAAAGGGAGATTCTTATTTTCATATAAAAAACATTATTTCGTTGTATCCTGATTTTTAAATATTACCAGTTTGCTACAGATATAATTTAAGATGATAACGGCAATGCTTACAACAATCTTTGACAGAGCACCCTCGATGCCGGCAATTTTCTGATTCATTCCGAGTACAACCAAAAGTGGAACCATCACAAGCTCAAATACTCCCGTTATAATTCTGGCAGATAAAAAAAGCCCGATTTCTCTCCACAATACCTTCCATTCCCAGCTTTTACTCCCAAATACCCATAACTTGTTCGTAAAATAGGCAAAAATAACGGCACATATCCATGACAGTCCATTTGAGACCGTTACCCCCATATGGCATACGCCGCTGAACAGGGCATAGGAACCCCAGCTCACAACCGTCGTCATTCCTCCCCAGAATAAATAGGCTATAATCTCCTGTTTCTTTTTCAAAAAATCCAATAATTTTTTTCCCATTTTCTTATATCCTCTACTCGTTCTCTTTCTTTTCTTCGCCAAGTATCTCGTCTACCAGATAAATCGGGCGCTCTTTTATTTCGGTAAATAATATCGAAATGTATTCTCCTATTACTCCAATGATAACCATCAATACAGCAAACATAAAACTTAGGAAAACAATAATAGTAGAGTATCCTGCCGGAACATGATACAGCACTTTATTGATGATGGTATACACCATCAGTATAATGCCAAACAGCGCTGTTACAATCCCTGAATACACACCCAGCTTTAGTGGTAAATCCGAAAAACTAAACAGCGTATGAATAGAAAACTTAAACAACTTTTTTATACTATATTTGCTCTCACCCGCAACTCTTTTTGCCGCCTCGAATTCAATTGTCGTCCGCCGAAAACCAACATTTTGAACAAACCCCCGCAAAAATCGGATCCGCTCTCTGTACTCTGTCTTCATAACCTTCATGACCTTCGCATCGAAAGCAAAAAAGTCAGAGGCATTGTTTTCAAACTTTACCGGCGACATCCAATTCAGAACTTTATAAAAGGCACCCGATGTAATTCGTTTAATTATACCAGCATCCTTATTCTTAGTCCGTACCATGTTTACAACACTATAACCACTGTCAAAGGCCTCTGTAATCTTTGGAATATATGCCGGCGGATGCTGCAAATCCGCATCCATACAGACGACACCGTCTCCTCTTGCATAATCTACACCTGCCAGCATCGCTGCCTCGTGCCCAAAATTCCTGCTGAAATTAACAACCCGAACCTTGTCACTCATTGTTACGAATTTTTTCAGTATATCATAACTTCCGTCCTGACTTCCGTCGTTTACAAAAATCAATTCGTAATCCCAATCCATTTCCTTCAATATTTTTGTTGTTTCCTCAAAAAACATTTCCAGAGCAAGTTCTTCATTATAGACAGACACAACTACTGATAACTTTTTCATCATCCAACCTCACTGTACTTTTATTTTATATTTTATCTTACTATCCACTTTTTATAATCCATAAAAGATATTTCTACCTTTTTCGGGATATGATAATAGCGTTTATAATTCTCAATCCAATACTCATCATCATTTAATATATTATAACCAAAACAATAATTGATTGAGTATGGTACATATGGAAGCACCAGCTTGTCCCAATTCTGTTCCTTGCACAATTGTATTTGTTCTTTACATATTTTTTCTACCTTGAAAGAAAAACTTTGCCCTAAAAGCATCTGAAGCAGCATTGCCAAAAGAAACACCGACAAGCATTTTCTGAAAAATCCCCGAATTTGCACGGATATATCCTTATCCATATACTCTGCAGCACGAGCCGCCACATAAGCAAAACATTCTCCGGCCAAGATTCCCCAAAAAATATAAGTGTGCAAAAAACATCTATCACTTATAGGATTTACAATAATCAAAGGCCCCATAAGGAAAAACTGTGAAATAGCAAACATCAACATCCTGATTTTTCTTATCTTCTCCGAAACCAACATGGCAATTGTAACTATGATATACAGCAAAAAGATTATCGAGACAACTGCCCAGATTTCGTTTCCGAACGAATATACAGCCTCCCATTGCACATCTATAGTATCGTAAATGAAGAACCCAAGCAACAGGCTTCCTGCTATCTGCATGGAATTCCGGACTTTAGCAAATTTCCCCTTGGCGCAGATTCCCCACATAAATAACAACAGCAAAATAAGAATGATATTGATAAAGTGATTCATTCCCATCCACTTAGGGACGATTTCATCTACAAACTTTAACCACCATTTTCCAATCAGTGAAAAAATATTATCCGCTACTGCAATTTCCTTGTAGGTTGTCGTACTCTCACCCTTTAATGCCGCCGAATACGCACTGTTCATGAACATGCACAGTGCCCCGGCAACCGCTAAAACAAAATTTATGATTAAACTGAGCGAAAATTTTTTAAACCGAGTCATATACATAATAATAGCAAATATATCGAACACAACCAGATAGATTGTTGCCGTCTCCAGTATAAACTGACTGGCAAAGGATAACACGCCAAGGAAAATAAGCAGCCACAGGCTATATTCCTTATTTTCAAGCGTGATGCCTAACACCATCTTTATAATGAGAAAAAGCAGAACTGCTGATGTTACATAATTCGCAAATCCCGAAACCCACGTTATGGTCTGTGTAAAAAGAGAAAGTGGCATGATAACAAAAAGAGCCAAAAAAAGCCCCAGCGCTTTATCATTTTTATCTATTATATCATATATGAACTTTATCAATAAAAACATGGTAATAACCTGAAACGCAGCACGCAATGCCACTGGCATTCTGGTCATTACAATCACAATCAGATTTCCAATATAACGCCCGTTATATCCCTCAAACCATTCCTTAAGACGGTCAATTCCCACCTTACTTCCCCAAACAAGGTCATCGATTCTGAATGGAGCCATATAAAACATAATAAACAGGAAGACAGCAGCACTGAGACCTGTTATAATCCATAGTTTATTTGACTTTAAGCGACTGCTCATATCATTTAACACATTTAATCCTTTCCAACTTGTATTTTTTTCCATTACCTTTTATTATACTTTTAACCGACCTTATTTGCAAGAAAAAGAATTTCACGCTATAATGGTCAGAATATACGTGCCATGCATTTCGAAAGTTTCCCAGTCAGATAGTCAAATACCATTGCGATAAAGACGGTACATACAATAGCCAGCACTAAAAAGAAATACGGATGCGCCGCCGCCACTCCAAAATGAGACATGACAATCATCGGCAGCCTCTGTAAAATATACACGCTGAAAATATGCGTCCCGAACCACGTCAGAATACTTCCGCCCAGAGAAATCTTCATTGTAATCAGGACAACTGCAATCGTAAAGCAGGCCGCCCACACCGTGTAAGCCTCAAATCCCCATTCCCAGCGTTTCAGGTAGGAAATGTAATACACGCCAAGAACAGACATACACACAAAGGAATAAATATAATCGTTTTTCATCACAATCTTTTCAATCCGCTCCCGCAAAAGAGAATACCAGCATCCAAGTGGGAACATCAGAACTGTATTATAATAATAATTTGGCTGTCCCATCCACTTTTCCCAGAATACAAGAAACATTGTGAGCACCGTTAGAATGATGGCTCCCACATAGCCCACCCACTTCTTGTCGCACCATTTGTAAATGAAGAACGAAAGAAAGGTAAAAATGTAAACAGCGAAAATAGCAAACATATACCAGTTTGAATTACCGACGCTTTCCCAACCGATAAAGGAAAGCAGAATGGTCTTTATACTATGTATCTTACCCATAAAAATATTCAATATGACAAACAACAGTACCGCAATCACAAAATTCAGAAAAACGGGAAGAAAGCGTTTGAGAGGTATATTTCTCACATAATCAAACTTCTTCTTTTTCAGTGACTCCATGATTCCATAGCCGGAGTAAAAGAAGAACATAACGACAACCATCTGATTCAGATGCCCGCAGAACGCCCGGTATGGCTCGTCATACGGCCCTGACAGATTCATGTACTGGGAAGCATGGGAGAACAGGACAAGCAGAACAAAAATTCCTTTTACGACATTTGCTTTCTCCTTCGAAATATAATCTCTTGCAAACTCTCCGGGTGCAGCTGCCGTAGCTCCCCTGCAAACAATCAGTAACAAAATCAACACAAAAAATATCATCTCTACTCTCCTCCTTTCTTACAGATTTTTCTCCTCTAACTCCTGCAAAAATTTATTTTTCGGCACCTTTTTGACGAACAAATCTCCAAAGGCAAACCAGAAAGCAAACGCCGGAAATACCTCAAACGGCAAAAACAGACACTCAGCCAGCGTCGCCACAACAAAGCCGATACAAATAGCCGGAATCAAAAACGCATAGGTCGCATTTTTTCTCTGCCGCTTTATGTAGAACTTCATGGAAAATCCGACCGCTAAAACGGTAATAATTCCATAAAAGAACATACTGAGTATACCATATGTGTAACCGAATTGAAGCCAGTTATTATGCGCATGGCTTTTCTTTTTTCCATTAATGACGAGAGAAACATTTTTATGCCCCTTATAATTCAGCTTCGTGGCATATCCCTTATAAATGTCAATACGCCCGCTTGTCAGGGAGTTTAGTCCTTTTGTATTCTCTAATACATACCAGAATCTCTCCATCGCATTGCCCGGCATACCGGCCTGCTTCTTCGATTCCGACGAATCTTTCACCTGCGCCGACTCCACGCCGACCGACTCAGCAATCACGGTCTCCCCGTAATCCTCAATCTTGCTTCCGTCCGAAAGATACAGTGTTTCCCCTGCAAATATAAGAGGTCTCCCAATCTTTCCCGGTATATATGACACTCCGGCATAATACACCGGATATAATAAACATACTGCCGCCGTTACAATTACAAGATTCTTAACAAAAGATTTCCACAAATGCAACTTTCTTCCGGAATAAATCCGGAACCCCAGCCATAAGGCAAAAATACAGCCGACAGTTATAATCGAAGTACGTGCCTGCGTCAATACCAGATAAAATACAACAAGTGCCAGACTAATATAAGTAGGCAGACAACGCTTCCAGTGCTTTCCTGTTTCCACAATCCAGTCCAGATCTGACATATAGACAGCAAATATAATGTACAGATACAGGGCAAACGTATTCGGGTTCGTAAAAATCCCCGCATATCGCCCTCCTGCATACAGTGGACGGAATAAAAATGATATTACCGCCATAATCCAGAAAGCAAGCTTGACCGCGTCTTTAAAACACTTCCAGAGCAAATCTTTCCTTGTATGATTCTGCCATACAAAAAAGACAGCCGTAAAAACCAGAGCAAGCACAATGCCAAGTCCGCACATTTTTTTTGGCACAATCACATCCGATACCGTGAATACAATGCACATGCCAAACCACGCAATCCACATCGAACGCCGCCAGTGAACCCTTACCAGTGAACGGTCCAGCGACAAAATCGCAATGGCAATCATAAGGACGATTCCACAGACAGTATTGTAAAAATAGCTCTCCCTGTGCAGCACATACCGCACAATGCAGAACAATACCAAGTCCGCAAAAAAGCATCCCGTTATCATCCCGTATTTTACTTTGTCGCTAAGCTTCCCCACGATCGGAATCCATGGACTCAGCAGACTGATAAACATATCCTGTAATTTCCCTATCAAGCCTATGACCTCCATACTGCCAGCACGGTCCTCACCATGAGCAGTAAATCCTTCCCCAATGAATACTCCCACAAATATTCCAGATTATACTTCATCTTCCCCGGCAGAACCTGCCCCACATAGATTTCATCCACATTCTCACCCGCCGAGAGAAGACGTTCCTCATCCTTATACTCAATACTTGCCTTCGACGTTACCCCGGCAGGCAGAAGCAGCGTCGCCATCATTTCCGGCGTATATTGCTCCACATAGCGCGGCACCTCCGGCCTCGTCCCGACAATCGACATATCGCCTTTGAGAATGTTGATAAGCTGTGGCAGCTCATCCAGCCGTGCCTTTCTCAGAAATCGCCCTGCTTTCGTCACCCTGACGTCACTCTCCGTCGTTACCTGACTGCCCCTTTTCTCGGCATCGGCAACCATTGTCCGGAATTTTATAATCTTAAATTTCCTGCCGTAAGTCGTGACACGCTCCTGACAGAAAAATATGCCGCCCCGCGAGGTAGTGCCGACTACAATCGCAATGATAAGCATAAATGGAAACAGGACAACAAACAGGATTCCCGATAACAAAATATCCAGAAGGCGTTTTATCCCCAATGACATCCTGTGCTCCCTCAAGCGCTCATAGTACGGCCTTACCGCCTTGGTCCTCATGGATGCCGGCAGCTTCTCCCACTTTCTCACAGCCGCCTCCCCTCTAAGGATATAAGCGTCTCCTCTAAACATTGCAGTACATAATCTACATCCTCATCACTCAGCTTCGTATGGAGAGGCAGAGTAATTTCATTTTCATACATTGCACAGGCATTTGGATAATCCTTGCTGTCAAATCCCATGTTCCGGTAAGCGCTCAGAAGAGGAAGCGGTTTATAGTGAACATTCGTCGCCACTCCTCTCTCCGCCAGCGCCTCGATTATTTCATTTCTTTCCTCCACACCGGCCCCCTGTATTCTCATCAGAAACAAATGCCTGCTCGAAGCCGCCGCGTCTGTATCATGAACAAGACTCGTCAAACGGTACTTTTTCATTTTACTGTTAATCTTGGCGAGCCCTCTTTCATACCGCTCCACAACCTGTTTCCGGCGTTCTAAAAGCTCCGGATACCGCTTTAACTGAACAAGTCCAATCGAAGCCATAATGTCAGTCATATTGCATTTATAAGCAGGAGCCACAATATCATACTCCCACGCCCCAAGCTTTGTCTTTGCCAACGCATCCTTCGACTGTCCATGAAGGGAAAGGAGCATATACTCGCGGTAAATCTTCTCCGAATCGACACCCGGAAGCTCCTGCCATGTCACAGCTCCACCTTCCGCTGTCGTCAGGTTTTTTACTGCGTGAAAGGAAAAAACCGTAAAATCTGCCATTTTTCCACTCATTAAGCCATTCCGGCAAGCGCCAAAACCATGTGCCGAATCTGCCATAATAAGTATTCTTCCCATGGCCCGCTGATATGTATTATCTCCCGGCACAAACATGCCTTTCTTTTCTTCTACAATCCGGCGTACCCGGTCATAATCACACATTACACCAGCAATATCCACCGGCACAACCGCCTTCGTCCTCGGTGTAACTGCCCGTTCCAGCGCCTCGTAGTCCATCTCATAACTGTCTCTGCCCACATCTACGAGAACCGGAACCGCACCGGTATGACATATAGCGCTTGCCGTCGCCGTGTATGTGTAAGCGGAGGTAATGACCTCATCCCCCGGCCCGATTCCAAATAACCGCAGTGTCATTTCCATTCCTGCCGTCGCGGAATTTAAGCAGACTGCCCTTTCCGTATGACAGAAATCTGCTATATCCCGCTCAAACTGTTTTGTCTTCGGGCCAGTTGTAATCCAGCCTGAGCGTAGCGTATCGGCAACCTCCCGGATTTCCTCCTCCGATATATCAGGTGGTGAAAATGCAATTGTTCTTTGCTGCATATACAATCTCCCTTCCGGGACTTATCGCCCCATTCCTATCTCCTTCTGCAACAAACGACCGCAAAAGCGGTCGTTTTGTCTTTATCTCTGCCGGTGCTGCCACCGGGCTTTGTTTTTATTCTGAATCAGCCTTATCCGAATCTTTTTTATCATCCTCAATGTCAGCTTCTGTCTCTTTCATGACTTTTTTAATCTTCTTCGTTATTTTATTTATAGAGTCCTGATTCGGTATGCATACATAGGCACGAAGTGACGGCATGGAATACGTCGTTGATTTCGAACCGGTTCCCTCTGCATTGGCGTAGGAAATCTTCCATCTCGCCATATCATCGAGCTGCATATTACAGAGCGATACAATCTTCTTCGTTGACATACTCGTCTGGAACATCTTCTTCGACTCCTTCAAAAGGCTCGAGAAATTCTGTAAAACAGACGGAGACATTGCCTTATTTAAAATCGCCTCAATCATATGCTGATGGTTTCGTCCACGCTGGTGGTCACCATTTGCAAAATGATGACGCTCACGGCAGAAGGCTAACGCTTTCTTACCATTTACCTTATTATAGCCCTTCTTAAACTTATAATGTGTTCCCGCTCCATGCGGTCCCCAGTCAGAAATGAAATCAGAATCCGAGTATACCTCCACACCACCGAGCAGGTCTACAATTTTCTTCAAGCTGGTAAAATTCACTCTGACATAATAATCAATGTCGATATCATACAGTTTTTCAAGTGTACTCAGCGAACAATCCACACCAAAGTTACCTGCATGCGTCAATTTATCTCTCACACCGCCCGACACGGACTTGCCTTTTGGCCCATACAACGGAACAAAATAGTCACGCGGCGTCGTTGTCAGAAGTATCTTCTTCGTAATCGGATTTATCGTTGCAATGACATTTACATCGCTCCGGCTCGTCTGTTTAATACTTCCATATTTATCAATACCGCTGATATACACACTGAACGGTTTCGTCGTGACATCCGTCTGTGTCAGCTCCTTATCCAGTACCGTCTCAATTTCATGTTTCACCAATTCTCTGGTATCGTCCCCAAATGTCTTATATTGCTCCTCCACCAGACTCAAAAAGCCCTGATTAACTACAATAACCTGTACTTCCTTTGCATACAGCGCATCCACAAGAGTCGCCATATCCGAATATTCCTGCGTCTTTAAATCCTGTCCGGCTTCCTTTTTGGCGTCTGCCATCGCCTTATCCGTATTCTCCCTGTCATGCACTGACAGAATACCATATTTATAATCCTTCGCATCCGCAATGCTCTGTGCCTTATCATCCTTCAGTACATAGAAGGAAATAATGTCCAGCTTTGTCTCTGCACCGCCGATATCCGACATGGTCGCATAAGCGTCGTACACATAATACCCTCCACCGATAAAAAACGCACAGAAGAACACGCACAATACCCGCCCAATAATATAACTGGAATCTGCCAGCTGGCTGAAAAACTGATATGCCAGCAGCACAAGGCAGACAACAGCCACTGCTACTATATATTTTGTCGGAATAAACTCGACATAAATGGCCAGCCCGCAAATCGCAATTGACGCTAACAACTGTATAATTAGAAACACTAAACTTAATTTTCTTTGTAATAGTACCTTCACAATTAACCTCCGTTATCTCTTACTGTATTTGCCCCTATTAAGACGCTTCAAATTATTATATACCATTTATTTCAAAAAATCAAATCGAAAAGCCGTTTTGTGGCATTTTTATCCAGATACTCATAAGTTTCCGCCCGAAAAGCGGCAACCCGCTCCCGATATGCAAATCCGCTCTGCCACACTTTCTCTAATTCTTTCTGGCTCCGGACAACCGGACCCGGTACAAAATTTTCGTAATCCTCATAAAAACTCCTGCCATCCCGCTCAAAATCTTCCAAATCATAAGCGTAAAAAATCATCGGACGCTCAAACAGGCAGTATTCAAATATAATAGAGGAATAGTCGCTAATCAGACAATCCGAGACAGCAAGCAGAGTCGTTACTCCCGGATATGCCGATACGTTTACCACACGTCCCCCATACCGCTCCCATTCTTTGTCCGAAAAGTTTGCCGATACATGAGGGTGCAGACGGAGCAGCAAAACTTCATCCTCTCCCAGAACAGAAAGAAAGCTCTCCAGATCAAGCGCAAGAGACGGATTCTCCACCTCATTATCCCGAAATGTAGGGGCATACAGCGTGCATTTTTTTCCACGCAGTTCAGGATATTTTGCATAAAACTGCTGCCTTTTTTCCTCCATACGCCTGTCATCCAGAATCAAATCGGTTCGCGGAAGCCCAAGCACATAAGCCCTCTCCTCCGGCAGAGCAAATGCCCCCGCATACTGTCTCTTTGTCCTCTGTGAATTGACAATCAGATGCGTAATTCTCTCGTCCGCCTTCTTTGACAGCCTTTTTACCTCCCCGGTATCTGCATCCTGTCCAAATTTCTTGACGGATTCCGTGCCATGCCAGAGCTGGACAACCTTTACCTTTTTAGAAACCGGGGTGAAAGCCATCGGCATAAAAACATTATCTAAGAATATAGTACCCGCTGTCGCCAGATGATATGCCTTATGAAAGAAAAAAGAAAATGGATGGCGGATGCCATCCCTCTTTGTCAAAAAGTACAGCCTCTTCTCCGGCATCTTTTCCCGTATTGCCGCCGCCACAATCCCTATATTTCCCTCATCGCTGTCATCGTGTGTCGCCACTAAAAACACCTTGCTCTGCTTTACCGGAAATAACCGGAATACGGTAAAACATGCGGCAAATACATAATAACCAATTTTCTTTATCATAATCATTCTTTCATATTTAAGTCTTCCTTAATCTTTGTCGTCGAAATGCCTTCGGTTCTCGGAAGGTACACAACCTCGCAGTATTCTTCCAGAAAATCAAATTTACCTTTCCAGTCATCTCCCATGACAAACACATCTACGTCATTATTTTTGACGTCGTCAATCTTCTGCTCCCATGTGTACTCTGGAAGCACCTCGTCCACATAGCGGATTGCCTCCAGAATCTGCTTCCTGTCCTCAAAAGAGTGATACGCCTTTTTTCCCTTTCCGGCATTGAACTCATCCGAAGAAACAACAACAATCAGATAGTCTCCTAATGCCTTCGCACGCCGGAGCAGATTGATGTGTCCTACATGCAGCAAATCAAATGTACCGTAAGTAATAACCTTTTTCATTACCTTTTTCCTCCTTAATATCGAAACTTTGTATTCAAGGTTTCGTTGCTCGTAAAATTATTTCTCATTTTCATTCATCTTTGCCTCATAAAAGCTGACCACGTCCTCTGCCGTTCCCTGCGCAATCAGCCTTCCCTGCTCTAAGAGAATCCCTCTGTTGCACATCCGGAGTACCTGGCTGGTCGAGTGCGATACAAAAAGCACAGTGACTCCTTTGTCAAACATGCTTTGTATACGGTTTTCACATTTTTTTCTGAATTTGGCGTCACCCACACTCAACACCTCATCCAGAATAAGAATCTCCGGCTCTACAATCGTCGCCACAGAAAAGCCAAGTCTTGCCTTCATACCGGAGGAGTAGTTCTTGACCGGGACGTCAATGAAACTGCCCAATTCTGAGAACTCTACAATTTCATCGTATTTTTCCTGTAAAAATTCTTTTGAAAAACCAAGCATGGCGCCATACAGGAAAATATTTTCACTTCCCGTATACTGCCTGTCAAAGCCAGCTCCCAGCTCCAACAGCGGAGCAATCTTTCCGTTTGTCGTAACTGTCCCTTCCGTCGCCTTTAACACACCGGAAACAATCTTTAACAGGGTACTCTTTCCGGCTCCGTTCAGTCCCATGATTCCCAGCCTGTCTCCTCTGCGCACTTCAAAATTGATATCGCGCAGCGCCCAGAACTCCTGATACATGAGCTCCTTCTTCAGCATCTTAATTACATATTCTTTTATATTATCTACCTTTTCTGAGCTGAGATTAAACTTCATGCTCACATGGTCAATTTTCATCGCCAAAGGCCGCTTCGCCATTCCTGCTCCTCCTCTTTGTTAAATATTCAAAATAAAGGAATCCTGCTTCTTATAAAAAATGAACAGTCCAAATATCAGTGTCACCACCGAAAAGACGGATGTATATATAAGCAGATTCATATCAAAAGCCTGTCCAAAAAATGCCCGCCGGAAGTTATTGATTACGCCAAATAAAGGATTCAGCTTTACCAGCTTCTGTGTTCCCGGGCTCATCTTATCTACAAAATAGAAAATGGCACTGCAGTACATAATTAACATCAGCATAACACTCCAAAGATATTCAATATCCCGGAAAAATACACAGAGTGTGGATAAAACCATCCCAACGCCCATCGCCAGTACAAACAGATTGATTAGCGGAATAATAGACATGAACATATGCCCATTCATCGGCGCTTTATAGTCTCCGGTGGCAAGGAAGAAAATCATAACACCAAGCAGCACGACGAGGGAAATCAGAAACACTACAAAGTTTGCAAGAATTCCTGAAAGCGGATAAATATATTTCGGCACATATACCTTTTTTATCATCGCTCCGTTGACACGAATCGACTTCATGGCACTGTTTGTCGCCGAGGAAAAGAAAGAATACAGCAGCCGTCCGGTCAGGACATAAACAGGAAACGGGACGCCGTCGAAAGCAGCGTCAGTACTGTTTCTTCCCAGCATACTTCCAAATACAACCGACAGGACAATCATTGTGAGTAACGGCTCAATCAACGTCCACAACATACCCAGATAAGAACGCCGGTAGCGTAGCTTTATATTCTTTTTGACAAGTTGTCCCAGCAAATACGTGTATTTGCGGAAATTATTTACAAACTGCCTCATTCTTTTGACCATCCTTTTTGTTTTTTCAATCATTTGATTATATCATCAATGTAAACGGT
>DEUM01000034.1 GCA_002362575.1 Lachnoclostridium sp. UBA3262 | reverse complement strand
CAAAATAACGAAATTGGATTTGCGCCCATTGAGGAAATTATATGAACTTACATGGCAGAGAGGAAAACTGCGAAAAATACGTTTTGGGCAGAAGAAAAATTTGGAGCATATGTATCTTCAGCATAACCGTCTGGGCGGAACATGGAAACTATCAAAATTTCCCAAGTTGTGTGAATTTTATTGTGATTATAATCGGATAAAGAATATATATGCAAGAAATCATGAATATTTGGATGTAATTGAGTGTGGGTATAACAGGTTAAGGAAATTAGATTTGTATAATATTGAGCCGACGATTATTTGGTTTAAAGGAAACCCGCATGTAACAGCATATTTGCTTCATGACAGCTCTGGTCATAATGTATATTACCGTTTTGATAAGTCGGCAAAGGTACACTATAAGTGGAAGGATTAGCAAAGTGTTACTAAGGAAAGGAGGGAAAGAAATGAGAAAATTTATAGAAGTTTTTGCTTTAATGATAACAGTAGTATTATGTATCGGAGGTTACAAAGAGGCATGTGCAGTGGAAAATACATCAATTGCAATAACAAAAGAGAATTTTCCAAACAAAAGATTAAGGAAGATAATAGTAGAGGATTGTGATAGAAATAAGGATTATGTCCTGTCGAGAGAGGAAATACAGAAGGCAGAGAAAATTTCGATAGGCCTTGATGAGGAAATGGAGGATTATGATTTAAAGGGGCTTTCAATTCTATCGGAACTCAAGAAGGTAGAGATTGAAGCATTTGAAGTGGAAAATGTGAGGGAATTAGAAAAATTACCGCATCTTCAGTATCTTAGAATTATGACTCTTGATTCTTGCCCGGTTACTACAGATAAAAATCCGGAGTTAGAAAAATTGGATTTGAATGTGTCGATAAAAAGACTTGACTTATCAAAAAATAAGAAACTGAAATCTTTAAAATTGGAAAACAGTGAGGTAAAGAAATTATCAATTTGTAATCTTCCTAAATTGAAATATGTGCGCCTTGCAAATAATATGACGAAATCAGTAGTAATTAAAAACTGCCCTAAACTAAGAACCCTTAGAGGAAATGGAAATAAAAAGATAACAAAGTTAGATTTGCGTCCATTAAAAAAATTATGCAATTTTGAGTGGAAGTATGGAATATTGCGGAGGATACAGTTTGGCAAGAAAAAATATCTGAGGCTTGTGAATGTTAAACACAATAAGCTAAAGAAACTTGACATACGCAAGATGAGAAGATTGTCGAGGAAGCATGTATATGTTAATGGTAATCCTAATATAAAGATTTTAAAGTGAGGGTAAGGAGGAAAGAAATGCGAAAATTTATAGGAGTTTTTGTTTTATTGATAACAGCAGTATTATGCATCGGAGGCTACGAAGAAACAAGTGCAGTGGAAAACAATTCTGTTGCTATTACAAAGGAAAACTTTCCTGATAAAAGAATAAGGGAAAAAATTTCAAAGGCGTTTGACAAGAATAAGGATATGAGTTTGTCAGAAGAAGAAATAAAAGCAGCAAAAAAGTTAGAGTTGCGTGAATCTTATTTTGGGGAAAACGCAACTTATGATTTGCAAGGTATTTCAAAATTGAAATATGTTACTACGCTGATTGTAGAAGCAGGAGTTTTAAAAAACGTATTGGAGATAACTAAAATGCCTCAATTGGGTTGCTTAGAAATTAGTACAACCCAAAGAAGGGCATCACTGGATTTAAGAAATAATGTGAATTTAGTTGATTTGGATTTATTTTTAGTAGAAGTAAAAGAACTGCCAAGAAGTGGTAAGTTACGGTCATTGGAACTGGAAAGCTGCGAGCTGGAAAAAGTGGCATTAGTTGATTTTCCAGAACTGAGAAAAGTGAGTTTGGCATACTGCGATTATCAGACACTTACTATAAAAAACTGTCCGAAGTTAGAGAAAATAATAGGCGAAGAAAATAACCAATTGAAAAAAGTAATATTAAAAAACTTGCCAGAGTTAACACGGTTAACAATGGAAAGTACTAAAAAGCTGAAAAAGTTGTCGCTGTCTAAGCTGCCAAATTTGGAAAGTATATATATAGAAGAAGCTAAGCATTTGCGGACCTTAGCCTTACCTAGATTACCAGAGTTAAGAAAGCTGAAGATAGGAGACAATGCAATAAAAAAGTTAAATTTAAAAAAGCTTCCAAGATTGAGAGAATTTTGCATCTGGGGGAATAAGGAAATAAAAGTGCTGGATTTACGCCCATTAAGAAAGTTAAATAAGCTTGTATGGAAACGTGGGAAGTTAAAGAAAATCAAGTTTGGTGAAAAGAAAAATCTGGAGTATATATATGTTAGTCATAATCAACTTGGGGGGACATGGAAATTGTCAAAGTTTCCAAGACTGCTAGACTTTGAATGTAACTATAATAAGATAAAGAACATATATGCGAGTAAACATAAATGCCTACAGGAATTGATATGTGAACATAATAGGCTAAGAGAGTTGGACCTATATTATATTGAGCCACTTGTACTACGCTTTAGAGGAAATCCGCATGTAACGGCATATCTGTATAGTAAAAGGGCTACTAAGTATTTTAAGTATCGCTTTGATAAATCAGCTAAAGTGTATTATTAAAAATCTTGTAGAGCGTATAAACCAGATTGAGAAAGAAGGGAAAAGAAATGAGAAAATATCTAGGAGTTATTGTCTTATTTGTAGTGGCAGTCTTTTGTACAGGCGGTTGCAGAGAGGTAAGTGCGGCAGAAGTAACCTCAGTTGCTATTACGGAGAAAAACTTTCCGGACAAGAGAGTAAGGGCAGAACTCTCAATTTTTGACAAAGACAACGATAAAGTTTTATCGGAAAAAGAAATACAGGAAGCAACAGAGTTGGGTATAGGGGAAAGTGATAATCGAGAGGATTATGATTTAAAAGGAATCTCAAAATTATCTCAGCTAAAGACAGTTTATATTGAAGCATTTGAAATTAAAAACATAAATGAATTAAAGAAGCTTACACAATTAAGGAAGCTTACGATTTCTGCTTATGATTTATGTCCGGTTGATACAAGTAAAAATCTAAATTTACGGACGTTGGAACTGGATATTCCGCTAAAAAAACTGGATATTACAAAAAATAAAAAACTGGGATATCTGAGACTGGAAAATTGTGAGATGAAAAAAATCTCAATAGGCAGTTTGCCAGAGTTAAAGTCGGTACGTCTTGTATCAAATAAATTTAAAACGGTAGTTATAAAAAATTGCCCACAATTAGAGAAAATCAACTGTGCAGGAAATAAGAAGTTAAAAAAAATGACGTTATCCCAATTGCCAATATTGAAATATTTGAACACTGGAAATATGAAAGAATTAAAAAATTTAAGTTTTTCTTCCCTGCCGAAATTAGAAAAACTATTGCTGGGAAGTAATTCTGTAAAAAAGCTTGATTTTAAGAAAGTTCCTAACCTAAAAAAACTTTATGCAAGAAGAAATAGAAAGATAAAAAAGCTGGATTTGCGACCGTTGAAAAATTTATATGATTTCGATTGGGAATGGGGGAAATTACAAACTATCAAGTTAGGGGAAAAGAAACATCTGAAAGAAATGAGTGTTAGATATAATAAGTTGGGCGGAACATGGAATTTACAGAAGTTTCCCCAATTAGAATGGTTTGGGTGTGACCACAATAAAATAAAGAAAATTTATGCCAGAGGGCATAAGTATTTGGAGGGCTTATCGTGCAGGTATAATAATCTACAAAAACTTGATGTACGCAATACGAAAAAACTGCAGAAGGATGAAATACACTTTGACGGAAACCCCCACATAAAGGTTTATAGAAAGAAGGGAAAGAAATGAGAAAACATTTAGGAGCAATCCTTTTCTTCATAGCAACAGTATTATGCATCGGAGGTTACAAGGAAGCAAGTGCGGCAGAGACGGAAATTGACAGCAAAAACTTTCCGAACATATACTTTCGTTATTACATAAAAAACACAGTAGACACAGATGGAAATGGGAAATTAAGTGACGTAGAAAAGAGTGCAGTAAAGGAAATTGATATCAGCGAGGCGTCCGATTACCAGAGTGAATATGAGTATCCGAAGGCGGAGAGTATAAAGGGAATTGAGTATTTTCCGAATTTAGAGAAATTAGTTTGTGCAGACAGTTTGCTAAGCGACCTGAATATTTCAAAGAACAGGAATCTGAAGGAGCTGAATTGTTCCTCAAATAATCTGGACAAGCTGGATGTTTCAAAAAATAAGAAGCTGCGCGTACTGAATTGCAGTGATAATGAGTTAAAGTCGCTTGTAGTTTCAAAAAATAGAAAACTGACGCAGTTATTTTGTGATAATAACCATTTGAAAAAGCTGAATGTTTCAAAAAATAAAGGACTCATAAAGCTGTCCGTTTCTGATAATAAACTGCAAAAGCTGAAACTGACAAAGCTAAAGAAATTGGAGGAGTTATACTGCGAAAGGAATCGGTTGAAAAAATTAAATGTTCTGAAGAATAAAAAGTTGATGACTTTGAATTGCTGTCAAAACAAAATAAAAAAACTGGTGCTAAAAAAGAATACACTCCTTGATTATCTGGCGTGTTCCGGAAATCGGCTGCGGAGTTTGGATTTGAGCAAGAACCGTTTATTGCAATATTTATACTGCGAGAGAAACCAGATGGTAACGGGAAATTGCCGGATTGGCAGCAGTCAGCTTGAGGACTGTAAAATTTCTCCGCAAAAGAGAAAGCTTCGGGTAAAGAAGAAGGGAAAAAGATATTTTCTGCCACTGCCCGGGCTTGAGAGAACGAATACCATTTCAAAGCTATCCAAAGGGAAGGCAACCGAACAGGGTATCTGGCTGAAACGAAAGAAGCTGCCGTCGAAAATTTCTTATCAATATAATATGTTTACAGATGGAGGACAAAAGACGAAAGTTGTGATTCATATCAAAAAACGAGGGAGGAAGAAAAACAGATGAGGGAGAAAAAATGCAGAAAACCAGATATGAGGATATCCGTAGGTCTGTGGATATTTATGTTAGTTTTATCAGCGGAAGTGCTGTGGATGAATGGCAGTCGTGGGGAAATTGTCTATGCGTACACGCAGCCGGTTGTGACCAATTCGGGTATTGTCTATCCGATTTCGTTGAGCAGTGGAAAAGATGCTAAGGGAAGGGTGGTCTTTCCCGATGACAAGTTTTTAGCGTATGTACGGACTGAAAAATTCCAGTCGGGAAGCTATGTCGGGTATGAATTTGATTTGGATGAAAATGGACTGCTGTCGAAGGAGGAGTGCGAGCTTGTGCGAGTGCTTTCGATTAGCAGCCGTAAGGATATAGGAAGCGTAAAGGGAATTGAAGCATTTCCCAAACTGAGAGAGCTGTACTGCTCGGGAACGGGAATTAAAGAACTGGATTTGTCAAATAACCCGCGTCTGCAGATTCTGACATGCGGCGATAATGCCTTAACGTCACTGGATACCAGCACTTGTCCGCTCTTAAAGGAACTGAAAGTGTCCGGCTGCCGACTGACAAGTCTGGATTTGAGCAAAAATCCGGCACTAAATTTTCTTACATGCATGTATCAGGAGAGGGACGGATATCAGTACAAAGAAGGAGAGCGCTATAAGGTATCACTGGAAGATTATGATACAAAATTAAATCTTTCCAAGGTGTCTAACGTAAAAATTGATGGCGCAGAAGGGGATGGAGTGAATTCCGGTTATGATGAGAAAAATGGGACGGTATACTGTTCCGATGAAATGCAGAAGGTGTCTTACTACTATGATTTTAGCTTTGCGGGGACGGCAGGAAGCTCTGTGGATACGACGATGGAGGTCACAATCAATGTAAAGACTGGCGTGAGGGAGTGCTATGTGACGAACGGTGGAAGCAAAGTATTGGCGCAGTATATTGAAAATGGTCAGAAGGATAGGGAGCCGGAAGCTCCGAAAAGGAATGGCTACCGTTTGACCGGCTGGTACAAAAGTTCTTCCTGTGCACCGGAAGACCGCTGGACATTTGGGTTGGCAATCACGGAAAATACTGTTTTGCACGCCGGCTGGGAGAAAAAGAGCTATAAGGTCGCATATGATACGCAGGGAGGATTGCCCGCACTGGCTATAAAACAGGGAAATATCGACTGGTGGAGTGTAAATCTGATTCCGGCAGGAGAATCGGTGCTGAGAAAGGATGGGTATAATCTGGCGGGGTGGCTGACCGAGTCCGGCAGACTGATTACCGGGAAAAATGCGGGAACAGTTTCCTATGGGCAGGCGGTAGCAAATGATGAGGGAGACAGCACGCTGTTGACGGCAAAATGGGAGGCAAAATCGGGATATAAGCTGCGGTTTGTGCCAGTGCTCCCAAGCAAGGATATAAAGGAAATGACAGATTTTCCGGCAAATCAGTTATCCGGGAAAATCCAATGGAACAGTTGCAATTATATAACAGAGGATGAGGAACCGGATGTCGCAGGATATGATTTTCTCGGCTGGTATACGGCAAAAACCAGAGGGACGAAAGTAACTTATACAACTCCTTACAGTGTGATTTATTCCTCACAGTTCAAGGGGGACAGTGAGGAGAGGATTCCAACGTTGTATGCCCGGTTTAAGAAGAAAACATTTACCATTTACTACAAAGAATGTGGCGGAAGCAAGGTGGCTGACCGGACGGGAATTGTCTGGGGGAGTGCGAGGCTGCTTCCAAAGAAAAAAACAAAAAGAAAGAATTATATTTTTGCCGGATGGAAATGCGGAGGAAAAAAGGTTACAAAGAAAACGCGAATCAATGATATCTGTGATGGGTATGACGATTCCGTAACGCTGAAAGCCGTCTGGTACAAGAAATATGAGAAGAAGGGCAAAAAATTCTGGCGTTACGGCTGCCAGTACAAAGTGGTGCAGTCGAATAAAAAAGGCAACAAGGTTTCCCTTATAAAGGTAAAAAAAGGAAAGAAGAAGGTTGCAATACGGAATAAGGTGTTTTATAATGGAAAATATTTCACATTGAAAAGTATAAAAAAGGGAGCGCTGAAACGGGTAAGGAAGGTTTCGAAATAAAATAAAGCCTTGAATTAAAAACCTACAAATATTATAATGATACTAGTGAAAAAACTAAAAGAAATGGGGTAATTTCTGTGAAAAAGCTGGAGGAGTACATAAGAAGCATACCGGATTTTCCGGAAGAAGGAATTATTTTTCGCGATATTACGACAGTTTTGCAAGAGGCAGAAGGGTTAAAGCTTGCGATTGATTCCATGATTGAATGTTTGAAGGATGTTGATTTTGATGTCGTTGTGGGAACGGAGTCCCGCGGCTTTATTTTTGGAGTCCCAATTGCTTATGCGATGGGAAAGGCATTTGTTCCATGTCGCAAAAAAGGAAAACTGCCGTGTGAGACCGTGACGGCAGAATACGATTTGGAGTATGGAAGTGCGGCGATTGAGTTACATAAGGATTCGATTCGGAAAGGGCAGAAGGTCGTTGTTGTGGACGATTTGATTGCCACTGGTGGAACGATAAAGGCGTGTACCGGTCTGATTGAGGAGCTTGGCGGGGAAGTCGTTAAGATTATTTTCCTCTTGGAGTTGGCTGGATTGAAGGGACGGGAAAAGTTAAAAGGGTATGATATTTCTTCTCTTATAACATATGAAGGAGCATAAGGGAGTTGGGATAAGCGAAGGAAGAAAATCTGTCCTGTCTTTTGGGCGGTTTTCTATAAAATTAACATGAGGAGGAAAATTATGTTAGAAAAAATGTTCAAACTGACTCAGAACAAAACGACAGCGAAGACAGAGGTGATTGCCGGCGTTACTACATTTATGACGATGGCGTACATTCTGGCTGTCAACCCATCATTGCTTAGTGACGCGGGAATGGAGAAGAATGCGGTATTGATTGCTACGGCACTCGCTTCCTTTGTCGGCACACTGGCAATGGCACTTCTGGCAAATTACCCATTTGCCTTAGCTCCCGGAATGGGGCTCAACGCATACTTTGCTTATACGGTATGCGGCGCTATGGGATATTCATGGCAGGTTGCTTTGATGGCGGTATTTGCAGAGGGTATTATTTTTATTATCCTATCCCTGACAAATGTGCGCGAGGCAATTTTCAATGCGATTCCGTTTTCGCTGAAAAAGGGCGTAAGTGCTGGTATCGGATTATTCATTGCTTTTATCGGTCTTCAGGGTGCTCACCTTGTAGTTAGCAATCAGTCCACGCTGGTTTCCTATGTAGATTTTGCAGGTAATTTCCACACACAGGGAATCTGTGCGATTCTTGCTTTGGTTGGATTATTTATTACCGTGATTCTTTATATTAAAGGATTTAAAGGCTCGATTCTGTTTGGTATTCTTGCCACATGGATTCTTGGCATGATAATGCAGGCAGTCGGTGTGTATGTACCTAATCCGGAGGCAAAATTTTATTCTCTGTATCCGGCTTGGGGAATGGTAGATTTGACAGATTTAGGAAAAACCTTTGGTCAATGTTTTACAGCGGATTTCTCAGGAGTCAGCATTGTAAACTTTATCGTAGTTCTTTTGGCGTTCCTGTTTGTAGATATGTTTGATACATTGGGAACACTGATTGGTGTTGCGACAAAAGCAGATATGCTGGATGAGAAAGGGAAACTGCCTCGTATCAAGCAGGCGCTCTTAGCAGATGCGGTTGCTACTTCGGCAGGTGCTGTTCTTGGTACATCGACAACAACGACTTTTGTTGAGTCTTCGGCAGGTGTGGCTGCCGGTGGTAGAACCGGATTGTCCTCTGTTGTTACTGGTCTGTTGTTCCTGCTGGCAATCTTCTTCTCGCCGATTTTCTGTGCGATTCCGGGATTTGCGACAGCTCCGGCATTGATTTTCGTGGGATTCCTGATGGTGTCTTCGATTCTCAGTGTAGATTTCAACGATTTGACAGAGGCTGTACCGGCTTATCTCTGTCTTTTGGCAATGCCGTTAATGTACAGTATTTCAGAGGGTATCGCTATCGGAGTCATCTCCTATGTAGTGATTAATCTGATTTGCGGTAAGAGCAAGAAGATTACTCCGCTGATGTATGTATTGGCTGTATTGTTTATTTGTAAATATATTTTCTTGTAAGAAGTTTTTAAGGCGGGCTTAGTTCGCTGACTTCGCTTGATGAAAATTAAGAGGGAGCTGTTACATCGGGATTGGTGTGCGGCTCTCTTTTTGGTATAGATTTTTATGAAAGTGGTTTGCAAAAAATGAGCCCCAAATGAATCTACCTTTAGTTGTGCTTTTTTTTCGTTCGTGGTACAATGAAGATACTAAATCTAAGGAGAGAGTGGTATGGGAAAGATAATTTTGACCTTGCAAAAGTGTGGGCTGTTTGTAGACCGAACGATACGAATGGCTGGGTTCATCAATATGAATTGAATATTGAAGGATTGAAAATATTAGATTTTCAGGAGAAAAATGTGTTATCATGGTTAGCTGAATTAATGAAACATAGAGATGCTGCAGATTCTAAAAGGTATAAGTTGTTGGCTGGAAAATTTATTGATAAGTATGGTATTGACACTGTAGAATATGACGAGTTTAATGAAAAATATAATCAAAGAGATGTCGCAGCAAGAGAAAAGATGAAAGAGTTAATCAATTCTGATGCAAATAAAGTAACTAAAGTGTTTAGCACGCTTTTTGGGAGGTGACAATTGTGAAGGCATATTCAAAAGTTTACTTGGATGATGTAGTGGAAAATCAGGGAAAGCTATTTGACTTTGTGGCGCAGACATATCCCGATAAAGATACAGAAGATTTTATTAAATTCTATATGGCAAGTAAAACACGAAAAAGTATTGATGAAGCTAAAGCTTATGTTAGCACGATGAGTGCAGAGGAACTGTGGAAATATTTTTCCGATACTGAAAAATATACTTTGAAATCTGGTAAATCTATGAAAGGATTTATGCCAGACTGGATTGGAGAATTTTATGCGTATTATCAGTGGTATTATAATATACCGAGTTCAGAAATAATAAAAAAGATTCCGGTAGACTTTTTAATGAAGGCATATTATGGACTTCATGATTTAGAACTAGCCTTGGCAGTGGAGAAGGTAGGAGAAGGTTAAATGAAAGTTATTTGTTTTCATAATCCGAATGAGGATAATGGATATTTGAGTAATTGGTATCTTTCGCAATTTACATTAGGGAAGATTAAGTTTTCTTCAATGGAGCAGTTTATGATGTATCAGAAAGCAATGTGTTTTCGTGATGATGACATAGCAATGAAAATATTAAACGCTGAAGATGCTTCTTCCATCAAAGAATTAGGGCGACAGGTTGCTGGATACAATGAAAATTATTGGAATGGAATAAGGCAAATAGTGGTATATGAGGGCTTGTTGGCAAAATTTTCTCAGAATGAGAATTTAAAACAGCAATTGTTAGGAACGAAAAATGCCATTTTAGCAGAATGTGCGGTAAAAGACCACATATGGGGAATCGGGTTATCCATGAATCATCCTGATAGATTCGATAGGGGAAAATGGCAGGGACAGAATTTACTTGGATATACGTTAATGATGGTTCGAGACAAGCTATAGGTACTATTTCTTGGGAACAGCGTAAGTTGGAGAAACTGAAAAATATTAAAAAATCTATCCTTGAAAAATTGTTTGTGTAAAAAAGGATGTGAAAAAAATAATCTTATATCATGGGAGTAATATTGTTGTTGAAAACCCCAAAATACTTCAATCTGACGAATACTTGATTTTGGTACAGGATTTTATCTTACGTCAAGCTATGAGCAAGCGGAAAGATGGGCATTACTTACAGTAAAAAAACGAGGGGAAGGGAAACCAATAGTTACAACGTACAATTTTGATAAAGAAGAATTATCTTCTTTGAAAGTTAGATATTTTGACAGTGCAAATGCAGAATGGTTGAAATTTGTGGCAAATAATAGGAATCTCAGGAACTTTTCAGATGACTCGGATATTGTTATTGGTCCGGTTGCCAATTAAGACAATGCCAGTTATAAAATTGTATTTTTGGGTATATATGATGAGAATGAGACTATTAAACAGCTATTGCCACAAAAACTCAAGAATCAATATGTTTTTAAGAGTGAAAAGGCTCTCAAAGTGTTAACATTAAGTGAGGTGATTGAACTATGAAAAATGAAATGATATTTATTTTATCTTTCTATAATAAAAAAGTATCACAGATGATTATTGAAAAGTACGGAATTGAACCACTTACAGCACTTAGAGAATTTCTTTTTTCTGAAACCTATCGGATGCTAGTTGACAAGGAACTAGAAATGTGGGACTTTAGTCCTTTTGGAATCTTTGACATGTGGGAAGCGGAGCAAATTACTGGAAATCCGCGAAATTCATTGTATATAAGGAGGGATTGATATGGGAAATGAAATGGAGTTTTTCATTTTTTTGCTGGAAAACTATGCAGAATATAAAAATACTACTGCGGATGAAATTTTGAAAACATGGGATAAATTAGAATTAACAGATTTTATATATGATATGTATGAGAGGTATCATATGGAATGTCTGGAAAATGCTTTTGAGGACATAGACCGGCTCATTATGGAAAAGAAGAATAGTATTAAACAGTTGGTGGTAAAATGAAAAAGGTTATTAGATTTTGGAATAGGATTTTATCTTATAAGTGATTATGAGCAGGCAAAGAAATGGGCAGTTAGAACTACTGGCAGACGTGCAGAAGGTAGCCCTACTATTTCAGTATACAATGTTGATGATAAGGCATTTAAAGACTTATCTGTATTGACTTTTGTGAAGGCGGATAAGGAATGGTTAAGATATATCGCTACATATCGGACTGACAAATCGGCAAGTGACGCATATGATATTGTTATTGGGCCAGTGGCAAATGATCAGGCGATTCGTACTGTAAATGATTTTATAAAAGGACGATTTACAGAAAATAGGGCTATTCAGTTATTACTTCCACAAAATTTAAAAGACCAATATACATTTAAAACGGAAAAAGCTATATCTATTTTAGAATTAGTAGAGGTGAAATGTTTATGAAAAGACTTGAACCAGAAATAATTGATTATTATAATGTGGAAGTTTTAAAAATGATTTCGGAAAAATATGCAATGACGCCAATGGATGCGCTAAGAGCATTTGTATTTTCTAAAACACATGAAATGCTTGAAAACGCGGAGTTGGGGATGACAGATTTTGGTGCTGAGGCATTATTTGAAATTTGGGAATGTGAAAAAATCACGGGAGATCCAAGAAATTCTATATATATAAGGGGTGAATAGAATGAATAAAGAGCTGGAATTTTTCTCATATTTATTGGAATATTATGCGGCATATAAAAAAAAGACTACAGGAGATGTTTTAAAGGAATGGGATAATCACGGTATTACTCAAAAAATATATGACAGTTACTGGGAATATCATACGGAACGAATTGAAAATGCATTCGAAAATATAAATAGTTTGATGGCTACGGGAAAGCATGCATGGTAAAAGTTTGAAAGAAAAGAGTCAGGATTCTTCTTGGCTCTTTTGTTTTTGAACCAACTATGGTGTTATCTTCATCAGTGTAAGTGGACTTTTACAATAAGGAGGACATTATGCTGAATAACATAGAAAAAACGGATTTATTTTACGATTATTACACGCAATGGATAAATATCTTCTTACTCGCTCTTGGATTAAGCGTTTGGCGCCCGAATTAAATTTAGGTCAAGATATAAACTGGGATTGGTTTATTCTTCTTGTTGCCAAAACAGGAATGCGTTTTTCGGAAGCGTTAGCTATTACACCAAACGATTTTGATTTTTCAAAGCAGTCTCTTTCGATTAACAAAACTTGGGATTATAAAGGTAATGGTGGTTTTTTACCTACTAAAAATCAATCTTCTATTAGAAAAATTCAAATTGACTGGCAGCTTATTATTCAGTTTCCCACATTGGTCAAGGACTTACCTGAGGATAAACCAATATTTGTATTAGGAAAAGTTTATATTTGCATATAATCCAAGAACTTGAGAATAAGGATGTGGATTTAGTTATGCGTTCCTTATCTAGCTTAAACTAATAACAAATACAAATACTTACACTGATGAAGGAAAGATTTGCAAATATAAAAAAAGAATGATAGAATGTCATAAATGATATCGTTAATATAACAGGAGCAACAGCGATGAAGATAAAAGGAATCAATGTTTGTATTGGATGTATGCATCCACTGGATAAAGATGGGGAGTGCCCACACTGCCACTTGAATATAAAGGAGTATAAACCGATTCCACATTGTCTTCTTCCCGGTACAACACTGGCAAAAAGGTATATGTTAGGAAAAGTTCTGGGAGAGGGAAATTTTGGCATTACATATGTGGCATGGGATTTTGTCCTTGAAGTACCGGTAGCGATTAAAGAGTTTTTCCCGGCAGATCTGGTAAACAGAGATATAATCCGGGGGACAGATAAAGACGTATATGCACAAGGGAATGAAGCAGAATATCAGAAAAGACTGGATAAATTCATTCAGGAGGCGAGGTATCTGACTCGTTTTAGCAGCCGGGAGGGCATAGTTTCCGTCCGCGACTTTTTTTATGCAAATAAAACGGCGTACATAGTTATGGAGTATGTGCCGGGCGAGAGCGTTAAAAAGCTTGTCCAGACAGAAGGGAAAATCAATGCGGGAGAAGTTCTTCATCTGATGCAGCCGGTGCTGATGTCGCTTGCCAAAGTTCACCGGACAGGATTGCTTCACAGGGATATCAGCCCGGATAATCTGTTATTCAATGAGGATGGGAAACTGGTATTGATTGATTTTGGAGCGGCGCGGGTATGTGATATTATGGCAATGAAAAGCATGACGGTGCTCTTTAAACGGGGATTTTCACCGGAGGAACAATACCGGGCGCATGGAAGTCAGGGAGAATGGTCAGATATTTACTCTATTTGTGCGACCATGTATTATATGCTGACCGGAAAGATTCCGACCGATGCTATTGAAAGGATGGCAGGAGAGCCCTTGCCATCTCTTGTAGACATGGAGGAAATAGAGCTGCCTTTAAAAACAAAGGAAGCAATTATGAAAGGTCTGTCGCTCAAGGCAGAAAAACGTTATCAGAGAACGGAGCAATTGATAGAAGATTTATATAAAGAGTCGGTGACAACGGAAAGAAAAGATGTTCCAAAGCAGATAAAATGGATAGCGGCTACAGTCGTGCCTATTTTGATATTATTTATTGTCATAGCAGCGCAAGGTAATTTTTCATCCGAAAAACCGGTTCATACAGATATGGCATCCGGCAGTGCTATAATTAGAACAACAACGGCCCCTGCCGTAACAGTGAAAATGCTTCCGACTCCCAAAAAGGAGAAAAGAACAAAAAAACCAACGCCGAAACCGACACCAAAAAGAAAGGCGACCAAAAAACCGACGAAGACGCCAAAGATTCGTGCAACAAGTAAACCGACGAAGAAGCCGAAAAAGACAAAGAAAAAAACAGAAGAAGATGATTTTATTGGTTCCATAGGATAACGATTATATAAGGAGAAGAGGATGAAATTTGCTGAGTATATTGAACGGGAGAGAAAGAGACATGCTTTTCTGCGTTTTGATTCATTCATTATGGAAAAGATGGGCTATACCTATGGCGGGGATGAGGGAGCAGAGAAACTTCGCCATCAGGCATTTCGGGAATTCCGCCAAAGAACCGGAAGACAAAATTTTGCTTCCATGCCTACGATGCGCCGTTGGTTTGGCATGAACGGAAAATACAGGAGGCCTTCTAGAGAACATGTATATGAAATGTGTTTTGCGATGAAATTAGACCGTGAGGAAACAGAAGAATATTTAACAAGAGGGTTAGGAGAACCATCTTTTCAGATTAATGATTATCAGGAACTGATATTTCTATATGGAATCGAAAACAAGAGGACTTTCGAGGAATGTATCCGCATGGCGCAGCGGTTCGAAAAAAATCTGGATGTCGATTATACAACGTCAAAGACACATAGCACCAGAGAGCTTCAGAAACAGTTTGAGATAAATAAACACATGGAGTCGAACGATTTTTTGCTTTGGATGATTGACAGGGCAGAATGGTTTAAAGGGTATAGCCAGACAGCGCTGACGTATCTTGAGACATATAAGAATAATATTATCAAGGGAATCCGGGAGGAGGAAAAGAAACGTCTGAATGATTTGCTCCGCGAGGCAGGGTATGAAAAGTGGTGTTCGGAAAGAGAAGATATTGTTCATCCCAATACAAGAGAAAGTATTGAAAAATTTGTTAAAAATTATGACAGTTCTTTTTTCTATAATGTGTCAGAATCTATGGGAAATATAATTATGGAACTGGCAAAAGATGTATATTCGGACAAGTTTACGAATATCCGCCTGTTGTCGGAGGTATTCGCACCGGGAGAAACAGACAATGAAGAAAATGAGGGTATAGAGAGAATACCTAACGATTCCGTAAAAACGATGTCTGAAAAATACCTGTCAGACCTGTTTCATATGCCGGAGCATCGGGAACTGTCTATCCGTATTGCACAGGCAAGGAGGAAGCTTTCGGAATTGTCGGAAGATGAACCCTGTCCGGAGTGGGGAAAGACACTGATTGCGGATATCGTTCCGGAGCCATTGCATGTTGAAACTGTAGCAGAGGGAAAACAGATACTAGATAAAGCGTATCAGGATAATGGGCGGCGATGTCTTACCGTTCAAAGGGGAGACCTGCTGCCCCTTATTCACACGGCAGCACAGCAACAGTATTTCAAGGAACATGCAGGAGATTATCAGAAGGACATTGCGAAAAAAATGTTCTGCGAGATGGCAAACACGACATTAAATGCCTGTAATATGATGGAACTCAGTGAGGAGTATGAGTTGGATACAATCCTGCTTGCATGCTATGCAGACAAAGAAATGTATAGCTTTAACGACGTCCTTAGTGTATACAGTAAACGAGGAGGCGGACAATGAAAAAGAGAAACAGGAAAAGACTGGCATATGTTCTGGCTGCCGCCATGATAATATCACTGGGGGCGGGGCTTCCGCCTGTCCCTTCCATGGCTGACACGGAAAATGTTCAGGCAACATCGGAACAGGAACCGGAAGTCTATTCTTTGGATGCCAATAATAAGGATAAGCAGGGTGTCATATATAAACTAGATACAAAGTTCATGACGGCAAAAGCAACAGGACAGGAAATTCTTGATGAAGGCGAGATACGGATACCGGATTACGTGGAAAAAGATGGAGTCCGGTATGCGGTGAAGGAAGTTGTTTTTGATGCTTTTGCGAACTGTGAGCTGATAACGTCGTTGCATGTATCCGATACGGTGGAAAAATTTGCATTTCGTTCGCTTGGTGCTTCAAGCTGTAAGAAATTATTTTTGGGTGCCGGGGTAAAAGAAGTCGATTATTTCTGTGAGGAAATGGAGTTACAGGAAATTCAGGTTGCAGAGGAGAATCCATACTTTACAGCGGAGGATGGTGTTTTGTATGACAAAAATAAAACCAAGCTGTTCCGATTTCCTCCGAAGAAGATGGTGACAGGACCGATTGAACTTCCAGAGAGTGTAAAGGTAATCGGTAACTATGCGTTTGCGTCTGTTAATTTAACGGATGTAGATTTGTCGCATATTGTTTATATTGAGTCGTTTGCTTTTGCTTCCTGTAAATATTTAAAAAAAGCCGATTTGCGAAGCTGCAGACATATTGAGCAACATGTCTTTGATTTTTGCCAATCTCTCAAGTATGTTCGTTTTAGACCAAATGTGGAAGTGGATAGACAAGCATTTTACACTGTAGGTCTGAAAGTGGGGTGGATTCCTTTCGGAGGTAAGGGAATTCCGGGTGCTTACCCTAACGCAGAGAGTGAAGTGTTTTCATCTGAAAATAACTGCATTATTTATGAAGGAAGCGCCTACAGTTCGTCAAATATGTATCAATTTAATTTAGAGAAGGTTGCTATTTTGGATGGTGTTACGAAGATAAATGAAAATATTATGACAGATAATAAGGTACGCAAACTGTATATTCCACCGTCAGTAACTGAATTTATGATTGGAGTTCATATAGCTGAGTGGAATGGCGCGATTTACGGTTCAAAGGGGAGCGCTGCGGAAACTTTTGCAGAAAAAAAGGGGAAAAAGTTTGTCGCCCATGAGGCATCCGAGCATCACTGGGAAAATGGGACTTACTGGGAGGATGATACGGTACACATTAAGGGCGATATCTGCGATGTGTGTGGGACGGTAAAAAATGTTTCCTATCTTTGGGGAGATGAGACAGAAGAACTGGAGAGAGCAGAGGACTTGGTTTATGAGTTGGATGAGAATAATAAAGATGCACAGGGGATTACTTATGTTTTATATGAAGCAAGGAGTGGAACCGACCAATATGAGCATGCGACAGCAGGCAGTGGAGCAGCAGAGGCCTGTCATGCGGAACATGTGATTATTCCGGATTTTGTAAAAAAGGACGGTAAGATGTATCCGGTAAAGTCTATAGATATAAACGCAGTGGGAGAGGAAGCTAAGCAGGTCACGATTGGAGAATGGGTAGATAATATATACAAGGATACGTTTTCTGCGTGTACAAATTTGGAAACGATATCCGTTGATGAAAATAATACAAGTTACTGTGGGGACAATGGTATACTGTTTAATAAACAAAAGACGCGTATATGCTATTTCCCGCCAATCAGAACAGGGAGTTATGAAATTCCATCCTCCGTTCATACGCTTGGGGAAAAGGCGTTTTACTATTCAAATTTGTCAGAGGTTACATTGCCGGAGCATGATGTGGAAATCGAAAAATATGCCTTTTCAAAAAGCAAGATTACTACTATGGACGCCTCTCATGTAACCAATATCGAGAACTATGCTTTTACGGGATGTTCCCAGCTGCGGTGGGTGGCATGCGGCAACCGTCTTCGTTTTGCAGGAAGCCTTGTTTTTTCACAGTGCGTGCGACTGGAAGCTGTATATATGCCAAAGGTTGCAGACCTACAGAACGGTGTGACAAGCATATGTGATGGCTGTTTTAATCTCGCTTTTCTATATTTTCCGGCAGGGGTAACAGATATCGATATAGGGAGTTCGGTCGGTAAACTGCAGTCTCTATATGTTTCCTCTATATCTTCTATAAGCAGAATATACGCAGACTTCGATAAGGATAAATTGACAGTATATGGCGATGAGGATATGAAAACTTTATTTGAAAATAAGGGCTATACCTTTTCATCCTATTGTAAAGGAGAACATCATTTATCCGATTATGTGATTAGTACATATGAAGGACGGTCACTGGAGGGCAGGCGGTGTGAAACATGCGGGTATCTGACAGGTGTCCATGTGGTGACAGATGGAAAGCCCGGGGAAGACATAACAGGCCCGAGTCCGACACCGAAGATAACACCAAGCCCGAGTCCGACGCCAACGCCAGAGCCAGAAGTAACGCCAAGCCCGAGCCCAAGTCCGACGATAACACCAGAGCCGGAAGTAACGCCGAGTCCGACGCCAACGTTCGAGTCAGAAGGAACGTCAAGCCCGACGCCAGGCAAACCAGCAGGCGTGCTGAGCAATCCCCGCACGGATCGTGACGGTGTGGTCACGTGGGACTGTGTTTACTTTGGAAACTACTGGCAGAGCGATACGAATGGAGATGAGAAAGCCGACAAAAACGACGTCAGGCAGCCTATCAAATGGCGGGTTCTGTCTGTGGATGGGGATGACGCATTTCTGCTGGCAGATATGAACGTAGATGTAAAAAATTATAACGATAGATACGTTGCTACATGGGAAACCTGTACCATGCGGAGTTGGCTGAATGGCTATGGGGCGTCCTCCAACGTGTGCGAGAAAGATTATATAAGTGACAATTTTCTAGATAACGCTTTTAGTGCTTCCGAGCAGGCAGCGATTAAGACAACTACGGTAGTCAACGAAGATAACCCGAAGCATGGCACAGTGGGCGGGAATAATACAAACGATAAAGTGTATCTGCTTTCCATCGGGGAAGTAATGAATCCCTTATATGGTTTCTCATCGGATGATGATACGTCAAAGACAAGGGTGAGCGTAAATACGGAGTACGTGGCAGCTAGAACCAAAAGTGTTCATCGCTGGTGGCTTCGGTCGCCGGGCTGCAATACAAGTAGTGCGGCAGTTATCAATGATAACGGTTACGTGTTCAGTTCCGGTATTGCTGCTAACCTCAACTACGACGGATGTACTGTCCGCCCCGCTTTGCATTTGAACTTGTCATCTGGGGGGTGGGGCAAAGCAGGCACGGTAAACTCGTTGGGGGTAATAACGACGCCGACACCAAGTCCGAGCCCAAGTCCGAGTCCAAGCTCGACACCGAGGGTAACGCCAAGTCCAAGCCCGGCGTCAAGGCTGACACCGAAGGTTACATCAAATCCTAAACATACGAAAAAGCCGGTGATTTCCCAAAAGGTAAAGAAGAAAAGGAAATATCTTTCGGTAAGACCGGTAATTACACTAAAAAAGAAAAAGAAGGCAGGGGTTCGTTACTTACAGGTAAATCTAAAGAAATATAAGGGAAAATATATTCAGGTTTATGTAAAAGTAGGGAAAAAGCCTTTTAAAAAAATATCATCTAAGAAGATTCTGATTAAAAAGCATAAGAGAAGATTCAAGATAAGATATTTTAAGAGAAAACAAAAAATCAGAATTAAAGTTAGAACATATAACATAAAAAAGAAAAAGAAAATTTACAGCAGATACTCTAAAACAAAGAAAATTGTAACATAAAATACAGATAAAAAATTGCATAGTGGATATACGGAAAACCGTAGTATTGCGGAAGCAGAGAGGATGTCTCTGCTTCTTTTTTGGTAAAAGTGAAAAAAACGGAAAGATTTTTCGGGAGTGATTTTGTTATTATATCATGAGGAAGATAAAACGCAATAAGGAGGAAATTATTATGACAACGAAAAAGAGGAGAAAGCTAATGGCGCTATGCCTTAGTTTGGTAATGCTGGTTTCGATTATTCCATTGCAGGGAACACTGGTGCAGCCTGTAAGGGCAGCAGGCTATGGCATTAGTAACCCGCGCACGAACAAAAATGGAGTAAGTACATGGGATTGTATTTACTTTGGAAACTATTACCAAAGCAATAGAATGACAAAAGAACCGATTAAATGGAGAGTGCTGTCTGTAAATGGGGATGATGCCTTTCTTTTGGCGGATAAGAATCTGGACTGCCAGCCGTATAATACAGCAGAATTTGACTATGTCACATGGGAAACGTGTACTCTGCGGAAATGGCTGAATAATGATTTTTATAACGCTACATTTTCAAGTGATGAGAAAAGTGCCATAAAAATAACCTTGGTAGTAAATGAGGACAATCCAGATCGTGGTACGGAAGGCGGAAATAATACAAATGATAAAGTGTATCTGCTTTCTATTCAGGAGGCAACGAATTCTTTGTATGGATTTTCATCTAATTATGATGATTCTGAGACAAGGGAAGCAAAAAATACAGAGTATGTTAAAGAGCAGGGCGCATGGACGAATGAAAGTGACGAGTATAGTGGTAACGGCTGGTGGTGGCTTCGGTCGCCGGGTATCTTTCCATATTATGCAGAAAATGTGTATTATGGCGGTTGCGTTGCAGGATATATTCTTGCTAATGACAACTCTAGTATTGCCATCCGTCCTGCTCTGCATTTGAATCTGTCATCTAACAAGTGGAGTAAAGCTGGTACAGTGAGTTCGGACGGAAAAGAATCGGTCATACCTTATAAGCCGACTACAACCGTAAAGCCAACTCAAACCTCACAGCCCAAATCGGTTGCCAAGCCGACAAAAATTTCAGCACCGGGCAAAGTAACAAAGTTTACCGCCAAAAACAAAAAGAAAAAATCAGTTACATTGACTTGGAAAAAGGATTCTGGAGCAAAGGGCTATCAGATTCAATACGCTTCAAACAAAAAGTTAAAAAAGAAAAAGAGTAAGCTTACAACAGAAACAAAATTTACCGTAAAGAAACTGAAAAAGAAAAAGACCTATTATTTCCGTGTCCGTGCATATAAGCTGAATGGCAAGAAGAAAGTATATGGCAAGTGGAGCGGAGTAAAGAAGATTAAAATCAAAAAGTGATTCGAAATCCAGGAGGAGAAAAATGCCTTTAGTAAGTAAAAGATGCCCGGAGTGTGGCGGTGAGTTAATGGTGGATGAGAAGAAGAAGGAAGCAGTATGCCAATATTGTGGAACATCCTTTATGATTAGTAATCCTGAGGTGCATGTTCATAATGGACAATCTATGGAAGAAAAACTAAATAGCGCGGAGACATTCCTTACCGTTCATCAGGATTTTGAAAAAGCTTATACAATATTTGAACAGATTGCCAACGAATTTCCTAATGATTATCGCGGATGGTGGGGAATGGCTCGTGCGGCTACCCATGAATTTCAAGATGTAGATCATCATGGAAAAAGTGAGAGCAACGTGAGGCATGCGCAGAATGTCGCGCCAGAAGCCGTTAGAATAGAAGTAAATGAAACATGGCAGGAGTATCAAAGATGCTGCAAAGAGATGGCAGAGAGAGTGCTTGAACGACAACTAGAGGAAGAACAGAAGTTTCAAAAAGAATTTGATTCACTTCTTTCTGAGAGTGGGCGGTTAAGCGATTTAAGTAACCGTTTACATATAGGGAGTAAAATACTGTTGATAATAGGAATTGTTTTGATTATTCCGCCTTTATGTTTGCAGATGGACAGTTTCGCTGGAAGCAGTGTTCTTTCTGTGATATGTATTGTAATTTCGATTCTCCTTTTGATTAAACGAAACAAAAGTGATAGGGAATGGAAAATAGTAGATGAGAAACTGAAAAGAATGAAAGAGAAAAAGTGAAGAAGGTTAAGATTAAAAAGTGATTTGAAATCCAGGAGGAAAAAGACATGAAGAAAAAACTTAGCATATTAGTGGTTATGGTACTTTGTATCACAACAATGCTACCTGTTCAAGAAGTAAGTGCGGCAAAAAAGCCTAAGGTAACAAAGTCAATGAAGCTGACAGTCGGGCAGGCGAAAAAAATTAAGGTAAAGGGTTCTTATATTAAGTACAAGAAATACAAGACTTCAAACAAGAAAATTGCAACCGTCACGAAAAAAGGTAAGGTAACGGCAAAGAAAACAGGAAATTGCAAGATTACGGTCACAGTTAAATATAAAAAATCAAAAAAGGCAAAGAAATATACCACAAAAAAATATAAGTGCAGTGTTTCGGTAAAGGAAAAGAAGCCGGGTAAAACAAAACCGACGGTAAAACCAACAAGTAAACCGACGATAACGACAAAGCCATCAGATAGGGTAGACAACTCAGATTCTTCGGCGAGTTCAAAGAATGAGCAGGATGTAAAAGCAATAAAAAAGATTATAGCAGAGCAGAGGGCTTTTGGGGCTACCGTCAGTGAGGATTTGGATTCTGATGAATATCTTTGGCAGAAGGTAAAGGATACGGATAAAACGCTTCGGCTTGTTGATATAAGGTGGTCTAATAAGAATTTACAAGGTGCGGTTTCATTTAAAGGATTAACGGAATTAAGGAGGTTGTATTGCTCAGGTTACGATAAATATGGTAAAGGTAAAATAACAAGTCTGGATGTAAGTGGATGTACAGCATTAACAGAGTTAATGTGTGGTGACAATCAACTGACCAGCCTAGATGCAAGTGAGTGTACAGCATTAACAGAGTTAAGCTGCAGTGATAATCAACTGACCAGTCTAAATGTAAATAAGAATATGGCTTTAACAGAGTTATGGTGTGATGGCAATCAACTGACCAGTCTAGATGTAAGTAAGAACACGGCTTTAACGGAGTTAAGATGTAATGGAAACCAATTGACCAGTTTGGATGTAAATAAGAATACGGTTTTAACAGAATTATGGTGTGGTGATAATCGACTGACAACTTTGGACGTAAGTAAGTGTACGGCTTTAACGGGGTTATGGTGTTATGGTAATCAGCTGACAAGTCTCGACTTGAGTAAGAACATAGTATTGACGGAGTTATACTGTGATGATAATGTAGTGGTTACTGGTTATAACAAAAGCCTTTAGAGAAATATTTTATTCTAATTCGAAAAGGGGGAAAGTTATATATTCTGCCTCTGACAGCCTAATAAAATTGCATTAAAGGAAGTACCCTTGTTTGTAAAAAAGGATTCCTACAGACAGGGGTATTTCTTATGTATAAATTAAAAAAAGAGTGGAAAATTAAAAACAAGTAGTTGTTTTTTTCTTTTCAAATGTTATGATAAGTTTCAACAAGCAAGTTATCAAATTCTATTAAAATTTTAATCTGTTGTCAGGAATAATTCATACTTTTTCATATTCTGAAAATAAGTATGATTGTCTGTGTAGAAATCTAACACCATACGAAACTTGACATATCACAAGTAAGCTGGTATAATACTAGAGAAAGAGTCGTAATGCGCTAAAAATAGCGTAAAACGAAGCTTGACACAGCAGTCTTTTATTGCTATATTTAACCTATCAGAAGCTTCTAAATTCAATTGAGTTCTAAAAACTCGAATCATTCATTTTGGGAAAAATCGGTAAGCAGTCGAGAGAAATTCCAGTGAAAGAAAGAAAAAACTGACAGGCGGCAATGAAAGACAGGGTGTATTTCTGCCTGCCTGCAAAATAGGGAGGGAAATACATATGCTGAAAAAGACACTAAAAGATTTGAACCTGACGGATGATTTTTCTCTATACAAGGGGAGTGAATGGGAATCCGCCTGCGGATTTGGCAGAACTGCTCCGGTATATGGAGGATACCACGGAGAAAAATGTGTGCAATGAAAGCATTAGAAGACTCCATGAGATGGTTCAGCATACAAAGCAGGATGCGAAAGTGGGGTTGGCTTATATGAAGTGGTATGAGATTGAAAACATGTGCAGGGAAGAAGGCAGAAAAGAGGGAGAATTAGTTGTTATTACGATCTTAAGAAACTTAGTGCGCCAAAATTATTCAGTAGAAGAAATATCTCATCTTACAGAGTTGCCATGTACAGTGATAAAGGAAATTGAGGAACAACTTAACAGTCATCCGGAATGGGATAATGAACAGGTTTTGGCGGGGATTCAGAGCCCAGTAATACCAGAAAGGTTGAAATTGTAGGAGCGAAAGAAGCTTTTTAGAGTTTAGTTAGAACTTGTTCGCTATGCTTTGTCTTCAGAGCCTAGCGGGGGCTCAGCTGATGCCTCGCTTGAATGCGAACTTGTTCGCTATCTTCGCCTTCAGAGCCTAGCCCAAGCTCGGCTGGCGCCTCGCTTGGAGGCTTCGCTTAATGAAATCAAAAACAAGCGGAACATCATGTGAGCAAGCTCATGGGGGATTCCTTCAGAGCCTAGCCCAAGCTCGGCTGACGCCTCGCTTGGAGGCTTCGCCTAATGTCAGAAAAAAAGAGTAAATACCCTTGTGTGAATAAATTCCCACCGGATATTTACTCTTTTTCCTGACGCTAGGCTCTGAGGTCAAAGTTGTACCGTTTGAAGTCACCGACAGGGGCTTCTGCGGCAATAAAGTCGTTTACGATATCGACTTCCTTTTCCTTCATTGTCAGTTCAGAGGTAAAAGCGTAGCCCTGTTTATTGATTGCGGCAGACAATAGTTCAATATTTTGCTCTAAAAGATTTTTGGTTTCTTTTGAGGAGACAAAAAACTTTGTTGTTACTGCCGTATTCTCTTTTGATATCTGGATATCCAGCGTGCCCAGATAGTCCATATCCAGATGAAGGAGGACCTTAAGATGATTCGGATCTTTTTTTAATGCCTCCTTCCGGGTCATGACATACAAGTCACCATGTGCATTTTGGTTTTGGAGCTTAAGTGGTAACTGGATATACTGAAAGGTCTGATTTAGTGTTCTCATAAAATCTAGATTTTCGCTCATATCAGAGGCATTTCCGGACACTCCAGTAAAGACATCTTTTCCCAGTATATGTTCGCTAAACTTGGACAATGCCTCAAACTGGCGTGACATTTTATCATATACTTCATCCAATGCACCTTCCTGCTTTAACCGTTCCGGGGAAAGCGTCCAGCCCGAAAGAAACTGCCCTTTTATCAATGCATGAAATGACTTAGAGGTCAAAAGCGAGCTTGCCTGTGCCTCACTCATTTCAGAAAAGGCTTTCTGTGCTTCCGTTAAAAATTGTCTGGCAGTCAGAGTTCCATCTGCAATCCCTTCTTTCACGGCATCGGAGAGGGGATAATCCGCCAGTGCTTTGGCAAAAGCCTGTCGTTCCTCCGGGGAAAGAATGAAGCCGGTCTGCTCATGTATAAATGGGGTGCGGAAGTCGTCCGTTAGTCCTGATTCGGCAACGGCATTTTTAGCAGCGGCATTTCCGTCTGTAATGTTGGAAAGTAACTGTTTCATGCGGGCAAGGGGACCGCCAGCACTTTCTGTCTGTGCTTCTGTTTCTTCGGTCATCTCTTCTGCTATCACGGCAGAGTCCGCTTCAGTTTGTTCCTTTGCAATAGGATTCCCTTCCTCGTCTGTCAGAGGCATATCTTCTACAAGGGCAGAGGATTGTATTGTTTCCTGATTCCCGGCAAGTTCCATTTCTTCTATTGTAGGGTTTCCTTCGAGCGCCATATTTAGGAGATTCACACCTACCTGCTTAGCCAGTCGGGGAACCTGCTCGCCGATAGCATTGAGCATATCGCCGATAGAATCCGAAAGGGAGTCCATTTTATACAGCAACTGATGCGTCTGCTGGCGGTAATTTTCAAACTGCCGGACATTTTCCGGCGTCATCGGCATATCAAGTCGTTTCATGGTGATGATAGTATCGACATCTGCCTCCGGATATCCGGCGCACAGGCGGATAGAGGCGAGGATGTTATTTCGGCTGATAGACTGCTGGTTTTGTAAAAGACTCCGTACTACATCCAGATTTCTTGTTGATTTTGGCAGTCCGGCTTCTTCCAGAGCCTGTTCAATAGTGTCATCCATATCCAGCAGATAGGCATTGCTCAATGCCTTCATATAAATGGTATTATTATCCAGACTGGTAATCTGGAACGCCGCCTTTTGACCGATTGAATATTGATTGGCGTCGGGCAACTGGCCGGTAAAGGAAGTACCATCGTCCATGGAAAGTGTAATTTCATTGCCGTGGACGTCGCTGACTACACCCTTTAGTGTCTGTCCTTCCTGTAGATGGAGCGTAGAGTTACCCGAGCGGTATGTTCGGGAACGTGAGGAGATAGTAGCGGAAGAATTACCGGAATTATTTTGAACGGTGTTACTTATAATTGGCATTGTATTCGATTCCCTCCTTTGCACCGGAAACTGTGTTTTTACCTTGTTTATAAAACAATTATATGATAAAATCAATTATAACGCAATATACGGAATGAAGGAAATAAACGGAATGGAGGATATTTATGAAAGCATTTATGGATAAAGATTTTTTGTTGCAATCCGATACGGCAAAGAAATTGTATCATGATTATGCAGAGCGGATGCCGGTACTGGATTATCATTGTCATCTGGTGCCAAAGGAGATTGCGGAGGACATTCATTTTAAGAATATAACGGAACTCTGGCTGGGGGCCGACCATTATAAATGGCGTGTTATGCGCTCGAACGGAGTAGATGAAAGGTACATAACAGGGGATGCCCCAGATGCGGAAAAATTTCATGAGTTTGCAAAAGCACTGCCACGCTGTATTGGAAATCCAATGTATCACTGGTGTCATTTGGAACTTCAGCGGTATTTTGGGATATATGAAACTTTGAGTGAAAAGAACTGGAAGAAAATTTATGACACCTGCAATGAGATATTACAAAGACCCGAAATGTCTGCGAAGCAGCTTATCAAAATGTCGAATGTTACACTGGTATGCACGACGGACGATCCGGTAGACGATTTGCGGTATCATGAAATGATTGCAGAGGATAAGAAATTCCGTGTACAGGTTCTTCCGGCATGGAGACCGGATCTAGTAATGTGTCCGGAGAAGGAAGGTTTTACGGACTATATAAAAAAGCTGTCAGAGGTCAGCGGCGTCAAAGTTAAAGATTTTAAAACATTGAAAAAAGCTCTGGTGAGCCGGCTGGATTATTTTGCTGAAAGGGGCTGCTGTGTTTCAGACCATGGTCTGGACTATGCAGAGTTCCGTATGGTAAGTGAGAAAGAAATGGAGGCTCTGACTAAGAGAAGCATTGCAGGGGAAACTCTGTCGCTGGAGGAGCTGCTTCAGTATAAGTCGATGGTTATGTTGTTCCTCGGTGCTGAATATAAGAAAAGAGACTGGGTAATGCAGCTTCATTATGGGGCAAGGCGGGAAAATAATGATATTGTGTTTGAGAGTGCTGGGGCAAATGCGGGGATTGACTGTATTAACCCGAACGGCTTTCAGGCAGATGTGGCAGATTTTATGAATGAGCTGAATA
Source organism: Lachnoclostridium sp. UBA3262 (assembly GCA_002362575.1). Lineage (GTDB taxonomy): Bacteria > Bacillota > Clostridia > Lachnospirales > Lachnospiraceae > Eubacterium_F. The sequence goes on along the minus strand of DEUM01000034.1, from coordinate 19,009 downwards.
AGAATGGAAATCTGCCAAAGACGATTATTTATTCCCTGAATCCGACAGATAATGCGTTAATTGGTACGATGATTGGCTGTTTTCAGGGAGATGGAGTCCGTGGCAAGATTCAGCAGGGGGCAGCATGGTGGTTTAATGACCACAAGTATGGGATGGAGGAACATATGAACTCACTGGCATCTCTTGGGCTGCTCGGTAATTTTATCGGGATGCTGACAGATTCCCGGAGCTTTATTTCCTATCCGCGTCACGAGTATTTCAGGAGAATCTTCTGTAATTATGTTGGAAATCTGGTGGAGAATGGAGAATATCCGGAGGATTATGAACAGCTTGGCAGGATTGTGAGGGATGTATCTTATTATAACGCAGTGAATTATTTTGGTTTTCGTTTATAGTATGTAAAATTCGCTGAACTGAGTGAAACGAGTTAGCGAGGAAATGAGGTTTAGTATGTTTGAATTGGTAAAGGGTGGTAAGGCAGCCGGAATTTATGTAGATGAGAAGGCTGCGGATTATGCGGGTCTGTCACATGTGGCAAAAAAGCTGGCAGAAGATATCCAAATGGTAACGGGAGTTGCTCCGGGGCAGGATAAGGAGCTGACGGATGGTTTTCAGATTGTGGCAGGGACATTGGGAAGTAGTCCGGTCGTAGATGGCATGGTGGCGGACGGAACACTTGATGTTTCCGCGATACAGGGAAAGCGTGAAAGCTATGCTTTGCGGCTGGTTGGCAAAAAGCTTGTGGTAACTGGTACGGAAACCGTGTCAACTCTGCATGGAATGTACCATATTTCCGGGGAGGCAGGGGTATCTCCGTGGGTATACTGGGGAGATGTTAAACCGGGCAAACAGGAAGAACTGGTTTTTGATAATTCGATTGTATTTTCCTCAAAAGAGCCATCCGTAAAATTCCGTGGCTTTTTCATGAATGATGAATGGCCGTCTCTTGGCAATTTTGTTATGAATACGTTTGGGGATTTTAACGTCAAGTTTTATGATAAAGTATTTGACTTGCTGCTTCGCTTGAAAGGAAATTATTTCTGGCCAGCGATGTGGTCTGCTTCCCTTTCACTGGATGGCGGGGATGGCGATGCACTGGCAAATGTCAGACTGGCAACGGATTTAGGAATTACGATTGGAAATTCCCACCACGAGCCGTTGATGCGCTCAAGTGAGGAGTGGGATAAGGTCAAGACAGATACAAATAATGTTGGCTATGGAAAGGACTGGAATTATTATACCAATGCCGAAGGGCTTTACCGTTATTGGGAAGACGGGGTAGAGCGGAATAAGGACTTTAAGCATATGATTACGATTGGTATGCGGGGGGAGCGTGATACGACAATGCTTCCTAAAGACTCTACGATTCAGGAAAATGTGGAGCTTCTCAGAACGATTATTACAGACCAGAACCGCATTATCGCAGAAAAGGGCTGTGCGGATATGCCGCAGATGCTTGCTTTATATAAGGAAGTGGAGGAATACTATTACGGTGGTAACGGCGTCAAGGGGTTGAAGGACTGGGAGGGGCTGGACAATGCGACGCTTCTGCTTGCCGATGATAACTTTGGAAATGTCCGTACCCTGCCGACAGCAGAAAATAGAGAGCGTGAGGCGGGCTGGGGGTTGTATTACCATTTTGACTACCATGGCGCTCCGGTTTCTTATGAATGGGTAAATTCTACTACATTGCCAAAGGTGTGGGAACAGTTGACGATGGCATATGAGTATGGGATACGGGATTTATGGATTGTCAATGTCGGCGATATCCGGCCGAACGAGCTCCCCCTTTCCTATTATATGGCGCTTGCCTATGATTATGAGGGCATGGGAATTGAGCATCCGAATACGACGGATGCGTTTGTGAAATCATGGGTAGAGCAACAGTTCGGGGCTTATGTCAAGGATGAGGATGTAAAGGACGAGATAGCAGCTATTTTAAAGGCATACACAAGGATGCACGGGAACCGGCGCCCGGAGGTAACATATCCGGACACCTATCACGTTACTCATTACCGGGAATCAGATAAAATGATACATCTGTGCAGAAAGATAAAGCGGATGGCAGACGATGCAGACAGCAAGATTCCGGAGGAGTGTAAGGACAGCTTTTACAGTCTGGTGTACTATCCGGCGGTCGCTGGGGCAAATGTACAGCTTATGAATCTGTATGCAGGAAAAAATAAATTTTATGCAGAAAATGGAGTGACGGCCGCAGCCGATTATGCGGAAAAGGTAAAAAATTGCATTTCCTATGATGAGGAGCTTACAAATTATTACAATAATGAAATGTCTCAGGGGAAATGGAAGGGAATGATGATGTCTGCCCATGTCTGTTTTGAGCATTGGAATGATGAGGGCTGGCATTATCCGGAGACAGTGGACGTGGAGGTCTCAGAGGGGCAGAAGATGCTTGTATTGGCAGAGGGCGGCGATGCCTTTGCCGGAGCAGGAACGGTTTCACTGCCAGAGTTTACCAATCTGGGAAATGAGACACGCAGAATTTATGTAGCTCAGGGCGGAACAGAGAATTTTGACTGCCAAATTTCCTGTGAGAATGACGCGGTAAGCGTAGAGGAGTCGGAGAGCCGTCCGGTGGAATCCATTCGCACATATGAGGTTCGTATTGATTGGAGTAAGGTAACTAAGGATAGTGAATTTACGATAAAAGTGGAAGGGGCTGGCAGCGAGGTAGCTGTGAAGGCAAAAGCGGCTGTCGTAGATATTGGTAAGCTGTCGCCAATGACCTTTGTTGAGAGAGACGGCATAGTTGCAATGGAGGCAGAACACTTTGCTGCAGATTGGGAAAGGGATGGATACCGTTTTTGCAAACTGAAGGAGTATGGCAAGACAATTTCTTCCATGAAAGTATATCCGCTGGATAGAAACTTTGATGAAATCGGAATAGCGCCGGCCTTGGAGTACCGTGTGTTGATTCGTGAGGGCGGAGAATATACACTCCGTGCCATTACTGCACCGACGAACAATCTGGAGGATGGCAGAAATATGCGCTATGCGGTTTCTGTAGACGGAAGCCCGGCAGAGGCAGTAAAGACGATTCCTGACGAGCATTATAATATCGGCGGTGGGCACTGGTGGCCTCGTGACTGGGGAGAAGGCGTGCTGAATAACTGTCATTATGGGGAGAGCAAGGTAACTCTGCAGCCGGGGACCCACACGCTGACCTTCTATGGCGTAGAGGCCGGACTGGTTTTGCAGAAACTTGTGCTATACAAGGAAAGTCTGCCGGAATCCTATTTCGGACCGACGGAAAGCGGATATGTGAAATAACACCGGGAACTACCAGATGGCGTTTCAGATATCTGACAGTATGTAAATAAAAAAATGGGGCATGATATAGGCAAAAAAGCTTATGTCATGCCTTTCTATTTATGTGGGATTTTGAAAATGCAGAAAGAGGATAAGGAGGATAAAACGATATGAGATGGATACGGCAGTTTATGATCATTGCATTGATTACATTTATAGGAGAGGTATTGAGATATTTTGTTCCACTTGCGATTCCTGCGGGTGTTTATGGTTTGGTTCTGCTTTTCACTGCATTGTGCAGCGGAGTGGTAAAGCTTCCTCAGGTGGAAGAGGCAGCAGATTTTCTCATAGAAATTATGCCGTTATTTTTCATTCCGGCGGGAGTCGGACTTATGACGAAGTGGACAGAGTTAAAATCTATGTTGATTCCGTTTTTACTGGCAGTGTTTGTTATCACGGTACTTGTTATGATAGTGACTGGCAGAGTGTCACAATGGCTGATACGGCGAAAGGAGAGTGAGAATATATGAAAGAAATTTTTGCGGATTCGGTGTTTTTCTCTGTTGTTGTCAGTCTTTTGGGCTATGAACTGGGGGTATTTTTAAAGAAAAAAACCGGGCTTAGCATTTTCAATCCCCTGCTTATAGCAATTGTTACTGTAATTGCTGTGCTTCTGTTGCTTCGCATCGATTATGGAACTTATGAAACAGGAGGAGTGTATCTGGATTATTTTCTGACGCCTTCCACGGTGGCGCTGGCGGTCCCGCTTTATCGGCAGATTCGGATTTTGAAAAAATATAGCGTGGCAATTTCGCTTGGCATTGTTTCTGGTGTCCTGACGAGCCTGTTATCTACATTGGCGCTCGCTGCAATTTTTCATATGACGCATATACAGTATGTAACGCTGCTTCCCAAGTCCATTACGACGGCAATCGGGATGGGAATGAGCGAGGAGTTCGATGGAATGGTTACAATAACGGTGGCGGTTATTGTTGTAACCGGAATTATAGGTAATATGGTGGGAGAGTTTGTCTGTAAAGTATTTCATATAGAAGAAAAAATATCTGTCGGGCTGGCGCTCGGCACCTCCTCACATGCGATTGGGACGGCAAAAGCAATGGAACTGGGCGAAGTCGAGGGAGCTATGAGCAGCCTGTCTATTGTAGCAGCAGGACTTCTGACTGTACTGGGGATAAATTTATTTGCATTGATTTATTAAAATTTTTTCATTTTTCTATTGACAATGCCATTTTAAGGTGTTATCTTTAGTTTAGTCAGTAATTAGCACTCTTTCAAAGCGAGTGCTAACAAGATATAATAAAGGGGCAAAGATACAATTTCAGGTGCTGCCTGTACATGGAAACCATTACAAAGGAAGTGATGTTTGTGGAACTGAATGAGCGGAAGCAGAAAATTCTGGAGGCGATTATCCGAAATTATATGGAAACGGGAGAGCCAGTCGGTTCCCGGACCGTTTCCAAATATACGGACTTGAACCTGAGTTCAGCTACCATTCGGAATGAAATGGCAGACTTGGAAGAAATGGGATATATTTTGCAGCCCCATACATCCGCGGGACGTATTCCCTCGGATAAAGCCTACCGTCTGTATGTCGATACCGTACTTGCCAATAAAAATGCGGAAGTTGAGGAAATGAAAGGCCTGTTGGTCGAGAAGGCAGATAAGATTGATTTGCTGTTGAAGCAGGTGGCAAAGCTTCTTGCTCAGAATACAAATTATACTTCGATGGTCACCAAGCCGAAGTATGAGCACAAAAAAATTAAGTTTATACAGTTAAATCAGGTTGCAGAGCGCCAGATACTGGTATTGGTTGTTTTGGATAACAATCATGTCAGCAACAAATTCATTGATTTGTTTGACGATTTGGAGGAAGGTTCTCTTGCACAGTTGAATTTTATGATAAATACAGCGCTCGGCGGATTGGATGTTACAGAAATCAATATGGCGATTATCCAGAAGATAAAAGAGACAGCGGGCGAGTATGGAGAACTTGTTTCCAGCATTTTAGACTGTATTGCCGAAGTGCTCAGTGAAGAAGACGAGTCGGAGATTTATACATCCGGCGCAACCAATATTTTGAAATATCCGGAGCTTACGGATAAGGAAAAGATGACAGAACTTCTATCCACCTTTGAGGAGAAACAAATGCTGACGGCATGGGCAAATGATAAGGTTCCGGATGAGAATCAGGAGCATGGCATACAGGTTTATATCGGAGAAGAATCTCCGGTGGAATCAATGAAAGACTGTTCCGTTGTTACGGCAACATACCAGATAAAGGAAGGCGTCTACGGAAAGATTGGTATTGTAGGGCCAAAGAGAATGGATTATGAAAAGGTAGTTGGTACATTGGAAAACTGTATGCAGCAGTTAGATGATATTTTTAAGAAGAAGACCTGACAGAAGGATGTCAGGTCGGAAAGGTGGACTGGATAGTGGAAGAAGTAAAGAATGAGCAGGAGACTGCGAAAGAAGAAGTAGAGAAGGAAGCAGGGAAGACGGCAGAGACTGCCGGGGAAACTTCGGAGGAAAGGGAAGATAAGGCAGCATCTGCGGCACCGGAAGAAGCGGCAGAGAAGGAAGAAGCAGAAAACGAAGAAGCTGCTCCTGAGAGCGAGGCGAAGGAAAAAAAGAAGAAAAAAAGGAAAGATAAGCGGGATGAGAAGATTGAGGAACTGAACGACAGACTGATGCGGAATCTGGCTGAGTTTGAAAATTTCCGAAATCGTTCCGAGAAGGAAAAAAGTGCGATGTTTGAAATCGGCGCAAAGTCCGTTGTTGAGAAAATCCTTCCGGTCGTGGATAATCTGGAGCGGGGCTTTGACGGACTCTCAGAGGAGGAAAAGGAAACTCCGTTTGTGAAAGGAATAGAGGCAGTTTATAAGCAAATGATGACAGCCTTAGAGGAAATCGGTGTAACGCCGATTGAAGCACTGGGGCAGGAATTCAACCCGAATCTTCACAATGCGGTAATGCACGACGAAGATGATTCCGAGGAAATCAACAAGGTTACTGAGGAATTTCAGAAGGGTTATATGTATAAAGACAGCGTAGTCAGACACAGTATGGTTAAAGTATTAAATTAGTAGAATTGTAATACAGAGAATGGAAAGTGAGGAAAAAGCAATGAGTAAGATTATTGGTATTGATTTAGGAACAACAAATAGCTGTGTAGCAGTTATGGAGGGTGGTAAACCAGTTGTTATTGCAAATGCAGAGGGAGCAAGAACGACTCCGTCGGTTGTGGCATTTACAAAGACGGGAGAGAGACTGGTTGGTGAACCGGCAAAACGTCAGGCTGTCACAAACGCAGACAAGACGATTTCTTCTATTAAAAGGCATATGGGTACGGATTACCGTGCCGCAATTGATGATAAGAAATATTCTCCACAGGAGATTTCAGCTATGATTTTGCAGAAGCTGAAAGGCGATGCAGAGAACTACTTGGGCGGTGAGAAGGTAACAGAAGCAGTTATTACCGTGCCGGCATATTTTAACGACGCACAGCGTCAGGCAACCAAAGATGCAGGTAAGATTGCCGGACTGGACGTAAAGCGAATTATCAATGAGCCAACGGCTGCGGCGCTTGCTTACGGCTTGGATAATGAAGGCGAGCAGAAAATCATGGTATACGATTTAGGCGGCGGTACCTTTGATGTTTCCATTATTGAAATTGGCGACGGCGTTATTGAGGTTCTTTCCACATCCGGTGATAACCGTCTTGGTGGAGATGATTTTGATAATAAAGTCTGCGATTATATGGTGGCAGAGTTTAAGAAGGCGGAGGGTGTAGACCTTTCTGCTGACAAGATGGCAATGCAGCGTCTGAAGGAGGCTGCTGAAAAGGCAAAAAAAGAGTTATCCTCAGCAGTTACAACGAACATTAACCTTCCGTTTATTACAGCGACAGCAGAGGGACCAAAGCATTTTGATATGAACCTGACTCGTGCTAAGTTTGATGAATTGACGGCAGATTTAGTAGAGAGAACAGCAGCACCAGTCCAGAACGCATTGAAGGATGCAGGCCTGACGGCTTCTGAGCTTGGCAAGGTGCTTCTGGTAGGTGGTTCTACCCGTATTCCGGCAGTACAGGATAAAGTAAAGCAGTTGACCGGACATGAGCCGAACAAATCTTTGAACCCAGATGAATGTGTTGCACTTGGTGCTTCCATTCAGGGAGGTAAACTTGCCGGGGATTCGGGCGCAGGGGATATTCTTCTTCTTGACGTTACACCTCTTTCACTGGCAATCGAGACAATGGGCGGCGTTGCTACGAAGCTGATTGAGAGAAATACTACGATTCCTACGAAAAAGAGCCAGATTTTCTCTACGGCAGCAGATAACCAGACAGCCGTTGACATTAACGTAGTACAGGGTGAAAGACAGTTCGCAAGAGATAATAAATCTCTCGGACAGTTCCGTCTAGATGGTATTCCGCCGGCAATGAGAGGGGTGCCGCAGATTGAGGTAACATTCGATATTGATGCCAATGGTATCGTAAATGTATCAGCAAAGGACTTGGGGACAGGCAAAGAGCAGCATATTACAATCACAGCGGGCTCTAACATGAATGATGAAGAGATTGAGAAGGCAGTAAAAGAAGCCGCTGAATTTGAGGCACAGGATAAGAAACGTAAGGAAGGCATTGATGCGCGCAACGAGGCTGACAGCATGGTATTCCAGACAGAAAAGGCATTGAATGATGTTGGCGAAGGCGTGGATGCGGCCGAGAAAGAAAAGGTTCAGGCTGAAATAGATAAGGTGAAGGCAATTCTTGACAGAACGACACCAGAAAATATGTCAGACGCAGACGTGGATGAATTGAAGGCGGCAAAAGAATCTTTGATGAACAATGCCCAGCAGGTATTTGCTAAGGTTTACGAGCAGGCACAGCAGGCAGCAGGCGCTCAGGGTGCAGGACCTGATATGAGTGGTGCCGCAGGTGCCGGAGCCGGGGCAGATGCCCAGCCAGATAATGGCGGCGACGACGTCGTCGATGGAGACTTCCGCGAAATCTAAGAGCCATGCGACAAGGAAGAAATGCAATTCTTTGTGCTTGCACAAAAGAAATTGCATTTCTGACTTGGCATAGGGCGAATGCCCGCGACCGAGCAAACTTTGTTTGCGAGGGCTGCATGGCGTAGAAAGCCGGGCATAGGGCGAATGCCCGCGACCGAGCAAACTTTGTTTGCGAGGGCCGCATGGCGTAGAAAGCTTGTCATACGGCGAAATAGTGACATTAAGAGAATGAACTCGTACCCGGCAGGGCGCGAGTCATTCGTGTGTATATAGTGCTTGCATCTGCTGGCACAAAAGGAGGAACATATGGCAGATAAGAGAGATTACTATGAGGTATTAGGCGTTGACAAAAATGCCGATGATGCCGCATTAAAAAGAGCTTATCGTGTTTTGGCAAAAAAATACCATCCGGATACAAACCCCGGAGACAAAGAAGCCGAAGCAAAATTTAAGGAGGCATCTGAGGCGTATGCGGTACTCAGCGATCCGGAAAAAAGGCGTCAGTATGACCAGTTCGGACATGCGGCCTTTGAAGGTGGAGCTGGTGGCGCCGGGGGCTTTTCCGGCATGGATATGGATGATATCTTTGGCAGCTTTGGCGACATCTTTGGGGATTTATTCGGAGGAGGCTTTGGCAGCAGGCGACGAAGCGATCCGAATGCGCCACAGAGAGGTGCCAATCTCCGCACGCAGGTCAAAATTACCTTTGAGGAGGCCTGCTTTGGAATTGAAAAAGAAATTGAGATTCCTTCTAAGGTGGAATGTAAGACTTGTGGTGGAAGCGGAGCAAAACCGGGGACAAATCCAGTTACCTGTGGCCAGTGTGGCGGTAAAGGTCAGGTTGTGCACACCCAGCAGTCCCTGTTTGGCATGGTGCAGAATGTAACGACATGTCCGGCCTGCGGCGGTAAGGGGACAATTATAAAAGAAAAATGCCCGGACTGCCGTGGAAATGGATACACAAGCAAGAAAGAAAAACTTCAGGTTACGATTCCGGCAGGAATTGACCACGGTCAGAGCGTGCGTCTGCGTGGCAAGGGAGAACCGGGTAAAAATGGTGGTTCCCGCGGTGATTTGCTGGTTGAAGTATATGTGGAAAGACATTCGGAATTCCAGAGACATGATTATGATATCTATTCAACCGTCCGGATTTCATATCCAAAGGCAGTTTTAGGCGGCGATGTTATTATTCATACGATAGATGGCGATGTTGCTTACAATGTGAAGGCAGGGACACAGACCGGGACGAGGGTACGTCTTCGTGGTAAGGGTGTTCCGTCCCTGAGGAATAAGAAAATGCGGGGAAACCACTATGTGGATTTGGTAGTGGATGTGCCGACTAATCTGAACCGGGAGCAGAAAAAGCTGTTGGAGCAGTTTGAAGCCTCATTGGATAAGAAAGAGAAAAAGAAGAAAAAGTAAAGTGAATAAAGGAAAGCCTTCTGTAACATACTAACAAAAAACAGGAGGCTTTTTATATGGAACACAAATATCGAATCAATACGATACGGGGGAGAGAGATTTTAGATTCCCGCGGAAATCCTACAGTGGAGGTAGAGGTTGCCCTGTGCGGTGGTGCGAAAGGAAGGGCTGCCGTGCCGTCGGGGGCGTCTACAGGAGCATTTGAGGCTGTTGAACTGAGGGATAAGGAGCTGCCAAGATATGGAGGGCAGGGGGTAAAAAAAGCAGTCGAAAATGTAAATGAGACATTGAGCTTTTTGCTGGAAGGGAAAAATGCCCTGAACCAAGTAGAAATTGACACACTTATGATACGGGAGGACGGAACGAAAAATAAAGCAAGGTTGGGTGCAAATGCTATACTCGGTACATCAATGGCAGTAGCAAAAGCAGCAGCAAAGGCGGTAGGGCTTCCTTTATATCAATATATGGGAGGAGCATACGGACGTACATTACCGGTTCCCATGATGAACATTATCAATGGGGGAAAGCATGCGGATTCCAGTCTGACAATTCAGGAATTTATGATTATGCCGATTGGCGCAAAATCTTTTCACAGTGCGCTGGAGTGGAGTGCCGGGGTGTTCCATACGTTAAAGAAAATACTGCACGAGGAAGGGTATGCAACTTCCGTTGGGGATGAGGGTGGATTTGCCCCTCAATTGTCAGGGGATGAGGATGCGCTTCGCTATATTGTGAAAGCGATAGAGAAGGCGGGGTATCGCCCCGGTGAGGACTTTGTTATCGCTATGGACGGGGCCAGCACAGAGATGTATGAGGAGGCCGTTAAGGCAGGCAGAACGGGAGAGTATCTGTTCTGGAAGTCCGGCGAGTACAAGACAGCGGATGAGATGGTTGACTTTTGGGATAAGCTTTGTTCCGAGTACCCGGTATATTCCATCGAAGATGGGCTGGCAGAAGAAGACTGGGAGGGTTGGCAGAAATTAACAGCGCGTCTCGGGAAAAAGATTCAGCTTGTCGGAGATGATTTGTTTGTCACGAACACCGAGAGGATTCAGAAGGGAATCAACTTGAATGTGTCAAATGCTGTTCTAATTAAGCCAAACCAGATTGGCACGGTTACCGAGACGCTGGAGGCTATTCGAATGACGATGAATAACCGCTGGCATGCGATTGTCAGTCATCGTTCCGGTGAGACGGAGGATACGACAATTTCGGATATTGCAGTGGGGTTAAATGCCGGGCAGATTAAGACCGGAGCTCCTTCCCGGACAGACCGGGTAGCAAAGTATAATCAGCTTTTGCGTATTGAGGAACAACTTGGAAACAGCGCAGAGTATGGAAAGATTTGTTAAATCATTCAGATAAAAAAACCAGCCCACCTTATGAAACAGGTGGAGCTGGTTTTGTAGTATCCGTATCAGTAAAAAGAATGACTGGTTTATCGAGCTTGTATTGATAATATTTGATTACATTGCCGCTGAACATACGGAGCGGCTGCCAGTTACATAAGTCGAAATCTTTGACATAGGGGAGACTATAATAAAAAGCGTCGTTTACTGCGGTTTCTTTTTCATAGGTCATGAGACCTTTTTTAAATATTTCTTCCGGTGTCATCATAACATCCCCTTTTCTATTGCTTTTAGTAGTATTATTATATTCCAAATATGGTGACTATGCAATGGGAAATATTTGAATCTTTATAGAAGAATATCTCCTCCGCAGCTAGGGAGTGTTACTTCAATCTGCCCGTTTTCCGCTTGGTAGGTATTGCCAGTCAGTGCACCGGTAAAGGAAGTCTGTCCGCCTTGGTACGGGATGTGTAATACTGCTTCACTCTCGTCATTATTGACTGCCGTTATCACTTCCTGTCCCTCAAAGATGCGTGCAAAGGCGTACTGTCGGTTTGTCAGTAAAAGCTCACGGTACTCGCCGTAGGCAAGGATGTGGGATTCCTGACGGAGTTTTCCAAGCCTGGCGATAAGTGCGGTAGCCGGATTATCAGTAATAGCGTCTTTGTAGTCGTTAAGATTCAGGCATGGGCGGAGAGAAGCATCCGAGCCATGTTCCTTTCTTCCCTCAATTGCAAACTCCGAGCCATAATAGATGGACGGAATACCGGGAAGCGTATACATAAGTATATGAACGACAGAAAAATGTTCCTTATTTTGCAGTTTGCTGGCAATTCTCTCAACATCGTGATTGTCAGCAAAATTGTACAGCTTCAGATTTTCATATTTACCGGCGCCCATATCATACAGGCGTTTCACAGTATGCGCAATTTCAAAAAAGTTGTGCTCATTACAGCCGGACCAAAGTGCTTTGTTAAGATGATAGTTTGTTACGGAGTGCAGCATTTCCGGGTTTACCCAGCGGTTATACTCTCCGTGGATAACCTCACCCATAAGCCAGAAATCCGGCTTTATTTCATTTGCGACATGGCGCATCCCTTTCATAAAATCAAAGTCCAGAACATCGGCTGCGTCCAACCGGATTCCGTCTATATCAAACTCGGATACCCAGAAACGGATGACATCGTAGATATAATCTTTTACTTCGGGATTCCATTGGTTCAGTTTGACAAGCAGATTATAGCCGCCCCAGTTATCATATGAAAATCCATCGTTATATTCATTATTTCCACCAAAATTTACATTGCAGTACCAGTCCCGGTATCGGGAAGTTTCCCTGTTTGCTTTCAAATCCTGAAAAGCAAAAAAGTCACGTCCAGTGTGATTAAACACACCGTCTAAAATTACTTTTACATTTTTTTCGTGACAGGTTTTTACAAAATGTACCAAATCTTCATTATCGCCAAGACGGCGGTCAAGAGTTTTGTAGTCCGTTGTCTCGTAACCGTGCCCAACAGATTCAAACAGAGGTCCGATGTAGAGGGCGTTGCAGCCAATTTCCCGGATATGGTCAATCCAGCACTCCATTTCACGTAGACGGTGAGTGATTTCTCCCTTTTCGTTTAATGCCGGAGCACCGCTCAACCCCAGCGGATATATGTGATAAAATACGGATTCGTCATACCATGCCATGTTTCATGACTCCTTTCGAACTAAAATACTTAAATAGTATACCACAAAATACGGTAAAAGGGAAAGAACTCTTGAGGAATTTCTGACTTTTTGATAAACTGGAAGAACCAATGATTTAGAAAGTTATGTATAGAATATCGGGAAAAGAAAGGAAAAACTTCTATGAGATGGAAAATGGCTGTGGTGGGTCTTTTTCTGGTCTGTCTGTGTGCAGGCTGCGGTGGAAAAGAAAAACAGAATGGAAAAAGGGCAGCTTCCGGGACGGCTGTCACGGGAATACCAAATACAAAAATACCTGCTACGGGCGGTGCCGTATCCGGCAAAAGCATAAGCGCGGAGTCGGAACTGGCAAAACAGAGCAGGATTTATGCAGAACAGATTGTAGCCGGATTGTTTGCGCCGCTGATGGAAAATCTATCCGAGGAACTGTTTGCTCAGACGACAGAGGAGAGTTTGCAGGCGTCATGGAATAGCGTAGCGGGAAACCTGACTGGGTATCAGGGGGTGGAATCCGTCGCAGAATCAGAGAATGGTGAATACCGAAATGTGCTTGTGACGCTTCGTTATAGTGAAAATCAGGGGCGGACAATAAAATTTGTTTATAACAGGGAAGGAAAGATTGCCGGGTTATGGTTTGACCAGGCAGTTCTTCAAAATAACGGTCAGGATGAAACCTCTGACAGTGCGTCGTACAGGGAAGAAGATATCACGATAGGGCGGCCGCCTTATGAACTGAAGGGAAAGCTTACACTGCCAAATGGTGTGGAAAAACCTCCAGTTGCTATTCTTGTGTCCGGTGCAGACGACATGGATATGGAAGGAACGATAGGCAGTGCGGATAATACGCCGATGCGTGATTTGGCGAGGGGGCTTACCGGTCATGGAGTGGCGAGCCTGCGATATAACAAGAGAGGATATCAGTATGCGTATAAGATGACAGAGGGGGCGGGAGTGTATGACATGCTTCTTGAGGATGTATGGTATGCGGTAGATAAAATGTATAATTCCCGACAGGTGGATGGAAGCCGAATCGTGATAATAGCACATGGGAAAGCGGCAGACTATCTTCCTGCGATTGTCGGAAAAAAGGAGAGAAGGCTTTCAGGGGCAGTTATGCTCGCCGGAAAGCCAATACAGGCAAATGAAAACTTCTATGCGGACAAGAAAAAAGCAGTTAGCTGTAATGCCAGATATTTCATGAATACAAACTCTACATTGCCGCTCTTTGTCCTACAGGGGGAACAGGATTTTGAAACGCCAATGCGGCATTATGAGCAGTGGCAGACGCTTTTGAAGGGGCGCTCTCATATCGTGTACCGCTCATACCGGGGCTTGAATCATTATTTTATGCAATCCTCCGGTAAGGCAGATAATTCAGAGTATGACAGGGAGGGAAAGTTCAGTCAGCCTGTCATAAAGGAGATAGGGAACTGGCTGACAGAGCTATGGAGGTAATGCCATGCTGAGAGTTATGGAAAGGCAGGAATTTGATGCGGTATTCTCTATTATGAAGGAGAGCTTTCCGGTGGACGAGTACCGCCCTTATGAGGAACAGAGAGCGTTGCTTGACAGGGCGGCTTACCGTGTTTATCTTTGGGAGCATACAGAGAATCCCAAAGATGAGACAATCAAGGCATTTATTTCTGTGTGGCAGTTTGAAGATTTTGCTTATATCGAGCATTTTGCAGTAAATCCGATTTATCGGAATCAGGGATATGGCGCTTTTATTTTGAGAGAAATCAAGAAGCTTCTGTCATGTCCGATTTGTCTGGAGGTAGAACTGCCGGAGACGGATATGGCAAAAAGGCGGATTGTATTTTATGAGAGGAACGGATTTTTTCTGAACGAATATGACTATATCCAACCGCCGATGTCAAAGGGGAAGAACCCGGTTCCGCTTCTTGTGATGACATCAGGGGAACGGGTGTCGGCGGAACGTTTTGAGGAGATAAAGAAGTGTCTGTACCGCGAGGTTTATAAGAAAAAGTAAAAAAAGAAGCTCTAAAAAATATAAGGGGAAGCCTAAGAAAGGAGAATCTTGTTTATGAAGAAAAAAGTCATTATCCTGCTTGCCATATTATTTGTCCTTGCCGGAGTGATAACGACAGGAGTGTTAATACTGAAGGGGAGTAAAGATGATAGTTTTGATGTTGTCTACGAATTGGACGAGGACAGAGTTACTTTTTATGCAAAATATAATAACCTTTTCTATTTTGACCTTGAATTTCATATTGAAAATGACGCAGTTGTAACAGAAGATGCAGAGTGCAGGGAAAAGAACAGTAATATTTTTAATAGGTGGGGAATTATAAGAAGAAAAGAGGTAGTTTCCTTTAAAGTAAAAGAAAAAGGAGTCACAGATATATGGTTTCATGTTTCAGGGAGATATATGGATTGTGGTCGTGGTAGAAATTATAAAATTCAGGTAACAGATACGGGCCTTCATGTTGAGGAGACTTCGAGACCTTAGATGTTCCTAAAAATAAAATGATAATATTTCTGTCTGTTAAAGAGGTGCGCGCCTATCGGCCGCACCTTTTTTCAAGCTCCACCAGAGGAATCGGAAGCAGGGACAGAACGGTGACCATACCCCACTGAGTGGCAGTGAGAGGTACTGTATGGAAAATACCCTGAAGAACCGGGAGGGTAATGACACAGCATTGGAGGGCAGCACAGAGCAAAACGCTGAAGAACAGCTTTTTGTTGCTGAACAGTCCGGTTTCGGTCAGCGAGTGGCTGCTCCGCATATTAAAGGAATGGACAAGCTGGGAGAGGGACAGCACGGCAAAGCACATGGTGGAGTTGCCGGCAGTGTAAGCAAAAAGTGCCAGCGAGCCAATGAACATGCCCTCGACAATCATCTGGAATACTGAGCCGAAAGAAAACATTCCCTTTCCAGCGCTTATCGGCGGCTTTTTCATAATATCGGAATCCGGCGGTTCCACACCCAGACAGAGTGCTGGGAAGGAATCCGTAACTAGATTGATAAAGAGCAGCTGCACGGGAAGCAGGGGCACATCCATACCGAATAAAATAGCGACAAAGATAGTCATGATTTCTCCGATGTTACAGGACAAGAGGAAATGGATGGCTTTTTTTATGTTTTCAAAAATACTGCGCCCCTCTTTGACGGCGGATACAATAGTGGAAAAATTGTCATCCATCAAAATCATATCCGAGGCATTTTTGGCGACATCCGTGCCGGACTGCCCCATGGCACAGCCGATATCTGCCGCTTTGAGGGCAGGTGCATCATTGACACCGTCACCGGTCATAGCGACCACATTACCCTGCTGCTGGTATAGCTTGACAAGGCGGACTTTGTGTGTAGGGGATACGCGCGCAAAGACGCGGTAACTGCCTAAATGCCGGGAGAGCTCCTTGTCGGTCAGAAGGTCGATTTCCCTTCCGGTCAAGACCTCACTGTCATGAGAACAGATGCCAAGCTCCTGCCCGATGGCAGAAGCAGTAGCGCGGTGGTCCCCGGTAATCATGACAGGGCGTATACCCGCATTTTTACAGCTTTTGACTGCGGCATATGCTTCCCTTCTGGGCGGATCCATAAATCCGGCAAGGCCGACAAAGACCAATTCTTTTTCGAGAGAATTGTCCTTGTGCGCTGTTGGCATTTTCCGAAAGGCTGCGGCAAGTACCCGGAGCGCCTGTGAGGCAAACTGCTCGGACGTTTCTTTGAATTCTTTGCGCTTACTGCTAGTCATTGGATGCATAGAGCCATTTTCATAGTAGTGAGTGGAGTTTGCAAGAAGAATTTCCGGAGCTCCCTTTGTGACAGACAAAAATCCTTCTGGAGTATTATGCAGGGTTGTCATCCGCTTGCGTCCCGAATCAAACGGCAGTTCAAAAATCCGGGGTGCAATCTCATTTTCAGAGGAGTAAGAGACATGATACTGTTCAGCAAATTCGACAAGTGCTTGTTCCATCGGCCCTGTCTGGTCATTGCACAGGACAAAAAGCCTTGCGAGAAACGCGGTGTCGCAGAGGCAGTAAGAGTCCCTGACAGTCATTTTATTTTCTGTCAAAGTGCCTGTTTTGTCTGAGCAGATAACCGTCGCACTGCCGAGTGTCTCGACGGCAGGAAGATGACGGATAATTGCTTTCTGGCGCGCCATGCGCTCAACGCCGAGGGAGAGCATAATAGTGACAAGGGCGGGAAGGCTCTCAGGGATGGCGGCGACACCGAGGCTGACGGAAGTCATAAACATAGAAAAGACAGGCTGCTTTTTTTGTATGCCGAGGAAAAAAACGACGACACAGATGGCAAGAGCCAGAAATCCGAGCAGCTTTCCCGTCTTATTCAGACGTTTTGTCAGAGGGGTTTCCGGTGCCTCCTCGCTGGCAAGAAGCCCGGCAATCTGACCAATCTGGGTATTCATTCCGGTATCTGTCACATAAAAGGTTCCGCGTCCGGTCGTTACCATCGTGCCAGAAAAGACAAAGTTCTTCCGGTCGCCGAGTGATGTACTGTGCGCAGGAAGTGCTTCTGTGCATTTGGAGACGGTTCCGGTTTCACCAGTCAGGGCGGATTCCTCTGTTGTCAGGTTGTGGCAGGTCAGAAGCCGTCCATCTGCGGGGATTAGTCCTCCGGCTTCCAGACAGACAACATCGCCGGGAACAAGCTCGCTGGAAGGCAGCGTGAGACGCTCTCCGCTCCGAAGAACAATTGCCTCGGGTGTCTGAAGGGAGCGAAGCGCCTGAAGGGAATGTTCTGCCTTCTGCTCCTGAAAGACGCCGATAACAGCGTTTACCAGAACAATGGCAAGGATAATGCAGGGGTCCGTAAAATCGGCCTCCCCTCTGCTGTAGGATGCCAGAAAAGAAATCAGCGCGGCAGCAAGCAGGGTAAGAATCATAAAGTCCTTAAATTGACTGATAAATTTTTTAAAAAGCCCGGGGCCTTTTTCCTGCGCCAGCTCGTTTGGACCGTGTTTTTGAAGACGGCGTTTTGCTTCCTTTGCGGACAGGCCATATTCCGGACGGCATCCGGTTTTTCGAATAAGCTCCTGAATACTAAGAGAATACCATTCCATACTTTCACACTTCCTTTTTTGAAAATTCTGTCGAAATATCTTCCCATCCACATCTTTACGCATATCATAAGAGTAAGAAAGCGGAGGATAATAATATAATGGGTTTGGTTGTTTTAATCGCTATCTCGGTCAGCCTTGATACACTGGGAATCGGGATGGCATATGCCATGTCTGGAATACGCATACCGTGGAGTACCAAGCTGGTCATAGCGGTTTTAAACGGTGTTTTGACAATGGCTGCTGTTTTTTTGGGGGAACAGCTTGGAACGCTTATTCCTGATTTCTGGTTTCGGATGACAGGCAGCATTATCCTGATTTTTCTCGGCAGCAGGACACTTTGGAATGCACTGGGTGAGAATCGGACTGCGGACTATGACAAGGATTCTTCCCATATCTTGGAGCCGTGGGAGGGGCTGGTGTTGGGATTTACCCTCGCATTGGATTCTGTCAGTGCTGGGCTGGGAATCGCCGGCTGTGGAAGTGCCGCCTATCTTTTTCCGTTACTGACTGCCTTTGCCGGAGCGGGGTTTCTCACAATCGGTGAAAAGTTGTTATGTAATCTGCGCCGGCTAAACGGAGTTGGAGGCAGCATTTTAATTATTCTTGGCTTGTTTCGCCTCTTTTACACCTAGCACTGATTTTACAGACAAAAATCAATATAAGAAGCAGTGAGCCGCAGACAAATATCCATTTTTTATACTTATTAAAATAAAAGAAAAATACATCCTGATATTGATAAAAGTAATATCCCAGACTGGTCAGCACGGCATTCCACAAAAGGATACCAAAAGCAGAACAGACAAAGTAACTGGCGGGAGACTGTTTCATGGCCCCAGCGACAAAGCCGATATAGGTACGGCATAAAGGAATAAGACGGCTCAGAAAAACAGCGCTCTTGCCATGGTTGCCAAAGGCCCGGTAGGAGGACAGGATTGGCTTTTCAAAGGACGGAAAACGGCGCATAATTTTTTCCAGCATAGGAGAACCGCCAAAGCGTCCGACGACATAAGTCAGTCCGGTACCCCCAAGCCCGGCTGCCGTGCTGGCAAGGACAAGGGTAATGAAGGGCATGCCGCAGCGGGCCCCCACAAGTCCTGCCAACGGCAGGATGATTTCGCTCGAAACCGGGAAACAGGCATATTCTAATAAAATTAACAAAAACATGGCGGACAAGCCGTATTGATTTAT
>DEUM01000013.1 GCA_002362575.1 Lachnoclostridium sp. UBA3262 | reverse complement strand
TTCCTACAGTAAATTTACGCTATCCCGGTCTTTTCTGTTCCTTGACATTATCTGAAAAAGTGATAAAATAACTACATTCTTATATTTTACATGGGGGTACACATGACAAAAGAGAACCTGGCAATCGAAATTATAGAACGTTTAAAAAAGGAATATCCGGACGCCGCCTGCTCGCTCGACTACAATGACGCATGGAAGCTGCTCATCAGCGTCCGTCTGGCGGCACAGTGTACAGACGCACGTGTCAATACAATTGTTCCTTTATTATACGAAAAATTTCCCGATGTCAATGCGCTGGCATCTGCTGAGATAGAGGAAATCGAAGCGATTGTAAAACCTTGTGGACTGGGACACAGCAAAGCAAGGGATATCAGTGCCTGTATGAAAATGCTGAGAGATGAATACGACGGTAATGTCCCTGACACTTTTGAAGAACTTTTGAAGCTTCCCGGCGTCGGAAGAAAAAGTGCAAATCTCATTATGGGAGATGTATTTGGAAAGCCGGCCATCGTAACTGATACGCACTGTATCCGGCTGGTCAACCGCATGGGACTGGTAGACAATATAAAAGAACCAAAAAAAGTAGAAATGGCACTCTGGAAACTAATTCCACCGGAGGAGGGAAGCAGCTTCTGCCACCGTTTAGTCTACCATGGCAGAGATATCTGTACCGCACGGACAGCGCCTCACTGCGAACGCTGCTGTCTCGCCGATATCTGCGCAAAAAATATTAAGAAATAAATTTGAAGCATTTCATAGATTACAGGAAAGGAGGAGAGCTTTCGATGAAACGGTTTGTTTCCCACAAAACCAATACATACCGCAATGCCGTTTTATGGATATTTGCTATATCCATGATGATTTCCGGTATTCATCTTAGCACGATATCCGCTGCCGCTATATCACTGCGGCAGGAAAAAACTCCTCTTTCCGCAGAGACCTATCAGGTACCGGAAAACAGCTTATACCATGACATTTCCACCAGTGAAATTACTGGTGCTAAAAACGCAAATACCATTCTCCACTGTGCAGTACGAAACAGAGGACGGGCTCTCTATCACAATATATACATTACCCAATTCATGGAAAAACACACTGCCTGCTCCCTTCTTTTCAAAACCACAGTGCAGCACACACGTGAAGCAGTAACCGACGGCATTTGCACAATCATACGCTATATCCATAATCAGGATGGGGAAAAGGGGGGCCTGACCTCTACCAAATAAAAAGATAGAGGAAAGGAGTTTTTCCATGATTGTAAAAATAATTATCGGCGTCGTTGTAGTCGCCGCTATTTCTGCATGGGCATACTGGATTGACAATAAAAGCGATCCAGAGCAAAATGCCTCAGACAGTAATAATTAAAATTTTATCCAAAATAAGTTTTATGTAACTCATATAAAAAAAGGGGGATGCCGAAACATTCCCCTTTTTCTAAACAATTGCTTGCAAAATGCTAGCATATTGTTTATAATCATTTTAGAAACAATCAAAGGATATTGCTGTGTCCGATGATTGCCACCGGAAACTAATAAACAAAGTTTATAAGTTGCACTGGCTATCCCCTATTGCAGTAGAGGATAGCCATTTTACTTTTTTCGGTGGTTATCGGTATATGTCATAGCTGAAAATACAACCCGTAAAAGCGTTAAAATCTCTAACGTATTCATATGTACCTTCCTTTCTGTTTCCGGAAAGGCGACCACCAGACTATCCCTACATTGTTCTAACCTGACTAAGAATATTATATCATACTGACACATAATCTGCCGCAAGTATTTATTTTAAAATAACCTATTTCTTCCATACAAAGCACTCGCCCTTTTTCAGACGGAGTCTGTGCTCCTTTCCATTAAAAAGCAACACGGTTTCTACCTGTTCTGCGGTGGCAGTTGCCGTAAGCGATATTACTTTTGCCTGCCGCCATGAAAAATCATAGCATATACCGCCGCGCCCTCGAATTCCGCTTATACGTCCCTCCTGCCACTCCCTTGGCAGTGCCGGGAGTAGTACCGTCCTGCCATTATTTGACTGTATCAGCATTTCTCCCATTGCCGCTATCGCGCCGAAATTACCATCAATCTGAAACGGCGGATGATAATCAAAAAGATTTTCCAATGTGGATTTTTTCAGCAGGGCAGTCAGATTTTCATACGCCTTGTCCCCCTTCCACAGTCTGGCATACAAATTGATGATCCACGCACGGCTCCACCCAGTATGCCCGCCGCCCCCTGACAATCTTCTCTGCAAGGTCACTTCTGCCGCCTCCGCAAGCTCCGGCGTTCCATCCACCGTTATCTGTGAAGACGGATAAAGAGCATACAAATGAGAGATATGCCGATGTCCCGGCTCCGCTTCCCCATATTCTTCTATCCACTCTAAAAGCTGTCCCTGCGAACCTATGCAAAGAGGCGGCAGCTTGCTCAGAATCTCCTCCGCCCTGCTCACAAACATAGCATCCCTTTCGCCTGTAAGCTTCGCCGCCTGCAAAAACTGCTCAAATAAATCCCTTAGAATCTCGTTATCCATAGATACCCCATAGCTATTACAGCCCCTTGTGCCATCCGGCAAAATATAAGTATTTTCAGGAGAAACCGATGGGCAGGTTACATAATATCCGTCATGCTCCACAAGAAAATCCATAAAAAATGCTACTGCATTTTTCATTACCGGATACATTCTGGTCAAAAACATTTTATCCTGCGTAAATAAATAATGTTCCCATATATGGGTACAGAGCCACGCCCCTCCCATTACCCAGTACGTCGCTGGTATATACATATCCTGCGGCGCTGTATCCGCCCAGATATCCAGATTATGATGAATCACGAACCCGCCGCAGCCATACATCTGTTCTGCCGTCTTTTCGCCGTTTTTTGCCGCACGCTCCAGTAAATCGAAAAGAGGTTCATGGCACTCTGAAAGTCCGAGAGTCTCCGCCGGCCAGTAATTCATCTGCGTATTGATATTGACCGTATACTTTGAACCCCATGGCGGACACATGCTGTCATTCCAAATTCCCTGTAGATTTGCCGGCAGAGAACCGGGACGGCTGCTGGAAATCAAAAGATATCTGCCAAAATCAAAATAAGTATTAAGAAGCCCGTTATCAACGGTTTCTCTTTTCAGTCGTTCCTCCGTGGAAAGCGTATCCAGTTCTTTGTCGTAGGAAAGAGTCAGACGGCATGTATCAAAATATTTTTTATACTCTGCGATATGTCTGGTGCGCATCGTCTCATATGTAGTCTGTGCCGCCCGATCCAGACACTGCCTGACTGCCTCCTCCGGATTCTCCTCCCGAAAGGTCGTTGCCGCCGTTATATACACCGTTATGGCATCCGCATGCTCTGCCGCCACATGTTCCCCTATGGAGTACACCTTTGCACCTTCTGCCACTACCTTTACTCCGGCACAAAAACCGATACCCTCTCCCCCTTGTTTTACCTCAAAAAACGCCGCATCCTTCTCATGCCATGAATGGTCAAGAAAGCTCTGCCTGCTGATTGTCGCCGCCGCACAGACACTTCCCGGATGGTCGGCCGTCAGGCGCGTCACAATCACATTTTCCTCTGCCGCCGCAAAGCACTCCCTCGTATAAGTAATTCCGGTTTTTCTATCTTTTACCTTTACACGGTGGATAGCCGTCGCTAAATCCAGCTCCCGCTCGTATTCTGCCACCTCCGTCACCGAATCCAGTAAATCCAGATACATATCTCCGAGCGTCTGATAGACCCGCTCGCTCTGCGGTGTCCCGGTAAACGCATATTTCATAAGCCGCTCTGCTTCCGGTATCTTCCCCGCAAAAATCAACTCCCTTACCTTATCCAGATTTATCCTTGCATCGGGATTCACCCTGCTAAGCGGGCCGCCCGACCACACGGATTCTTCATTGAGCTGGTAATGCTCCATCGCTTCTTCTCCAAAAATCATTGCACCAAGCCTGCCATTCCCAATTGGCAGTGCCCTTTCCCAGTCCCAGCCGGCAGGCTTTTTATAAAACAAACGGCTCATACTTCTAATCCTCCTCATTTTATTACTATAATAAGCTTTTGCACAAAAAGAAGAACACCCACTTTCCGTCGGTGTTCTTACTCCATTCTGTGTTTTTTAATAATTTCCTCGAATCTGCGGTTGGACGCCTCCATTTCAACCTCTAATTCCTCTATCTCCGCTTCCTCCTGTTCTAACTCCTCAAGCAGACCGAACAAATCATCATCTGTTAAAAATTGCTCCATACAATGCCTCCTTTGTTCCTTGTCCCTAAAGTAAATCTATTATTATAATAGCACAAATAAAAAGCTACCACAAGTAGTTTCCCTTGCAAAAATTCAAAATTTGTTATACGATTTAAAAGAAAACAAGAATTGGTATTTGTGCGAAAGGAGCGCTCTATGGAACAGGAAAAAATTGTCTTTACTACAGAAGATGTCAATGCTAATAAAGTTTACGGTATTCTTTGTTATATTGGAATATTATTTATCATTCCTTTATTTATTGTAAAGGATTCCCAATACACAAAATTTCATTCAAATCAAGGGCTGCTTCTCTTTATTATGAATCTTGTCCTGAATGTAGTAAGACGAATTCTTGTCTTTGTACTAAATGTAGGAACCTTAGGTCTGATGACCGGCATGGTTGGCGGTCTCGTATCCATTGTTATCGGCATCATATCTCTTACTTTCACCATTATCGGCATTGTCAATGCCTGCTCCGGTGAACCAAAGACACTGCCAATTATTGGTGGTATTACCTTGATAAAATAAGGAAGTGAATACTATGTCAATGAACAGCACACCAAAAGGCGAACGCATACATATTGCCCTATTCGGCAGGAGAAATGCGGGAAAATCAAGCCTTATCAATGCAATAACCGGACAAGACCTTGCCATTGTTTCAGAGATAAAGGGCACGACAACTGATCCGGTATACAAAGCAATGGAAATACTTCCCCTCGGCCCAGTCATGCTTGTCGATACACCGGGATTGGATGACGAAGGAACACTGGGCGCAGAGCGCATCCGGAAAGCGAAAAGTGTACTAAATAAAACGGACATCGCCCTAATCGTTACGGACGGCGCACAGGCTGCCGACAATTTATCTTTTGAGAATACAATATTAGAATTAACGGAAAAAAAGAAAATTCCTGCTATCCTTGTGCTGAATAAGCAGGATGAATGGCAGGAACAGGAGGATAAGATTGCTACCTTTGGTGATATCTGTGTCAGCGCAAAGAGCGGATACCATATCCATGAACTAAAGGAGTTAATTGCCCGCAAAATTCCGACAGAGGAACAGACAGGTAAAATCGTAGGCGACTTATTATCTCCGGGCGACTTTGTCGTGTTAGTTGTGCCAATCGACTCTGCCGCTCCAAAAGGACGCCTTATTCTTCCGCAACAGCAGGTAATCCGGGACGTATTAGAATCCGGAGCTGTCGCTGTCGTCTGCCGCGATACCGAGCTTACCGATACACTGAATCGTCTGGGACAGACTCCACGCCTTGTCATTACTGATTCACAGGCATTTGAGTATGTATCAAAACATACACCGGAAGAAATTCCTCTGACTTCCTTTTCCATTCTGTTCTCCCGCTATAAGGGAGATTTGGCAGAGCAAATCCACGGCGTCAAAGCACTTAAGAATTTGAAGGACGGAGACACCCTGCTCATGGCTGAAGGCTGCACACATCACCGCCAGTGCGAAGATATCGGGACAGTAAAGCTTCCCCGATGGATACGGGAATATACGAAAAAAGAGTTAATCTTTGAGACGAGCAGCGGCGGTACTTTTCCAGAAAATCTGGAAAAATATGCTATGATCGTTCACTGTGGGGGCTGTACTTTAAGCCAGCGGGAAATGTCGTTCCGCATTGCCGAGGCAAAAGACCAGCATGTGCCTATTGTAAATTATGGCACGTTAATCGCCGGATTAAAGGGAGTTCTGAAACGGAGCATAGAGCCTTTTGACGAAATATCGTCGATTTATACAGACTGATTTCAAAATAATTGCCACAGGCAATTCTTCAGAGCGTCGTTTATTCACGACGCTTTTTCTATCGGAGCGGCTCGCCTCTGCGCCGTTTATTTTCAACCTTATTTTTATACATCATTTCATCGCTTTCTTTAATATATGTTTCCATCGAATCCTCGTCCTTCAGGACACGGCAGACATAACCGTAGCTGGCATGAATATCATATTCCTTCTCTCCGCTGGTGTTAAAACTCTCCAGATATTTCTCAATTTCCTGCATCCAGCGGACGCCTTCCTCCTCCGTAATGCCCTCGGCGATAACAACAAATTCGTCCCCTCCAGTTCTGGCATTGATGTTTTCTCCAAGACAGGAAGTCTGAATTGCCTTACAGACCGTGCGCAGTGCATAATCTCCTTCGTTGTGCCCAAAATTATCATTGATTTGCTTCATACCATCCAAATCAATAATGGATAAAAATACCGGCGTGCCTTTCTCCCTCGCCCTCTTGAATAAGCCCCTGCCGTGCATCTCATAGCCCCGGCGGTTATACATACCGGTCAGGGCGTCTCTGTCATACATATTTTCCAGCTCACCAATCAGCCTCTGCATTTCGGTATGAACAAGAGTGTCCTGAACTTTGTTGCTAAGAGTAATATTCCAGTCAAAATATAACTTTCCTGTAACTTCCGGCGTCTGAAAGCGAACTGCCTCATAACCAAAGCATTTATTCTGAAAATGCAGCGGTGTAAAATACCACATCTGTGGATTCTTATCTGTAACTTCTGGCGGCAACAGCATTTTTCTCGGAAAAGGGATACGAATATGCCCCATGCTCGCACGGTCCTTAATACCAATCCGCATTTCCATCGTCTCCGTATAGGTCGAAAAATCTTTTCTTTCTGTCAGATTTTCACAAAAACATACCATATAATCTTTAAAATTATCAATATTGTATATGTAATATTCAAGCTTATCTCCAATCTCAGCTATCGAATAACATTCGCTCAAATGAATTGACATAAAATTAAACTGGAGACCTCTGTTTCTCTCTGTCTTTGCCTCCTCATACTGGTTTCTTCGCGCCTTAATAACAATTTCATCACTTCGCTTTAAGCAGCCACAGGATTCTCTTGGCACTACCTCTGCTTCAAAGTAATAATTTGCTATCTTCTCTGGATGCTCCTGTTTTTCATCAATAATCTGCACGGCTTTCTTCCCCATTTCAAAGAAAGGAACCGTCATCGTTGTAATCGAAGGTGTAAAGGAAAGAGATTCGATAAGTCCATCATATCCACTGACACAAATATCCTTAGGAATCCGGATTCCCCTGTGAATCAGCTCACTGGCAACCGCCACCGCCATATGGTCATTCGCACATATAATTGCCTGCGGCTTCTCCTGTCCGTTTAAAAACCAGTCACAGGCTTCCTCCCCCATATTCAGCCAGAAATCACCAAAAAACATCTGATGTTCTCCTACCGGAAGCTGATACTCCTTCATCTGGCTCTTAAAACATTCCAGCCGTTCTACCGCATCCCAGTGGCTCTCCGGCCCAGTCATAAAGCAAAGTCTAGTCAAGCCATGATCCTCGACAAAGTGGCGGATAATTCCATTCATACAAGTCCGATTATCTACTAAAAGATTATTACAGCCCTCCACAATCTCGCGCACACTAACAACTGGACAGTGACAGCGCTCTCTGACGTTCTCTAATATGCGGCTTCGGGAACTTTTCTCCTCCATTGTATCCAGAGCCAAGATGACTCCCGATAACTCCTCATAAGGCGGTAATTGCCATAGATGCTGGTCTCCCTCAAAATACCGTTCATTCTGTCCATAATTTCCATATGCAGAAAAAATTGCCACATTATACCCCAGTTGTTCCGCTGCCGTAATAATCCCCTGACACATTCGGTTCTGGAATTCATTCAGTGTCCGCTCAACAAATACTCCTATTGTCTTCCTCTCGTTTGAAAACATTGGTTTCTCCTTTCACACTCTCGTTTTCACAAGCCGCCTTGCTATCTGAGTTAGTTCATCTGGCGTATTTTTTTCGGGGTTTTCTAATACGCACTCCAATAACTTCTGTAATATATCCCCTACCGCCGGTCCCGGTTTTATCCCCAGCTCGATAATCTCGTTTCCACCTATCGCCATATCTTTTATAGTCACCGCATCTCCCGCCTCCCTGATTTCCTTATAACACCGCATCCCAGCAGCCAGCCTTGCCAGCTTTTCTTCCCGCTGAAAATCCCCCTGCGCCAGCAGATCCGCTTTCTGTAACAGAAATAACAGAGGCATGACCTCCATCCCCACCCGGTTTATCAGGCGGCGCATCGCTCTTTTCCCCTTACTCGAATATTGACCGTCTATAAGGCAGTTCTCGTGCCTTGTATCATGATACTTTATAAGTTTACACACCGTATATATCGTGTCATTATCAAACTTTAGCCGACGTAAAATCTTTTTTGCCTTCTCTGCCCCCAACTCATTGTGGGAATAAAAATGGTCTATCCCTTTTTCATCTGTCGTTTTGCAATCCGGTTTTGCTACATCATGAAGCAGTGCCGCATAAACAAGCGCCACATGTGCTTTTTCTCCTACAACCCGGTTTTCCTCCCACAACTCATTGACATGCTTTACTGCCTGTACCGAATGATTTCCCACATCAAAGGCATGATGGGGATTGTTCTGCGGTGTCGCTAACATCCTGTCGAGCTCCGGTAAAAAATACTTGCTCAATCCGGTTTCCACTGCTAAAAGAATCCTATCGGCCCCCTCCGAAACAAGCAGCTTCGTAAGCTCTGTCCGAATCCGCTCCGCACTGACACTGACAAGCGTAGGCGCCTTTTTTTCAATCGCCGCCAACGTCAAAGATTCGACATCAAACATAAGCTGTCCTGCAAACCGGACTCCCCTTAGCATGCGCAGAGCATCCTCCTCAAACCGTTCCGCCGCATCACCAACGCACCGGATACATTTTTTCTCGATATCCCCCATGCCGTCAAATTTATCTACAATTCCCGCCTCCGGATTATATGCCATCGCATTTATCGTAAAATCCCGCCGCTTTAAATCCTCCGTCAAATCCGGCGTAAAAACAACCTCGGCCGGATGCCTGTGGTCTTCATATTCTCCATCCATCCGGTAAGTCGTTACCTCGTATCCAGTATCTCCAAGCATAACCGTCACGGTACCATGCTTTATTCCCGTATCCACGGTACGGCGAAATAGAGCCTTCACCTGTTCCGGTTTTGCCGATGTAGTAATATCCCAGTCTTCCGGTTCACGCCCTAGTATCGTATCCCGTACACACCCACCGACGGCATACCCCTCATAGCCATTCTGTTTTAACGTTTTCAAAATAAAAAAAACATTCTCTGGAATCTTCACATGAATCCCCATTCCATCACATTATTCTTTATTTTTATTATACCTTTTTTCCTTTTGACAAACAAGCGCTTTTTCGCTACAATGTATTTTTGAAATAGCTATTGCATAAGAAAGGAGGCGGATTATGCAGTATTCCTATAAGACAAAAGGGACCTGCTCACGCCAGATTGATTTAGAAATCAACGGTAATATCGTAACAAATGTAAAGTTTTACGGTGGTTGTGACGGTAACCTGAAAGCAATTCCCCGTCTTGTTGATGGCATGACGGTAGAGGAAATTGAAAAAAAGTGTTCTGGTATTCAATGTGGATTTAAAAATACTTCCTGCGCAGACCAGCTTGCACATGCTGTACGCGAAGCGTACGAACAGGCAAATTAGGGAATATCCCTGCCTATTATCATCACTGAGTGTTCGAAACCATCCACTCATTAAAAAAAACTAAGGAGATTAAAAAAATGAACAAAAAAGTATTATTTATCTGTCAGGCAGCTATGATCGCTGCTCTTTATGTCGTACTCACTTATATTGCCAGCCCGCTGGCAAGCGGAGTCATTCAAATCCGCTTTGCGGAAGCGCTGACCATTCTTCCCTACTTTACCCCGGCCGCCATTCCCGGCGTCACCATTGGCTGTCTGTTGAGCAACTGGCTTACCGGATGTGCCGCCATTGACATCTTATTTGGTACACTTGCCACGCTGATTGGCGCATTTGGCTCTTACGCTCTCCGCCGACACCAGTGGTTCGTGCCGCTTCCTCCTATACTGGCAAATACTGTTATCGTCCCATGGGTACTTCGCTTCGCCTACGGAGCTTCTGACGGTATTCCATATATGATGGCAACCGTTGGTATCGGTGAAATCATTTCCTGTTACCTTTTGGGCATGATTCTGCTGACCGCTTTAAAAAGATTGAAACATTCCCCTTTTGAGCAGGAAATTCATTGATTTTTCACAGGTTTAAGAGTATAATGCTCATAGATTGCCAAACGTAAAATAAAACTTTAGTCTATAAACACACGAATTGAGGGATAAATAATGAAGCGATATATGGTCTTTTTGCTGACAGTCCTGTTGCTCTGTCTTGGGGTATTTGTACTTTATCCGGCAAAGACGTCTGGTCCAGTCCAATCACCCCATGAAACCACGAGCCCGGTATCTACCGGCACTGTCCCGTCTTCCACAGCAACGCCGAATCCTTTGCTGCCGGAAGACATTTCAACCATACTGGATAAAGACGATACCGTTCCTGTCGACACGATACCAAGCAGCTATACCGCTCTTGTAAATCGCAATTACCTTCTTCCCTCTGATTATATACCGACCGATTTGGCGGAACCAAATATACGGTTCAGTTTCGGCTATCGGGACGATAAACGAAAGCTGAGAAAAGAGGCTGCTTCTGCACTGGAAAAAATGTTCCATGCGGCAGAAAAAAAGAAAA
This sequence comes from Lachnoclostridium sp. UBA3262, assembly GCA_002362575.1. Lineage (GTDB taxonomy): Bacteria > Bacillota > Clostridia > Lachnospirales > Lachnospiraceae > Eubacterium_F. Next base: position 88,082 of record DEUM01000013.1, on the reverse strand, counting down.
TTATCCTCTATGGCGTTTCGGGCTACCGCTCATACCAGCGTCAAAAGCAGATTTATGACCGGAATGTAGCTATCCGGGGGCGCTCCGCTACCGACACCGTTTCTGCCATGCCGGGAAGCAGCGAACACCAGACAGGGCTTACGATTGATATCTCTGCCCGCAGTGTAGGCTGTCGGCTTGACCAGAGCTTTGGCGATACCAAGGAAGGACGCTGGGTAGCAAAAAATGCCCACAAGTACGGCTACATTGTCCGCTATCCTTATGGAAAATCAAAAATTACCGGGTATCACTATGAGCCGTGGCATATCCGGTATGTTGGTCGCAGTGTAGCCACTTATTTATACGAAAATAACCTTACCTTAGAAGAACATTACGGCGTTAGCTGTAATAAACCAGAAAAAGATACGGGCGTCGACGTCGAAGAACCGGATAAGGTAAAATATGCTACCCCGAAGCCAACAAAAAAACCGAGGCCAACTGCCTCGCCAAAGCCAAAAAAGACGGAAAAACCAAAACCGACAAAAACAAAAAAACCGAAACGGACGAAAAAACCAACGAAAACCAAACCACCAAGAAAAACATCCGCGCCAAAACCGACAAAAAAACCGGATGTTACAAAAAAACCCGTTTCTACGCCGACTCCTACAAAAGAGCCTGCCGCCACACCGACGACAGAAGAATAAACAATGTGCTGCCACTATGGCAGGCAGGAAGGAAAATCTATGAGAACAATAATTATTATTATACTGTATATTATCATTGCTATATTAAGTCTCCCCTTATATCTGGTCGAGTTTATTCTCCGAAAGATAAATGAGAAGACCGCTGCGAAAGTTGCACAAACGATTGTGAAATATGTATTTTCTCTCGTTATGTTCATTTCCGGCTGTAAAAAAATAATCATTGGCAAAGAAAATATCCCCTCTGACACACCTGTTATGTACGCAGCTAACCACCGGAGTTTTTATGATATTATCCTCGCCTATGCCACAGTACCAAACCAGACTGCTTTTATCTCAAAGAAGGAGATAAAAAAAATGCCATGCGTGGCCCAGTGGATGTACTTTCTAAATTGTCTCTTTATGGACCGTGGCGATGTAAAACAGAACCTGAATATTATCCTAAAAGCAATTTCTCTTGTCAAGGAGGGGTACTCTATCTATATTGCACCGGAGGGAACGCGCAATGCAACTGACACACTAAAGGAATTTAAAGAGGGCAGTATGAAGATTGCCCTCAAGGGGAAATGCCCGATTATTCCTGTCTGTATCTGTAATACAGAAAACATTTTTGAGAATCGGCTGCCGTGGATACATAAGGGAAAAATATTGATTGAATATGGTACGCCAATCTATCCTGACAAGTTAGATAAGGAAGATAAAAAACACCTCGGCGCTTATGTGCGGGGGGTGATTGCCGAAATGTATGAGAAAAATGCTCCAAAGACAAAATAACTATTTCTTTTTCCATAAAAAAATGATAGAATATACTCTATGAGTTTGTTAAGGAGGAAATGACATATGAAAACGGCATTGATTGTATTTGGCATTATCATCTTAGTGCTGATTGTTTTGTTGGTCGTTCTGTACTTTATTGGCAAAAAAATGCAGAAACGCCAGGATGAATCCCAAGAGCAGATGCAGGCAGCTTCACAGACAACATCTATTTTAGTTATTGATAAAAAACGGATGAAGCTAAAAGACGCCGGGCTTCCGAAAATTGTATTGGAAAATACGCCAAAATATCTTCGAGGCTCAAAGGTCCCTATTGTAAAGGCAAAAATCGGTCCAAAAATTATGTCGCTGATGTGTGACGAAAAGATTTTCCCACTGCTTCCTGTAAAAAAGGAATTAAAAGTTGTGATTAGTGGTATTTACATTATGGATGTAAAAGGCAGAAATGCGCTGGAAAACCCAGAAGAAAAATTGGGCTGGTGGCAGAGACAAAAACTGAAAATTCTGAAAAAGGGCTGACGGAGAAACCGCAGCCCTTTCTTTTTAAACCGTTTTTTTCGGTCTTTCTATTGGTTTTTTAATAAACACAGCAAAATGCCCCTCTCCGGTGTCAAACAACATCCGATATTGCGGCTTCAATTTCGGCAACCCCTGCTGAAGCTGCTCTCCGGTCATTATATTATCCTTTTCTAAAGTATACCTCTCAGCCGGCTTCAAATATACTCCAATTCGCTTCAGAATCTGCTGTGAAAGCAGCTTAATAGCATCTACCGCCATTCTATCTATTTTCTTAAACTGAAGGTTCAATAATTTCCCAACGGTATGTGTCACAAGCTGTGCCTCAAAAACAAGTATTATCTGTACCTTTTCACCTTTTTTATTCTGGTACAACATTCGATAGCAGAGCCACTTCCCTACCGCCGTTCCGGTATAATGTTCGCTGATAGTCTCCGCATCCAGTTCAAATACATCGTGCAGGACTTTAATTATTGCCTTTTCTAAAATCGGCAGTTCCTCTGATGTGTCATATTGCCATTTTTGCACTTCCTTACTGATAATCGCATGGTCCTCTGCCAGAATATGACCGCTCAGCCATCCGATACAAATACCAAGAAAGTGCTGGATTGCCTCTGTTGAATATTCGGATTCCGCCAACTCCCGTTCCAACGCAGGGAGAGTCTTATCTCTCAAATCTGCATGTATACGTTTATGCCTCTCATACCCGGAATAATTGGTAAATTTCATATATGCTTCTTCTTGTTCAAAATGTTTAATTGCATAACTTTTAAAATACTTTATGCCCTCCATGCACGCCCACCTGGACTTTTTCTCATCCTCATTAAAAACAATCAGCTTATTCACGATTTTAAATAACCTCTGATGCGCCCGGTCAATTTCTTCTACCCCTATATTATAACGCTCATTCCACTCTATGCCTTTTGCCATCCCCCTAGTCCTCCTATAATGGTTTAAATCCCGTAATATACAATGACGGATCTTCATGTTCGGATAAATCAATCGTCGTCCCGTCAGAAAGCAGCCGGATAACCGGATACAGTGTATTATGCTGCCGGTTCTCCACTACAACCGCAACATTGCCATCCGAAAGAATTACATTTCTTCCTTTTGGATATACCGGAATGTAAGTGATAAATGCCTTCACATACTCTGGCTGAAACATATTTCCGGCATTTTTCATCAGAAATTCTATCGCTTCATTCGGCGTCTGCGCCTTTTTGTATGTACGTTCACTCGTTATCGCATCATACACATCCGCAATGTGAATAATTTTAGCAAACATATAAATCTGGTCGCCTCTCAGCCCCATCGGATAGCCGGTTCCGTCTACATTTTCATGGTGCATAAATACACCCATTTTAGTCTTAGAGCTAATCGTAATATCATCTTTTATTTTCTCATAGCCAAACTCCGAATGTTTCTTAATCAATTCATATTCCTCTTCGGTCAGCGGCCCCGCCTTCTCAAGCGTCTCAAGCGGGATATTGATTTTCCCAATGTCATGAAGCAGCCCGGAAGCCGCTAATTCTTTAAGCATAGGCTTTTTCAGTCCAATGCCCATACCGGTCAGAACCGACAACACTGCCACGTTGACCGAGTGTTTATAGGTATAATCCGAATTTGTCCTCAAACTTACCAGATTTACACTGATTTCGCCGTTCATGCTCAGTTCATCGGTTATCTCTCCTGCCACATCCAGCGCCGCGTCAATATCCATTTTCCTAAGTGCCTGCGCCGCCTTAACTTCCAGCTCATCACTGATTAACTCCTCGATTCGGATATCATCGGACAGGGAATCCTCCACATAAAGTCCCATAAGCCCTTTTTCTTTCATCCGGGATATAAGCTTGTCCGTCAAAGTAACCCGGTAATTTACCAGCGTAACTCCCTGCTCATTATAAATCGACTTGCCGACTATCATCCCCGGCTCTGCCTGCTCCATACTGATGTATCTCATACCGTAATCTCCCCATCAAATACTACAGCCGCCGGACCTTTCATCAGTACTTCTCCATTCTTCTGATAAGTATCATATAGTCTGCCCCCGCGAATCTGCACCTCTACTTCTTCCCCTTGTTTACAGTAACCATTCAACACAGCCGCCACTGTCACAGCACAGGTTCCCGTCCCACAGGAAATGGTTTCGCCGGAACCCCGTTCCCATACTCTCATCTTCAGTGTATGTTCATCTATGACCTCAACAAACTCTGTATTGATTCGATTTGGAAAAAGCTCGTGGTTCTCAAACTTCGGCCCCAGCTTCTCCAAGTCCATTTTATCTATCCCTTCTGTGAAAATAACACAGTGTGGATTCCCCATAGACACACAGGTAACCTCGTAGTCCCTGCCATCCACATTTATGGTCTGCGAAATAAATGTCTCTCCCTCCGCCTTTACCGGAATATCCTCCGGCTTTAAAACGGCCTGCCCCATATTTACCTGTATGTAGGTAACACAGCCGTCCTCGACAGTGAGTTCAAGGCTTTTCACCCCGCTTTTTGTCTCCACGGTTATATGCGTATTCCGAACGATTCCATGCTCATACGCATACTTAGCCACACATCTTATGCCATTCCCGCACATAGCCCCCTCTGAGCCATCTACATTATACATAATCATCCGACAGTCGGCAATTTCAGACGGAGCAATCAAAATCAATCCATCCGAACCGATTCCAAAATGCCTGTCACTTATTTTGACTGCCAGCTCCCCGGGATTTTCTACCGTTTCCTGAAAAAGATTTACATATACATAATCATTCCCCGTACCGTGCATTTTTGTAAACCTCAATTTCATACACTACCTCCTCAATGCTCTACCTTTATATCTACATTACAGCTCGATATAAAGGTCTGGTTCATCTCCAGTCCATACTGGATTTTCAGTGCAAAACCATTCTTTCTCTTTACCCTCTCTATATTTTCAGTGTGAACACTGACCTCCAGCTCTCCGAGCGGCGTTGAATAATAGGTAAAGGTCGTCTGGTTCGGCACAAACACCATATGGCTTTCCGTCGGCCCCTTTTTTATAACCTCAACCTGCTCCTCATTTATTTTCAATGTATTCTTCACAACCTGTACAAGACCATTTTCCTCTTCACCCACTACTTCGTCATAAGTAATATAGGTAGCGTCATCCTCCTTGCACATCTGACCAATTGAAACAACCTCTATCTTTTCCTCCGGGGACTGCTGCCCCTGTGTTCCACTAATCGTAACCTTTACTTCGTCTTTCATTTCCCTCTCTCTGCTCCTTTTATCTGGTGTAGGCAAGCTCAATCAAACGGTCTAACAGCTCTGCCTTCCCAACCCCCATCGCCTCCCACAACATTGGGTACATACTAATGTTGGTAAAGCCGGGTAGTGTATTGATTTCATTAAAAACTACTTCATTTGTATCCGCTTCTACAAAGAAGTCCACACGGGCAAGCCCAAATCCGCTTACCACCTGAAAAACAGAAACTGCGTTTCTCCTGATTTCTTCTTTTATCCTCTCTGGTAAATCCGGATCAATTACCGTCCGGGACTCCGCATTATTATATTTCGCATCATAGTCGTAAAAGTCTGCTGCCGCCAGAATTTCCCCTACTACGGAGGCCTCCGCATCCTGTCCTCCCAGCACGGCACACTCTACCTCTCTGCCGTTTATATTTTCCTCAATTAAAACCCGGTTGTCATGCTCCTTTGCCAGCCGAATCGCCGCCTCCAGCTCTATCCTGTCGTGCGCCTTGCTGACTCCTCGGGAAGAACCCGCATTGGAAGGCTTAACAAAGACCGGATAACCAAGTCTTTCCTCCACCTCATCCATCGTTTTCCCGATTCCGCTCATATCCTTGGATATATCTGCTACATAGGCAGCCTGACGGATACCAATATGGTCGGCAAAAATCTTTGTCGAAATTTTATCCATACTCGCTGATGACGCCAAAACACCACAGCCAACATAAGGAATCCCCGCCAATTCAAATAAGCCCTGTATCGTACCGTCCTCGCCATACAAACCATGTAACACCGGAAACGCCACATCAATCGGAATATTTTCCACATGAGAACCATCCACTTTCAAAATCCCCGGGTTTTTCCGGTCTGGCGAAATAAATGCGGTAATGGTTTCATTTACCCAGCTTCCATCCTGTATTTGCGCATTGTCTCCAACATACAGCCAGTAACCTTCTTTTGTTATACCAATCCTATGTATCTCATATTTATCCCGGTCAAGCCCTTCCAGAACATTCATTGCCGAAAGACAGGAAACCTCATGCTCCGAAGATTGACCGCCAAAAATAACTGCAATTTTCTTTTTCATGGTTTACTCCCCAAATAATAAATTTTATTCTATTGATAACTAAATTTACTTTACCACGGAAATGGCACAAATTCAAGCAAAATTGCGAATTTAAGGGGAGTTATTCTTTTCTTTACAGGCTTTTCAGCCACTCTAAAAATTTGAAAGAATATGTCACATCCTCCCCGCCATCAAGCAAAGATTCATAATCCTCCTCTGTTAATGAACTTTTTAGTTTTTCCTTGGAGGAATCCGGCACAACCTGATAAACCGAATCGACAAAGCAAAGAGATGGGTACATGACACACCACCAATTTTTCCCATCTCCGGAACCCAGATTCACCCGGAGTGCTTCATAATCTCCCGCCGGAAAAGTTAAATCCCCATACTCCTTTACCGGAAAGTAACATTCCCCAAGTGAAGCTTTTGCAGTATAATCAAAACCCTCACTCCTCATTTTTTCATTTGCAATTTCCTCAATTTCCGGCAGATTATCACGAATCGCCTGCCGTGCCTCATCTACTGTCGCCGCATCCTTCATTTCGCCCCGAAGGTATGTAACGATGGTTTCCTTTACCTTCAGTTTTAGCTGCTGGTCTTCCTCACTGTCACTGTTTGCCACGACGTGCAGACGTATAATTTCCTCCGCAATCGCCCGCTGCCTTTTTTGCCCTTCCGTTGCTTCCCCGTAAAAATGCATAAGTACTCCCGTTATAACGAGTACCACTGCGGCACCTGCTATCATCATTTTATGCTTTCTATCCATAACTGTCCCTCCAAAGAAATTTTTTTCTTATAAAAGCTTTTCCTTTTCTTTTCTTTTTATACAAAAGTGTGGTAATATATTGTTACAGCTTTTACAAATAATAGATCGTAAGCTGGCATTATAAACGTTCTCAGAATGGAGGATTACTATGGATTCAATTTGGATAAATGCCCCGGCAAAAATAAATATCGGTCTTGATGTTATCCGCCGCCGGGAGGACGGTTATCATGAAGTAAAAATGATTATGCAGAGCATACGGCTCTTTGATCGGTTGACGCTGACAAAAACAAAAAACCGCGGCATACATCTGACTACCAACCTTCGTTTCCTGCCCTCCAATAAAGATAATCTCGTCTATCAGGGCGCAAAGCTCCTGATGGACGAATTTGGCATTGAGGACGGTCTTAATATCCGTCTTGACAAACGGATTCCGGTTGCGGCTGGCATGGCTGGCGGAAGCACGGATGCCGCTTCCTGTATGCTGGCAATCAACCAGCTTTATGAGCTCGGTCTGAGCAAGCGACAGCTTATGAAACGCGGTCTGCGTCTGGGCGCAGATATTCCTTACTGTATATTAAAGGGAACTGCCCTTGCCGAGGGAATTGGCGAAAAGCTCTCTACGATACCACAGACACCGGACTGCTGTATACTGATTGTAAAGCCGGGAACCCATGTATCTACTAAATTTGTTTATTCTAATCTGGTCTTGGATGAAAACACCCCTCATCCGGATATTGACCGCATGATTGAAGCGATGAAAAAAAGAGACTTGCACGACCTGTGTGCACATATCGGTAACGTTCTCGAAACGGTTACCATTCCGGCTTACCCGGAAATCGCAGAAATCAAAAAATGTATGAAAGAAAACGGCGCCCTCGGCTCACTTATGAGCGGAAGCGGTCCAACAGTATTTGGAATTTATGATGATATAGAAAAAGCAAACGCAGCAAAGGCAAAATGTAAAGAACTGCCTTTTAACTGCTTTGCTTTTGTTACGGATTTATATCGGTAATGCTTTATTATTTTTAATTATTATTACCTGGACACATACTGAATCGTAGTAACTTTTCCATCGGTAATTTCAAATTGAAGTTTACACTTTCCCTTTTTATAAGTATACACGCCAAACTTACCCTTTTTCTGACCATATTTTGCAAACACATCATTCAGGGAACTTCCGAGACGGATTCCCTCTTTTGTCGCCACCTTTTTTGTACGGAACTTAATACCATTTACATACTGCTTACCCTTTTTACTTTTGGAATAGGTAGCCAATATGAAATTCTTATACTGGTAGACTCTGTCCATTCCCTTATAGGCACAGCTCTTGCTTTCCTTTTTCTTCAACGGTTTACCCGCCTTCTTAATCAGCTTTGCTGCATTGCCTTTCATAGTAACCGATACGCCTTTATACTTAAACACGTATCCTTTGGAAGCGGCTTCTGTTTTCACTCCCCCCAACATCACGACAACCAGTGCCAGAATTATCAGACGGCTTACCCATCTTCCTAACTCCTTTTTCATTTTTCATCCATCCTTCCATGTTTATTCAAAACCACCGAAGATATCCTCCAACTGTTCGTCTTCTGCGGAATTGTTCTTATTTTCCTGCGTTTTTTCTGCTTCCCCGCCAAAACTTTTTAAATACCCATATTCTTTCAACTCCTTTTCCTGCTCCGCAATCATCTGATCATAAAAATCCACCTTTTCTTTCCATGCATCCCTGTATAAAACCTCTCCTCTGTGATCTGCTAAATGGTATTTTTTTACCAGATAACCGCCTAAATGCGCAGACAGTTTTTTAGCTCCGGAAAGATTCATATGTAATCCACCATCATATGTATCTGTCTCATAATCTATCTTTAACTTTTTCACAAGCTTCAGATAATTGATATAATCCAAATTGTTTTCTTTTGCGTACTTTTGTATTTGATGTTCATATTCATCAAACCATACCGGCGACAAACTTGGGGCTTTCACAAGTACAAGAACAATTCCTTTGGATTTGCACAAATCCCTCATTCGATTCAGATAGTCCCATGCATGATTGCCAAAAGTTGTATTCTCCGGCTTCGATTCCTCCAAGGCATTCTCCTCATCATACGGCATAGTATCTATCCGCATATAGTACCCGTTCTGTGTTACCTTCCGTTTATTCCAAAAATAATTAAAATCACTTTGCCCCAACTCGGTAATTCTTTCGTGATAACGCAATATAGGGAAAAGGTAATCAAATACGCTTTCTTCTTCAAGCATAGAAGCCTGAATACAGTCCCATTTTGTCTTTGACCACCGCATGCCGTCTATTGTCATCCGGTTATATTCTTCCTTTTGCGGCGTATTATAAACCATAGACTGCACATTATAAATAACTACCTTCGGCGTTTCATATTTCAACGTATCTTCCAGCATGTAATAGGACTGCCAGATAAGCTGCTGGGCGCTTCCACGAATATATCCAGTGATGCCATACTGATTCCACATTTCTATCGGACTAAAATTCTCATATACTTCACAGTCTCCTACCATAATGACATCATGGGCTGTTGTCTCATCATAGTATTCACGGATGAAAGAACCCTCCAGAACATCCTCCATATATTTCGGTACAACCAGTCTCTGCAGCAGGAAAAGCGCCGCAACAGCAAAGGCTATGGAACATATTGCCGTAATTATTTTTTTCATCGTAATCCTCCCCGCTAAAACTGATTATAAATAAATGCAGAATCCTCATAGCCGATACCGTAGGTTCCAAGCAAAATGGTAGCAAAGAATAAACTGACAAAAGCTATATATTTCAAAAGATATGGTTTTTCTGACAGCCATTCACGCACCGATTGCCGCCTTCCAATCATACTGACGGTAAATATCAACAATATACCGGCAAAAATAATTCCATAGTCCGCTACTGTCATCCCAAGCTCCAAAAATTCCTGTTTTGTCAACGCAGAAATATCAAACTCCGTAAACATATGGACAAATGCTTTTAATGCCTGACGGCAACTGCCGTATCTGTCAAATATCCGCAAACAACACATTAGGAGAAAAGTCCTTGCAATCTGAAAAGCACGATACCCCCATGTCTTTCCCAGTTTGGGAAAACGATTATGAAATCGCTTGTATAGTGGTGATAATTCTTCCGATATTAAAATAATTACCCCGTTGCACAGTCCCCAGACAACATATCTCCAATTCGCCCCATGCCAGATTCCTGTCGTTATCCAGACCGTAATCGTCGCCACATAGACAGAGCTTCTCTTTGCCGCACTCATTCCAAAATGTTTTTTCATAAATGTCGTCATGCGTTTAAACGGACGACTGATACTGAGCGGATAAAATACATAGTCGCGAAACCATGTTCCCATTGTTATATGCCAGCGTCTCCAATATTCAGCAATATTTTTTGAAAAAAAAGGACGCTCAAAGTTTTCTGTAATCGTGATGCCAAATACTTGTGCGATACCGATTGTAATATCAATTCCCCCGGTAAAATCTGCGTACAGCTCTATGGCATAAAAAATCATTCCCACAAAGACAAACCCGCCGGTATAATATTCCGGCTCGCCCGTGAGCAGGGAAACAGCCGCTGATATCCTGTCCGCAATCACTAATTTTTTAAAATATCCCCAAAGCATACGTTCCAGTCCAAACCGGATATTTTTCCAGTCCCATCTGTGAAATTTATACAATGTCCGGGACAAGTCGTGATACCGGCTAATCGGTCCCTGTCCCAGCTGCGGGAAAAAGGAAGTAAACAATGCAAACTTTAAAATATTCGTCTGCGCTTCTCCTCTCCCCCAATACACATCTAGCAGATATCCGATAGACTGAAAGGTATAAAAGGAAATACCAAGCGGCACCAGCATATCCCGAAAGATCCATTCCCTACTGCTGCCAAAGAAATGAAACCATGCATTTACATTTTGTATAAAAAAATTAGTATATTTCGTTACCGCCAAAATCCCCAGATTGATAAGGAGACAAAGCACCAGTACCCCTCTCATCTTTCTTTCATAGTTCTTCTTATACTGTCTGCGCTCCTCCCTTGACATTTCTGCCCTGTGCTCTTTGAGGTGCTCCGTCTGCTTTCGCTTCATTTGCCAAATCAAATTCCCCGTCAGGTACACCGTCAATGTTGTCGCTAAAAGATAGACCGGATAGTACGCGTTGATTGAAAAATAAATTAAATAACTGGCGATAAGCAGCATATAAGGCTGCATCCTTTTGGGAATCAGATAATAGAGCACAAAACATACGGATATAAAAACTATAAATTCATATGAAGTAAACACAATAATTCTCCTGTCTGATAGCTGTCTGTATTTTACCGATGAATAAATACTGCCTCGCGGTACGCCACCATGTGATAAATCTTCTCTGCGTCCGGCGGAGAAAGATTGATACAGCCATGGGAACCTTTTTTCATGTAAAGGGTTTTGCTCCAGCGCGACCACGGCTGCCATGTCGCCGGATGAAATCCTGTTCCTGTCCATGTAATACGCACCCAAAACCTTACATGTGTGGAATAGTCATCTCCGGTCATTGTATACTCCGGTCTGTGTTCCTTAATATAATAAGCTCCTGTTCGGGTAATCCTCTTTTCTACCGGCAGTCCGGATATACAGCGGCATGAAAACGCCACCTTTCCCTTCCTAAATACATATACCATCTGCTCGCTGAGTGATATTTCCGTATAATTCTTCTTGTCCCAATCCCGGGCTGATTTGCCAAAACTCCGTTTATGCGCCGTGTTCAGGTACGAAACCTTCTTTTTAAATGTCAACGCTTTTTTATTTGAAGCCTTCGGGTTTGATATGTATGCTTCTGTCAATGACCGGCTGACTTTCGACATCAAAGCTTTTTTAATTTGTTTCAGCGTCTTTGCCGAATCTACCAGCCATCCATAATCTCCGCCATAAATCTTAACCTTTTTTCCCGTGTGTGATAAAATCGTCCTTGTATTTCCAACGGTACTGTATCTGGCAGAAAACTTGTCAGCCCACGCTTTAATAGCTTTATTTTTATATTTAATTTTACCATTTTTATAGGTAACCCATTTCGCAATCTGCTTTGGCGTAATCGTCTCCTCTATTCCCTCTCCTACGCGAAAATTGATAAAACGGATTATCGCATTATTGCACAGGGCAATTTCTTCCACCAATTCTTTGTCCTCCGAAGTAACAGGTGGTTCCTCATATACTCCGGGATATGCCTTTTCATCCTCTATATCAAGCTCTGTCTTTGCCTGCCGCAGCGCCTGCTCTGTCGCCGCCAGCAGCTTCTTTGGCAAAATTTTATTCCCCTTTACTTCTTTTATACAGACACACTGTGCCTTCTCCTTGTCATAGCCGGCATGGGCAGATATCGGGTTTTGAATTTTGTATTTCCCGCTTCCCGCTACCAGTTCTGATTCTAACAACAATGTCTTTAATTTTTCTGTATCATAGGAAACGTCAAAATTCACAGAGCACTCCCCGCCAATATTAAGGAGAGAAAAACTTTTATGCTGTTTGTCGAAAAGCTTCTCCCAGCCGGAGCCGGCTCTCAGCGAATAATCAATGTCCTTTCCCTGAATTACAAGGCATCCGTTTTTCCGCCCTTTTATGGTTATTGAAAAATCCCGAAAGTTTTTTACTACTGTCTCCTGCGATTCCTGCATTGTCTGACCGGATACATCCAAGCCGTTGATTACTGTTCCCTCAAACCAACACGCCTTATAGTGATGATTCCGATACAACACCACACAAAGCAATGCCGCTATAAGAAAACCAATCACTCCTGCTGTTATACAACATAGTAATTTTTTCCTACTCATTATATCTAAACTCTCTTTCCTTTGAAAAACTTTGTTCCTCATTATCATGGTGTAGTATTGATGATTTTTGTTGCCCGCGCCGGATACAATTTTTTGATAAAACTAAACGTATATCCACTGGAATAATGCCGGAGCTGCGCATCCGTCTTAAGGCAAAAATTCCCCCTCCGGGTGCGCGGCGTCGTATCAAAATGATACCACCCTCCTCTGACATAGACGAGATTCCAGAAATGCCGCCCATAGGTAGTCGGATAACGCTTAATCATTACATTTGGGATTCCGGCTCTGGTCAAAAGCAGCCGGGCGACGGAATAATAAGTATAACAGTCTCCGGAATGATACCGGATTCCTTTGGTTGCAGAAGTGCGCCAATGTGTGTGTGCAGAGCTGTTTACATAGCCGAAGCTGCCCCTAATGTATCGGTAAATAGCTTTCGCCTTCCTGCTGTCCGACCATTTGGTCCTCGTAATAGAACGGAGCACTTCATCCGCAATGCTTTCTGCCGTCCCGGGAACAATGACTTGGACTTTTGCCCATGACTTCGCTATATTTCCCGCCTTATCCTTCGCCGTAAAATATAGCTTATATGTTCCACTCTTTCTCCAGTTTATTTTACTCGTGTCTGCCTTTACCTTAACTCTGCCATCTCTGTCATCCACAGCTGATACAAAGCTCTTAAAGTTATAGCTGTTTTTCTTGTCGGAATAATATACACGAAAAATATCGTTGTTTCCCGTATCACTTTTTTTCTTTACCAGCCCCTTAATTTTAGGGGCTTTCTTATCCCGGGTTCCCCACTGAAAAGAATAGGTTTCCGGAGAAGCCGAATACCGATACCGGGCGTCGCCTGTATACAAATCAATTCGAAGCAGCCTCATGTTGGATGTCTGCCCTGTGTAGTCACCCTTACACCGGACAAGAGAGGAGGTTTTCCCTGCCGCAATATTTACCGCTGTCAATGTTACATTTGTCTTTTGCACCTGTGGCTCGGACGGTACTGTCACAGCAGCGCCGGAAACGATATCCTGCACTTCTTTCATTTCCTGTATTTCGTAATAATAGATAATTTTTTTAATTTTTCCTTTTTTCGATTTATTGCGAATCCGTGCATAGTATATGGGATTCCCTGCCCCATCGTTTTTCATCTGCACATCTTTCATAGAAATTTCTGAAAAAGTAACTGGCAGACATGATGGTTTATAAGAATTCTTTTTTACAGTGAGCAAATATGTTTTTTTCTTATATCCTTTACACTTGGCACTTATTCTGACCTTTCCCTTCTTCTTGCCAGTAATAATTCCCTTTGCATCTACACTTGCGATGCTTGTGTTGCTGCTTTTGAAAACCACATTCTTTTTACTGCTCTTAATCCTAATCTGTTTACCTACCTTGACGGATTTTGCTGAAATTCCGGAAGGGACGGTCTTTGCCATCACTTTGTCTGCTCCCACTCCGATATGCAAACTGATTGCTGAAAATAATATTAGTACGAGGCAGCCTCCCGTCCTGCACAGTTTTGTCATGTCTTGTTTTTTTACGTCCTGTTTTATCATGTTTCTTCTCTTTTCTTAATTTTTTTGCTATTTAATTATTCGTCCAACAGCCGGACTACCATGCGTGTAAGGCGCTCTACAGAATTAAAGTTCTCTGCCACGAAATCTCCCGCAGTAATCTCCACGTCAAATTCTTCCCCTAATTCTGTGACAAGCGTTACCAGATCAAAGGAATCTAAAATTTTATCATCTACCATTTTTTCCTGTTTTTCAAAATCAATATCTACGTGAAGTTCCTGTAGAATATCCAGTACACTTTGCATTACTTCTTTTTCATTCATTTGTCTCTCCTTCTGCTTACGATTTTTTTCTTTTTTCAGACAGATGTTTCAAATATATTTCCTGCATTTGTTGACGGTCCAGTTTACCATTTGACAGCAACGGTAAATGGGTAACCGGCATAATTGCATTTGGCAGCATATACTGCGGCAGACGTTCCCGTAACTTTCTCGTCAATAATTTTTTATCTATTTTCCCTTCATAAAATAGGACAATCTTATTTTTCTCCTTCACATAAATGCAGCAGCAGCGGTACACTCCTTCCACCATTCCTGCATCTGCTTCTATCTCTCCCAACTCAATACGGTGTCCCATATGCTTAATCTGGTAATCCTGCCGGGATACAAAAACAAAATTTCCCTCATCATTTAGATACGCCAAATCCCCTGTATGATAAATACGGTCATGGTAATATGGATTCAATGGATTCTGCGTATAAACACTCTCCGTCGTATCCCATTCATTGTAGTAGCCTAATGTCACCCCCGAACCACGAATACAGATTTCACCTACCGTCCCATCTTCTACCTTCCTGCCTTTTTCATTTAAAAGCAAAATCTGTGTATTGGTAAAGGGCTTTCCGATAGGGATAACCTCCTCCTCTCCAAAAAACCGGTCTGCATGATAATATGTACTTACCCCGGTCGCCTCCGTAGGTCCATACAAATTATAAAATCCGACGTCCGGTAATGTTTTCTTCCATATATTAAATTGCCTGACGGGAAATACTTCACCGCAGAAGGTAACCCTTTTGAGAAATTTTGGCTTTGCAATATCAAATGTTCCAAACGCCGATATCATTGTCAGGGCAGAAACTACCCAGCACACGGTATTAACCTGATATCTGTTCAAATATTCTACAAGCTTAACCGGAAACATAAACAGACTTTTAGGCACTAAATATGTCGTTGCGCCATACTTTAGCGTCGCATATATTTCTTTCATGCTGGCATCCCAATACAGCGGCGTCTGGTTTGCAAAGATACAATCCTCATCAAAACCCACCGCCTCTGACAGCCTCTCCACATAATCAATAATACCCCTGTGGCAGCTCACTACTCCCTTAGGGCGCCCCGTCGAACCGGAGGTGTAGAATATGCAGACCGGATCAATATCCAAAGAATTTTTACGGATTTCCGCTAATATTTTTTCATCCTTATTTGCTCTGATTATATCGGAATACAAAACTATGTTATTTTTAAAGCTGAATCCCTGTGCCTTTTTAACCGTTTCATCATCACAGATTAAATACCTTGCCTGTGTATTTTCCAAAATCAATTCAATCCGTCTATCCGGCATTTCTTCATCTATTGGCACATAAAAACCCCCGGCATATACTACACCGAAAAAAGCAGACAGAATATCTGGTGATTTCTTCATATAAACTATAATGGGTTCCCGCTGTATTCCCTTCTCTGCAAAATATGTACCTGTCTTCTTTGCCCTTTCTTCAAATTCACAAAAAGAAAGCGAGGTCTCCTCATCGGCAAAAGCTATCTTTTCAGGAACACGCTCTGCCGTTTCTTCCAGATATTCCAGTACATTTGTCCTCATCATCAGTTATTCTCCTTGCCATCCTGCCAAGATAATTCCTTTGGATTATTGTCGTAAAAATGCCTGACCATCTCAAGGTTTGAATGCTTTCCAGAACGCATCAACACTAGGGTAAGTTTTGCCCTTCCATTTGATGCTGGTCAGTCTATCGCAATATGTAAATGTTTCTTTTCCAATGCTGGTCACGCTGGCTGGTATCGTGATACTCGTCAGTCCGCAGCCCCAAAATGCCCAATCCCCGATTCTAGTCACGCTATCTGGTATCTTAGTACTTATACAACCTGTAATCAAAGTATTCGTACCTGTCTCAATAATTGCATTACAGTTATTTCGACTATCATATTTACGGTTTCCATTGGCAACTGTGATTTTCTTAACGCCACAGAGAAATGCCTCTTTTTCTATTCTGGTCACGCTGGCTGGTATCGTGATACTGGTTAGTCCACAACCACTAAACGCCCATGCTTCAATGCTGGTCACTCTGTTCGGTATCGTTATTCTAGTCAGTTTATTGCAATATCGAAATGCACTATTTTCTATTCTGGTCACTCTGTTCGGTATCGTAATTTTAGTCAGTCCATAGCAACCCTCAAATGCACCACTTCCGATACTAGTCACACTATCTGGTATCTTAGTGTTTTTACAGCCTGCAATTAAAGCATTTGTCTTAGTCTTAATAATTGCATTGCAATTTCCCCGGCTATTATATGTACGGTTTTTCTTGGCAACTGTGATTTTGGTCAGCCTGCTGCAGCCGGCAAATGCATAATCTCCGATATGGGTTACGCTGGCTGGTATCGTGATGCTCGTCAGTCCCTCGCTGTCCCAAAACGCTCCTTCTCCTATTTTGGTCACGCTGTTGGGTATCGTGACTTTCTTCACGTTTTTAGGAAACCTAAATGCCTGTTTTCCTATTTTTTTCACACCCTTATCCACAATAATATGAACAGATGCATCTGTATTTTCCACTTGTTCCATAACTTCATCAAGATTCTTGCCGTTATAATGTAACTTCAACACACCATTCACTGTAGCCGACTTAACCGTCACTTTACAGGCGTACTTCTTCTTTCCGATTTTTGCCTGTACCTTTGCTGAGCCCTTCTTCTTGCCTACCACAGTTACTCCTGTCTTTTTCTTGCCTTTCAGGGTAATGTTCTTTTTACCGGAAAGGACTTTCCATGTTGCTTTCTTTTTGTTGTTTTTCAGTTTCAGTTTCTTAGACTGCCCTACCTTGACAGTTAGCTTTTTTGTACTGAGCGACACTTTTTTTGCGGCACTGGCACTGGTCGGGTTTGTGAGGGCTATACTACTCACTGTCAACGCTACAGCAAGCAGAAGCGCCATTATTTTTTTGCATTTTTTCATTTTGTTTTGCTCCTTTATCTATATATCATAATCATATTTCTTATAGAAATCTCTGAAAAATTCTCTTAGGCTTGCATAGGTGTTGCCATTCCATTTGATGCTGGTCAGTGGAGCAGAATGTCCTTGTAATTCATGATCTCCAAATGTATCCGCGTCACTAATATAGTTCACGCCCCTTCCTATTGTGATGCTGGTCAAGCTAATGCAATCATAAAATGCACCATCCATGATACTAAGCACGCTGTCAGGTATCGTGATACTGGTCAGTTTACTGCAACCCATAAATGCACACACACCTATACTGGTCACGTTATCGGGTATCACCGTATTTTTACAACCTGCAATTAAAATATTTGTGTCAGTCTCAATAATTGCATTGCAATTATTCCGACTATCATATATTCTATTTCCTTCTGCAACTGTGATACTGGTCAGTCCACTGCAGCTTTTAAATACGGCTCTCCCTATGCTGGTCACGCTGGCTGGTATCGTGATACTGGTCAGTTCTCTACACGCCATAAATGCCCTATCCCCTATACTGGTCACGTTATCGGGTATCGCCGTGTTTTTACAACCTCTAATTAAAGTATTCGTGTCGGTCTCAATAACTGCATTGCAATTATCCCGACTATCATATATGCTATTTCCCTCTGCGACTGTAATGCTGGTCAGGTTACCGCAACCATCAAAGGCCTCCCTCCCTATACTGGTCACGCTAGCTGGTATCGTGATACTGGTCAAGCTACTGCAGTCAAGAAATGTAAACTCTCCTATATTAGTTACATTATTAGACATCGTGATGTTATTCAGCCCACTACAATCCCTAAACGCCCATTCTCCTATGCTGGTCACACTATCGGGTATCGTGATACTGGCTAATACACTGCAAGCATAAAATACTCCCTCTCCGATGCTAGTCACACTATCGGGTATCGTGATACTGGTCAGTTCTCTACACGCCATAAATGCCCTATCCCCAATACTGATTACACTATCGGATATTGTGATATTGGTCAGTCCATCACAATGATAAAATGCAAACTTCCCAATGCTGGTCACACTGGCTGGTATCATCGTGTTTTTACAACCTCTAATTAAAGTATTCGTGTCAGTCTCAATAATTGCATTACAATTATTCCGACTATCATATGTTCTATTTCCCTCTGCAACTGTAATGCTGGTCAGGTTACCACAACCACAAAATACACCCTCCCCAATGCTGGTCACACTGGCTGGTATCGTAATGCTTGTCAGTTCACTGCAATCACTAACCGCATATCTACTTATGCTGGTCACACCATCTTCCACAATAAGATGAACAGGTATCTTTGAACTGTGTGCTATATTCCTAATATCCTCCTCATTCTTACCATTATAATACAAAGTCAATACATCCTGTCCCGGTGTTTTTGTCGGTTTGGTTGTTGGTTTTGGTGTGGATTTTGCTGTCGGCTTCGGGGTTGGTTTTGGTGTAGGTTTTGCCTTTTTTGCCTTAACCGTCACTTTACAGGCGTACTTCTTCTTTCCGATTTTTGCCTGTACCTTTGCTGAGCCTTTCTTCTTGCCTACCACAGTTACTCCTGTCTTTTTCTTGCTTTTCAGGGTAATGTTCTTTTTACCGGAAAGGACTTTCCATGTTGCTTTCTTCTTGTTGTTTTTCAGTTTCAGCTTCTTAGACTGCCCTACCTTGACCGTCAGCTTTTTTGTACTGAGCGACACTTTTTTTGCGGCACTGGCACTGGTAGGATTGATGAATGTTATCCCATTAACAGTGAGTGCAAGCACTAGTAATACTGAAATTTTGTTTGTAAGTTTCATTTTGCTCCTCCTCAAAAGTCAAATATTTTTTTCGTATTAAATAATCATTATCAAAAGGTGTACTTTTTGACATCATTTCCCTAGATATGTACTTGAGCATAAAAACAACAAAAACAGTAAATATTTTATCTATTGGCACCTAAAAATTAAAATTTTTCTTGCTCCAGATAAAAAAATGTAGTAAAATATTTCTCGCAGCCATAGTGTCAAAAAGTACACCTTTTGACACTTTAAAACTATTCTTATCTGCTTATCTTATGCGGATTTATCCCCTTGTTTTAGTTGCATTTCTCGAAGTTTTCGATAAAAAGTTGATTTACTCATTTTGCACTTTTCCAAAACTTCTTCTAATTTGATATTTCCTCGTTCCCATAATTTTACAATACTTTGAAAATTATCCGGCACTTTAGATTCTGGTCTGCCAAACCGCACACCACGCTTTTTTGCCGCTGCAATTCCCTGTTCCTGTCGCTTACGTATATTTTCCCTTTCACTTTCTGCAACAAAAGAGAGTATCTGCAATACTAAATCCGCAATAAATGTCCCCATAAGGTCTTTCCCATTTCTCGTATCAAGGAGTGGCATATCTATCACACAAATATCAATGCCGATTTCCTTTGTGAGCATACGCCACTGGTTTTGTATCTCCACATAGTTGCGTCCCAGACGATCAATGCTCACGATATAGAGCAAATCTCCCTCCCGTAATTGTGATACCAGTTTCACGTAATTTGCCCTGTGAAAATCTTTTCCGGACTGTTTATCCATAAAAATATGGCTGTCATGAACTCCTGTTTTCTTTAATGCAATAATCTGGCGGTCTTCATTTTGTTCTATGCTTGAAACACGCACATACCCATATATATTACCCATTTGCTATTCCTCCTTACAATTTTTTTGAAATACAGCAATTAAAAAAAGTCCTACTGCATTTTTGCAATAGGACCTTCTTAATATCCCCATTTTTTCTTTTTTAACTTTTCCATTTATTATCAAGAATGCCTTCCCTGAAATTTTACAATTACTCTTGTCTCTTGCATACACTAAAACATACTCCGTTACAGTTTTTATTTCTATTCCTTTATTAACCCTGATGTTGATTGCCATATCATTTTTACCAAAAAACTTTCTTCTCCAAAAATATTATCACATACATAGTTTAAATTATATAAATCAACTTCATTAATGGAAATCATATATCATTCTTTTCTTTTCCACCGGCTTCTGCAATTTCTTCTATTACATTCGTAACAACAGTGTTAAGTTCTGCTGCATTTTTCGATGTAATTACCGATGCGCCTGTTCGTGATTCTACCGCCTTTCTCGCTTCGGCAGCCGCCTCTCCACCTGAACGAGCCACTTCCATATTCTCAGCAAAAGTAGAAGGCTTTTGCTGTTTCGATATCTCCGTTGAAGTGGATTCCGCAAGCATATTCAAAATCAATTCCATATCCGACATATTGTCGCGGAGATTTTCTTTCTTCAACCCTTTGAGATTTTTATACTGCCTCGTACTTATGCCCGACCATGCTTTTGTTATCTCATCAGTAAGAATAGCATACTCTCTGCCCTGCCGGACTCCGTTTTTCTGCCATTCATCCGTAAGGGCATTTCTGACACGGATAGAAAGAATCCTTTGATGAATCCACGCATCACTATATCCCTTTTTTTGGTATGTTTCAAGTGCACGGTCAATTGCCTGTTCTGGATCAATCGTCTCCTCAATTCGCTCTCTCCCAACTTCAGCAAGCCATAGTTTAAACGGTTCTGCCTTTGACGAGGGAATTGACTGGATGATACGCAAAAGCTGTTCTGTTGTTGTAACATCGGTTATTCTTTTCTTGCCATCTGCTGCGGTCATTTTCAAACCGTGACAAATTGTCACGGTTTCGTTTCCCTCTGCCTTCAAACGCTGTTTCAGTTTTCTCCAATATGCTGCCGGATCTTTACTTTCCGTAAGCACTGCAACAACATCAACAACAGAAAAATACCATTCCTCTTTTTTTTCGTCCCAAGCAGTTCTGATTTTCTGGTCTTCAAAAAGCTGTATATTATCTTTCTCCATTCTTCCTGTTACCTCCGTACTTTCCAGCTTTTTTCCTTCTATCACAATTATCCTTCCGTTGACCTTAATTCCGTCTCCCCTATTTATCTCAATATCGGTTTCTACCATTTATTATCAAGAATGCCTTCCCGAATACGAAAACAATCTATCGTCTTAATACATTTCTTACCCTCGTACACTTTTAAAATATAAGACGGTGTCGTGCCTCGTCCGGACGGACCTGTTATAATGGAAAAACTTTCCTTATTGAACTGGAAAAATTTGCCCTTATCCTCATACTCCCTATATTTCTTACTTTCTTCTTCTCCTTTGGCAGCTATTCCTTTTCCATATTCCTGAACCGTTATCTTGTAAGTCTTTTCTTCCTCAAAATAGATGTCAATTAAAGGATAGTCAATCCTACCGATAGATTCGTTTTCTCTAAGTTCTTTATCCTGACGCTCGTCATCATTACCTTCTTTTTTCTCCGGTGGAATAAAACCGGACTCCGGCTGTTTGCCCGGTTCCGGCATTGACGCCGGTATATCGGTAGGTGCCGACTTCTTATTGATTACCGGATTTAAGAAATATCCGGCAGCACCACCTATAATTAGAAATATAATTGCTGTAAGAATGATACGCTTCATTTTCAACCTCCCATCCTTATTCTATGAAATCTTCATTCACCTGCTCTAGGCATAGTCTCATAAGTTTCTCAGATATATAAATATTTTTATCAATCATTTCTTGTATAATAGGTTTTAGCTCACTTATATATCCCTGTCTTTTTGCCTTTATCAAAACACCAAGTGTACCCGTTACTGGTAGTTTTAAGTATTTTGCATGTTTTTTCGCATTCGCATCATCTATAATAACAATATCTGCATGCCTCTCTTTTGCTAAAATCATAACCTCTACTTCGCCATCGTGCAATTGAGTTTTAAACATAGATTTTGCCATCTGGTTTTCTATTTCTTCCACATAAATCCAATCAAGCGAAGAATCCACTTGTTTCTTGCATATAGATTCTTTCTTTTGTGACAACTCCCTATATACCGCTTGCGGAATCATTATTTCACCATACATTTTTTTCAGCAAATCAAGCTGTCCTATATGGCACAGTGCAATTAAAGGCGTAGTATTCACTATTACCCTACGCATTTGCTAATTCCTCCAAAAATTCTTCTTCATCTTTAAAAGAAAATATAGATATATCGTTCTGTCCAAGATATTTTATGAAATCTTCTTTTGTCATGTCTGCTATATCTGCACAGTATCCCAAAGATATCTTTTTATTTTTATATAAATCTATAGCTAACATACATTTCGTATATGTTGCAAAGTCATCTTCATTTTCATGCAGATCCAACAATATTTCTTCTGGAACATTTATTGAAACAACGCACATATCAACCACCTCCATCTATCTATTATAAAACTAGCACTTACTGCTTTACTTACTTTACAAAAACATACTTTAACTCCTATAGCAATTATCCAGCTGTTGAAAACCTTTCCATTTATATTATATACTTCTCATTTTATTCTAACAATAAAAAAATAGTTAAATCAAAATACTATGGACAAAACAAAGCTTTGTACTATCAAGTATACGCTTTTTCCTGTGTAAAGTCAAGTGTCGTTTTGCGCCTCTAGATTCAGGAAACAACCATTTTCCATAGCATTTAGAGACGTAAAACGACACCATTAAAAAATTTCTAATTTTTCGTAAATCCTTCCATTTGGAACCGGCATTATTTCGCCTGACCAAATAACTCTGACACTTCCTCCGTCCACAGATAATATAATTCTTCCATTGTGTACAACTTACCCTGATACTTCATGTTCCGCTTTCCTACTTCATCCGGATGCTTCCTATAATACCATGCCACCCAGTCGTCGCCCCTTTCCGACTCAAGCTTCTCAATCTGCTGCCTCTGATACTCAAAAAACTCCTCTGACGTTGTCGCAATCAGATTAAAAAGACCGGGTTCATTCATGTACCAGCAGTATTTAACCGCTTCTCTGTCAATATATGTGCCGTTCTCCGTCTCAACCGCATACTGTGGCACACCATTTACCACTTTGCTGTCAAGATAGTTCATGAAATCCTCTATGTCAATCTTGTCATCCAGAAAATCCTGCCAGAAATTTTCATGGCAGGCAAAACGCAGATTCTCTTTAGAATCAAACCTGTTCAAAAAAGCCATTACCTTTTCATACTGGGACTCATCTAATTTTATCTCCCACTCAATCTCTGACTGTCCCTTTTTCCAGCAAAAAATTCCGTCTGCCTGATAACAGGTAATATATTGCGTATCTTCCTTCTCTGGTTTTGACGACGGATATGTGCAGGATGTCGTTTCAGAGGTCAATATACCGGCAGCTACCTCCTCCGGCGTTTTTTCGTCCTCTGTATTCTTGTTCTTTGCCTTCTCTTGTTCCGAAATTTTCTTTGGCTTATCTTCATCCAGCCCTGCCGCCTTCCGAAGGGCTTCCTCTGCCTTGTCAAAGCCCTTTATAATTTTGTCCCACTCCTTTTCTGTGTAGGAACCCGCGCCAATCTGATAGCTTGGCTCTGTCGTCCCGGTTTTCAGCTTCACAATGAATTCTTCTTTCTTTTCCTGAATCAATTGCGAAAACAAGCTTGTCGTAAGCTGTGTGCCACTGCATGAACCGGTACCGCTTTCTGTCAAATCGCCTGCTGAACGACCGACAGCTTCTGCAATATTCATCCTTTTCTCCTTTCTGCAGTCCTTCTGTCATTCCAGACTGCGCCGCTCTCCGGAAAGGTCCAAGCGGCTTCTGTTTTTTCCCAACAAAAAAGCGGTTGTTTTCAATTTGGATTTCACATCGTAAAAATATTCCATCCATTGAAAACAACTGCCATCCGTTGCTATTGTATATATCGTCCAACTTTATTAAAAACTTTATTATCCAAATACTAATTCTCTTGTGGAATTAAGAACCTCATCCGTTGTCACTCCTGCCATCGTGGAGCCAAAAATATTTTTCAGGCTGTCGCCCCGTAGCATTTCCGCGAGCTTTGCCTTTGCCGACTGTGCCCCCAACGCAGCAAACTGCTGCGATATCTCCTGCCCATGTGCAATCTGTTTTTCCTGCCACAGTCTCATAAAACGAGCATGTCGGTTTGCCCTTACCTCCCAGAAATCCTTTTTTCCTTCTGTATCGCCGGAATAAGTAATCCGCGGCTGGCTGGATGTTACCGCATTGGTTATGCTGCCGTCCTCGCCAATCGCAACGCACTGTGATAACTCTGCCGAATGTCCCGGCATAATCGCCTCATTTCTCAGCAAATCAAAGGTAAACCACGTCTCGATGCGCTCCATAATTTCTTTTGCATATTCCGGTTCCCTCTCCATGCGCTCCTGCACTTTCGGGTGAATAACAACCGCCTTGCTTCCCGGTGGTACAGAGCCAAGCGCACGAATTTCTTTCGAATCTGAATAATTCGGATTCGCTCCCTGCGGTTTCCAGTTTTCTATCTGTTCTGCCGCTTCCGGCCCGTCCTGATATAAAAGATAATGCGGATAATCATTCCGCGTCCGCCAGTAGCTGCTGCTGGCGTCAAAAACATGGTAGGTAATTCCCGGATATTTTGCCCGGAGCATATCCTCTAATGTAACTGCCTCTGTCTGTGATACCGCTTCTGCCTCCAGCTTTTTCCCTACTTCCTCCAAAAAGTCTCCTGTCTGTGCTTTTTCGCCCGCTGACTTCGCTTTTTTCTGATTGCTGAGATATTTTCCAAACATATACTCTGCATTGATTGTATTATACATTGTCGCACCTCTTTCCGCATTTATTCCGGCAGCCTATCACTATGCCGGTTTCTCTATTTTTTATATCGGTGCAAAAAATTTACTCTCGCTGCCAAATGTAACAAATACCTTTCAAATGGTAACGAAATTTCTATCCCCTCTGCCGTGCCCGCATTTTTCTCCAGTTCAAAAACCCATATATATCATTGAAAAAGAACATAACAAAGCATACAATCATTGGCAGAAACGAACGGTCCGCGAGCGTCGCCAAAACCCACAGTACAATCAGTACAATGTCGTTTCCCGCATAAGCCAGTGCATACCATGGACTGCGGTACAGCATAAGGTAGGACGCAGAAAAACTCGTCGCAATCGACACAGTGCTCATGAACAAGTTATTTGTGCCAAACGCTGCCAATATATAATAAAATCCCCATGTTACTAAAGCGGTAAACACCACAAGGCGGACAAACTGCCCCCGGTTCAGCCTGTGAACCTTAACCTCTGCCGTGTCCTGATATGGGTTTCTCAACCATGACACAACAGACATTGCAGCAATCGGCGCCGACATGCCAAGATAGGTAATCATCTCCCCGAAATACCGGAATTGATACGATATCACGGCATATAACAGGGAAAAAAGCACAGTCAGGACCTGCCCTGCCACATCTCCCTTTGAGACAAATACCAGTGCAGTCACCCCCGTCAGTGAGGCAATCAGCGTCAGATAAGAAACATTTCCTGCAGTCATAAAAGATATGCTTACGACGAGCACAGAAACTATCCACAATCCCCACTCAAATTTAGTTAATCGCTTAAACGGATTTTTGTTTTTCATCTTTTCCTCCATCCTTCCTTTTATAAAAAAAGCACCCGCTCCACATATCTTCTCAGACCTAACGATATGCTCACGAATGCTTTCCGCATCATTCTACCCGGTGGCAGTATTTCTAATATTCTTTTTTTCAACACTTTTAAGAAAAGTTTTCTTTAACTCCTGTGGTTTGTAAAAAAATGCTTTTTCTGAATTACTTAAACGTTTCTCATTTCTCTTAATTTTTAGTAATTCCATAGAACAAACAAAATCTGCCACCTGTAATAATCGGTATTTCTGTGGCTCAGCTTTCCTAAATTCAACATTTGAAAATTGAATAGAAAAAACCGCATTTAAAATTGTACTCAGCTCACTCTGCCCATTATCATAATAAACAATAATCTTATCAAAATCTATAAAAAATTTCTGATATTTCATTATTGAGGCATATATTAACTTTGCAAGCTTACCGGATAATGTAATTTTATCCACTGCTTCCTTTCTGTCTACAGAAATTGTCAAACATGAAATAGGACATGAATTAACAAAATTAAGCATTTTGTACAATAGCTTTCTTCTCTCATCAATAGAATATTTTGCAAATACCTTTTCCCTCCGGATTAACGGGCCGGTATGTATATACTCCAAATTAAAGCCTGAAACTCGCACGCTTTCTTCCAGCTTAAACACTTGAGAGGTTATATCATCCACTTGATTATGAAAAACAAAAGTTACTAGATAATATGCTGGACGTTCCTTTATTTCTCCAAAATCTCCTGATTCATCAATAAAAATACTCAGCTCCTTCATTTATATCTCCTGTGTATATAGAAATGGCGGGAAATTCTTCCCGCCTGCGGTGGTCCAAAGAGCTTTCGCTCAAACCAAAATGGTAATGCACTACCATCCTTATTCTACTCAAATCATATCATACTTATGCCAATTCTGCAACCCTATCTTCCCAGCTTTCTCTTAATCTGATCCGGATTCGTTGCAAATATCGTTGCCGTCTCTTCCGTAATCTCGCCTTTTTGGTACAACGCCAAGATGGACTGGTCCATCGAAATCATCCCCAGATTTCCCGACGTCTGAATCACATTATCAATCTGGTAATTTTTACTGTCACGAATCATATTACTGATTGCAGGAGTTGTCTTCATAATCTCAACCGCCGGCACCATGCCGCCGCCCTTTCTCGGCAGAAGCTGCTGTGAGACAATGCTGTCGAGCACCAGAGAAAGCTGAATCTTTATCTGTTCCTGCTGATCTGCCGGAAACGAATCTACAATACGGTCAATCGTGTTGACCGCTCCCTTTGTGTGCAGCGTCGCAATAACGAGATGTCCCGTCTCTGCCGCAGTCATCGCCGTCCGTATCGTCTCCGCGTCACGCATCTCACCCAAAAGAATGACGTCCGGAGCCTGACGAAGACAGGCACGCAGCCCGGTCAGGTAATTATCTGTGTCAATCGCAATCTCTCGCTGGCTGATAAGCGAATGTTTATTTTTGTGCAGATACTCAATCGGATCCTCCAGCGTGACAATGTGTGCTTCACGCTCGGAGTTTATTGCATCAATAATACACGCCTGTGTCGTAGATTTACCACTTCCCGCCGTACCGGATATAATAATCATGCCGTGCAGCAGGCGCGACAATCCAATAATATCCTCTGGAATCCCCAACTCATGGTAATCCGGTATGCTAAAAGCAACAACACGAATGACTGCCGCCTGCGAACCCCTCTGAAAATAAGTGTTGACACGGAATCTTGCGAGCTGTTCAACAGCAAAAGAAAAATCATCATCGCCTTCTTCCAGAAAATGCTCCTTATCACGATTCGCATAATTATATATTTCATCTATAAGCTGTACTGTATCGGTAGGAGTCAGCTTTGAAGAATCATCAATCGGGCAGATTTCGCCCGCCAGCTTATAACTCAGATACCCACCAGCCACTATAAAAATATCGGAAGCACTGTTCTCTACTGCTTTTCGCAAAATATCTTCCAGCCCTGTCATAAGTGTCTCCTTTCACTACTCCGTAATTTCCATGCCGCCCCATACTTTCATAGAATCATCTGCTTTCCACTCTCCCGTGTAAGCCTTCTTCCACTTCTTAATTTTATATGAATCTCCAGTAATTTCAACCTTTATTTGCAATTTTTGATTTTCGTCCATGTCACAAGTGTAAGAATACGTGTTTCCGTCTTTGGTAACACCCTCCGGTTTTTCTCCGGTCCTAAGCTTAGACAGAATCTCCTCCGCCTGTGTATCTGCCTTGTAATATGCAGTCACAGAATCAATCGACTTTTTTGAGAGTGTACTATTTGCCTTTGCTGTCGATAAAGATAATAGTGCAAAAACAATAAAACAAAGTACGGCAAAAATCGTCAGAATCGAACTTCCTCCTACTGTCGTAAAGGACATTTTACTCTTTTTCATTTCTGTCCTCCCCCCTTCTGCCATGCCACATCAATGGAGTACAGTGGAACTGCATAGTCAATGATAACTCCGTCATCCGGAGAATCCGTTTCCCAGACCTCAACTGTCGCCTTTTCAAGAAAATCGGTCTTTTCCGTTATTTTCAAAAGCACTGTTAAATTATCTTCCGGATAGTCTACCGAGAGCCCTTCTTCTGTCCTCTCCCCTTTGAGTAGAGAAGCTGCTTTTTCCAAATCACCATGGTTCGCCTTGCAATACTCTGCCACGGTCTGTGCTCTCACAGATGCAGTCTCTGTTTTTGTCCCATTACCAGACAGATTATCTGCATACACGAATGCCTGCAGGCATACAGCAGACGCCAATGCAAAAACCAATATCATAATAATCTGTTCCATCAGTGCCAGCGGCGCTTTGCTCCTCTCATAACTCATGACGCCACCCCGCTTCCACTGCGGATTGCAACTGTCGCAGAATTTGACAGGTTATTTGCATCCACGGATGAAATCCGAATAACTTCCCCTTCCTTCTCAAAGGAAAGAGACTTGGCTTCCATAATCGGATTCCCTGCCTCCGGTTCAATATTATTATCGGCCATTGTCAGGAGTTCATAAATATATCCCTGATAATAATAAATTCTCATATCAAATTTTTGTCCCTCTATCGTCTGGTACAGATGCAGTGTGTCAATCCCATCCTGCTGCCCCGGCTTGGCAAAACCTCCGACCGCAATGGTTCCCTCCGAATCGTTACTGCGTATCTTTGCAGATATATAGGAAGTAATAATTCTCTTGTTGTATGCCTCGTTGTCTCTTTCCACCAGACTTTTATAGCTATTTGCCCCCAATGCCAGCACCGCTACAATGGTCACGGCAAAGACAGCAAATAGTACCAGAACAAAAGCACCCTCAATATTGTGTTTTTGAAATTTTACCTTCATATCAGAACCATGCCCTTTCCCTTACTGCCTCTCCATAACGGTAATATCCGGCATCATATTATCTCCGAACACCTCGTAAAAAACGGTGTATCTTCCTTCATCTATCTGAATTCCATACTTATCCTTAAGATACTGTATGCTTGGCGGATAAACTCCCTCCGTCGCATAGCAGGTCATCGTCGCCTTGCGGATAGAACTGTCTAATTGCTTTAACCCCTCCGCCTGCTGTCCGTTCCCCATCTTCTGCACTCCCTTGCACAAGAAAAAGACTGCCAGTGCCAGCACAGCAAATAGTATCAGTATTTTTATAAAATTCAAAACTCTGCTTCTCATCCTGTCCCCCATTCTGAAGTGCTTCGCAAACCTGCCTGCCTTTCTTTCATTATCCAATTGAAGACATAATATTTATCAATGGAAGCATAACTGCAATCAGAATAATGCCTACTAATATCGAAGTGATAATAACGATTGTCGGCTCTATTCTTCCCACCTTCCGCTCAATCGCCATCTGTACATTATCATCCATTCTTCTGGCAATTTCCTCCATCGCCGTGTCAGAAGTACCACTCTTTGCCCCCAAATCCAAAATACGGCAGTAGGCTGCCTCTAAAATCTTCTCTTTCTTAAAAGATTCCGCAAGCGGCTCCCCTTCCTCAAGCATTTTCAAACAATTCTCATATCGTTTCTTCGTTCTCTGCGTGGCATCCTGAAAAAGCATGGCAGTGCGGAATGCTTCTTCTGTATTCAGACCGCTCAGCATACCCATTGCCATCGCCGATGCAAATCTTGCCTCGCCCAGCTTTCTCGTAATGCCAAAACCACCGAACATCTTTTTATACAAATGGAGAACTGCCCCGCGAACCATCCCGCTGCAGCTTAACAATGCTGCGAGAAGGACAATAACACCAAGCAGGACGCAAAGTACCGGCATCGCATTTCCGAGTACATTGCCCAGCTTTAAAAGCATCTGCGCCGTACCATTCATTGTACCGCCAAGCTGTGCATATACCTGATTGAAAATCGGCAGGACTTTTACGAGCAGGACAACAATAATCACTAACATCAGAAGCATCAAAATTACAGGATACAATAATGCACTGCGAATCTGGTTACTCAGCTGTACCTGTCTGTCATAATAAGCGGACAGTGCCTGAAAAGACTGCTCCAGCCGCCCCGACTGTTCTCCCGTCTCTACCATATCACCTACATATTTCGGAAATCTGCCTACTTCACGCAATGCCTCAGAAAGCGGTCTTCCCTCTGAAAGCATATTCGCAAGGTCTGTCAGCATTTTTTTGTTTTTCTTATCGCTTTCATCCTCTGATAAAAGATACAGTCCATCCTCTGTACTGATACCAGCATGGAGAAGCAGTGACATCTCCAGACAGAAAGCAGAAACATATTCATTATTCAGTGTTCTTTTTCTCATAATCAGAACTTCTCCTCAATTTCTAACTGCTTAATTTAGTAACTATACTTCGCCTTATAATTCCGTCCATTTCCGATATATTTCATAACAGACTTACTGGATTTACTTGTCGAAGCAAAAGTAGGATCCATTAACTTCCATTTCTTTCCATTGAAATAAATCGCCCCTGCTATCCAGCCCTTTTTCTTTGAGTAAACGTTAATCCACGCATGGTATGCGTTTCCAGTATAGCCGATAACCAGCTTCGTCGGAACCCCCTGGCTTCTCAGCATAGCAGTCATAACCGCTGCATAGTCAAAGCAGATACCCTTCTTTTTCTTATATACTTTATTCAGATTTGGAAGATACCCTACTTTAACCTTCTTCGCCAGTTTTTTATCATATTTGAATGTCTTAATAACATACTTATATACTTTCTTCACTTTTGACAAATCCGTTTTACAGCTCTTTGTAATCTTTGCCGCTTTCTTAACCACCTTTGTGGAAGCCTTAAAGTTTACATACTGGTTCGGTCTCAGATACGGTGCGAACTGGCTGGATAAAATAACGTCAATCGTTTCCGACATAGCAACCGCATAACTATTTCCACTAATATTCAACAGCAGGGAAATCTTATACTTTCCATTTCCCTCTGTTAAAGGAAGCGCCTCATATTTCTTTGCCCGTAATGTGTATGTATAGATGCGTTTATTCGGTCCTTCCACTTGAGCCTTAATTGTCTTTCCGGTTGCCTTATTATACTTCAGCATGACGTATCCGTCTCTGGTATTTGAATAATCCAGCGTGCCCTGATCATTTGACTTTACCCGGTTTCCGCTGGCAACCGTAGGATAAATTTTCGTTTTTGCTGAAATGGATGTACCCGGCAGGATTCCCACCATCAATGCAATTATTAGTAAACTTCCCAATATCCTGTTCCTTTTCATAAGAACACTCCTTTCCGTCCGATATGCTAATTCTATCACTTTTTTTTACAAAAATAAAGACCTTCTTACTCATAATTCAGTATGTAGTAAAGTTATTGTAAAATCATGTCAATATGAAATTTTTTCTTATCTAATACTTTTTTTATGTTATTATAAAGGGAATTAATCTTTTTTTTATAATATTTTAATTGACTATCTAAAATGAACATGCTATTATATAGCCACGTTTAAGACGACATAAGCAAAAGGAGTAATGAATATGACAGATACAGGAATTGCTAGACAGCTAGACAAATTAGGACGTATTACTCTCCCGATGGAACTTAGAAAATCACTCGGTATCGGAGAACATGAATCGTTACATATTTTTACCGAAGATGATAAAATCATACTAAAAAAAGCCTCTGGCGCTGCCGATATTTTTACCGGCTCGACAGAAGATTTGATTGAGTTTGAAGGAAAAATGGTTTCTAAAAAGTCAATCAAAAAATTATCAAAGCTTGCTGGTTTAATTTGATTATATATCCCTTTAGTGTGGCAGGAGCTAATCCCCTAGACTCCTGCCTTTCCTTTGTCCACGTTAGCTACAAGCCATGCAGAAATAAAAAATAACTTCTCGTTGGGAGCTTGCTCACATAAGAGAAGTCATTTTTTCTATACGGCGACAGCATAGCGAACAAGTTCGCATCGGACCGAGCATCCAAAGGATGCGAGGTCGCATGGATTGGTCAGAACATTATATTTGTTCTTGATATTACTAAATGCATATGTTACAATGCTTATAGGCAAAAGAGAAACTATGTAATTCAAGACACACACCTCCCTTCTGTCGCCAGAATGGGTGCGGCAACGTCTATATTTTATCACAGCTTATAATTATTCACAACTTATTTATTCATAAATTACCTTTTCTCCCACTCGCTATAAACCTCTCGTTTCGGCACACCTCTATCCTTCGCCACCTGCTTCATCGCTTCCTTTTTCTCCATACCCATATCCAGATAACGTTTCATATGTTCTTCCAGCGGAAGCTCTCGCCACTGTTCCTGCTCCTTTTTCTTTAACGCCTCCCCGTCGGCACCTTCAATAACCAGCACAAACTCTCCCTTTGGCTCTGTTCCATCAAAATAGTTTACCGCTTCCTCCAGCGTAAAATGCAGCGCAGCCTCATGCTTCTTAGTCAGCTCTTTACAGACGGCAACTTTCCTCTCTCCTCCAACAGTCTCTAAAAAGAGCCGTAATGTCTTTCTCAGGCGATGAGGCGCTTCATAAAACACAGTTGTACAGGTAGAATTCTTAAATCGCTCCAGAACCGCCGTCCGTTCTTTTTTATCCACAGGAAGAAAGCCCTCAAAGGTAAACCGTCTCGCACTCATCCCTGAAAGAGTAACCGCTGTGATAACAGCGGCGGCTCCCGGCAGTGATGTTACCTCAACTCCCGCTTCAAAACAGGCTCTGACAAGCTCCTCTCCCGGATCCGAAATGGCGGGCGTGCCCGCATCTGTTACAAGAGCTACCTTCTCCCCCTGTAACATGCGTCCCACCAGAACCGGGGTTTTCTCTATTTTATTATGTTCATGGTAACTGACGAGCGGCGTCTTTATCTCATAATGGTTCAACAACTTTATTGTCTGCCTCGTATCCTCCGCCGCGATTACATCTGCTTCTTTCAAAATCCGAAGTACCCGGAGCGTAACATCCTCTAAGTTTCCAATCGGTGTTGCACACAGATATAGCATCCCTGCCATCTTTTTCTCCTATTCCGCTGCACAGGCAGCATTTTGATTATAGCAATTATATTTTTTACTTTACACAATTCCACGGCAAATGGAAATTGTGCCATCACATAACACATTATAACACAATATATACGGACTATGTGAACGGATTTATACTCGATTACAAACGTCCTATAAATGGTCGCTATTTTGAAAATGCAAGGGTTATCGTCGTTCCTTTATCAACAGCACTCTCCAGACTGATTTTTGCATGATGGTACATGGCGCCATGCTTTACAATGGCAAGACCAAGACCTGTTCCGCCCACTTTCTTTGAGTGACTCTTATCTACCCTGTAAAAACGCTCAAACACTCTGCCCTGATGCGCCGACGGAATCCCGATTCCCGTATCCCGCACAATCACATTCGCACCGTCTTCCGTCTGGTTTACCAAAACATCTACCACACCATTTTCTTTATTATATTTGATTGCATTATCACAGAGGTTATAGAGCATTTCATCCAGAATTTTACGCACGCCCATAATTTCTGCACTGCCACCAATCAAATGAAATGCAACATTCTTTTTATCGGCTTCATTTTCCAATCGTCCGATTACCTCATTTGACAATTCATATAAATCCACCCGCTCATTTTCAAAAGAAATGCTCTGCCCGTCAAGTTCTGAAATCCTAATAATATCATTGACGAGTGTGATCAGCCTCTGCGCCTCGTCATATATGGACTGCGAAAAATCAATAATATCTTCCCCCAGAATGTCCCCGGCTTTCATAAGCTCGGCAAACCCAGAGATGGAAGTCAGCGGGGTTTTCAATTCATGGGAAACATTAGCTGTAAATTCCCGCCTCAATGTTTCTCTTTTTTCTCGTTCCGTAATATCCAAAATCACTACGACAGCTCCAATTACGGATTCCTTCTCAAAAACCGGACTGGCAATCAGACTGTAACTGCACCCGTCCCGCACCATAATATTTTCTGCCCTCTTTCCTGACAGCACATCAGAAATGACGTCACGGAACTCTTTTGCCCGGCAGAACAGCAGAACGCTCCTGTCTGCAGGAGGCACAACCTCTAGCAGGCTTAATGCGGCGGAATTGTAACTCAGAAGGTTCGCATCCGAGTCAATGACAAGAAAGCCCTCGCTCATATTTTCTGTAATTAGGTTAAACTCCTTCTGTTTTTTGTGGGCGTCTTCAAGCTGTTCTTCGATGGTTTCTTTCTGGTCTGCAATTTTTCGGAGCAACGGCGTCAGTTCCTCATATGTGTCATTGTTTTCCGGCACATCCAAATCCAGTCTGTTAAGCGGCTCTATAATGGCTTTCGACACACGTGAGGAAAGCACCAGTGTCAGAATCAACGCAACAAGCAGAATAAACAGAATTGGCTGGAGCATCTCCAGAAGGATTGTTATCACCGTATACTGTTCCGTGGAAATCCGCAGTATGCTGCCATCCGAAAGCCGCATGGCATAATTCACGGTTTTTTCCGTCAGGGTTTTGGAATACCGTGTACTCATGCCTTCCCCATCTTTCATTGCTGCTTTGATTTCATTCCGGTCAGCATGATTATCCAGAGCAGACACATCTGCCCTGCTGTCAAACAGTACCGTCCCGTTTTTATCAATCAACGTGATACGGTTATTCTGACCTTTATTACTCTTGCTGTCACTGTCAAAACCATCAAAATATCCTATCCCTTCATTTTCAACAGCCTGCGCCAGAAAACCTGCCTCATTTGCAAGTTCTTTCTGTATCTGTTTTTCAAAAAAATGAAATAAAAGCCCCATAATCAATGCAATGGTGGCAATCAAAACAAGACAGACTGTAAGCAGTGACGAACGAAAAATTTTTTTATTCATCCAAAACGCCTCCTAATTTATAACCAATTCCTTTTATCGTCTGAATCAGCTTTCCGGCATCTCCCAGTTTTACCCGCAGTTTCCGGATATGCACATCCAGTGTTCGGGATTCTGTGTAATATTCCCCCCAGACACTAGTCAGAAGCCTGTCGCGTTCTACCACATTGCCTTCCGCCTCCAGCAGAACCATTAACAGCATGTATTCCTTATAGGAGAGTGATACCGCCTCCCCGGATACGGTAATGATATGTTTTGCCGGATTCACATACAATTCGCCAATCTCGTATATTTTGTTTCCTTTTGTCTTTTCAAAACGTCTAAGTACCGCCCGCACCCTTGAAATCAGCTCCATTGTCCCAAAAGGCTTCGCCACATAATCATCCGCCCCCATATCCAGTCCGGTGACCTTATCAAATTCACTTCCTTTTGCAGTAAGCATAATAACAGGGATATGTTCAGTTTCCGCGCAGTTTTTTAGTTTGTTAAGAATTGACAATCCGTCTTCTTCCGGCAGCATAATGTCCAGTAAAACCAGCTCCGGCAATTCTGTATCCAGCCCCTGCCAAAATTCCTTTGGCGAGGGATATCCCTGTATTCCAAATCCTTCTTTTGACAGGGCATAGCATACCAACTTTCTTATATTGTCATCGTCTTCCAGCAGATAAATCATTTCATTCCTCCTCTGGAGAAATCATCCTCCTTGTTTTTAGAACTTTTCCGATGCTCTCCAGTTATGGAATAGATTACCCACTCGGCAATATTCTCTGCATGGTCGCCAATCCGTTCAAGGTATTTCGCAATCATAAGTAAGTCCATAAGCGCCTCCGCATCATCCTGTCTTTCTGCTATTGATTTTATCAACTCTCTCTTTACCTTGTCAAACAAATCATCCACTACATTGTCATAATCCATAACCAGATAGGCGATATCTAGATTCATCTGCACAAAGGATTCCACGCTTTCCGACACCATTTTGATGGTTGCCTCTGCCATTTCCCGGATATGCGTTTCGCTAAGGGTTCCCTTTTTCGCCACATAGGGTGCAATCTCCACAATGTCCGACGCCTGGTCTCCGATGCGCTCCATATCCGATATCATCTTCAAGGCTGCCGAAACAATCCTCAAATCTTTTGCCACGGGCTGCTGCTGCAAAATCAGTTTGAGGCAGAGCGTTTCTATGTCACGCTCTTTTTCATCAATCTGCCTGTCCGCATCCAGACACAGGATTTTACTGCTTTCCTCATTGTCCGTAAGATATGCTACGGCATTTGTAATTGCCTCCTCACACAATGCTCCCATTGTGACCAGCTCCGTATTAAGCAGCGATAGCTGTCTGTCAAATTTATTCCGCATTATCCAAACCTCCCTGTGATATAGTCCTCTGTTCTTTTATCTGACGGTGTAGAGAACATCGTCTGTGTATCATCAAATTCCACCACCTCGCCCAGCAGAAAAAACGCCGTCTTATCTGCAATCCTCACTGCCTGCTGCATATTATGGGTAACCATGATGATAGTGTATTTTTCCTTGAGTTCCATCGCTAAATCTTCTATCTTTGAAGTGGAGATTGGATCTAAGGCAGATGTGGGTTCGTCCATCAGAAGAACCTCCGGCTCAACAGCCAGTGCCCTTGCAATACAGAGCCTCTGCTGCTGTCCCCCGCTCATGCCCAGTGCGCTTTTTTTCAACCGGTCTTTGCACTCATCCCAGATTGCCGCCTGCGTCAGGGAGCGCTCCACGATTTCATCCAGTTTTACCCTTGAGCGGATTCCGTGGATTCTCGGTCCATAAGCAATGTTATCATAAATGCTCATAGGAAATGGATTGGGCTTCTGAAAAACCATGCCGACACGCTTCCGCAGGATGTTTACATCTATCTCCTTGTAAATATCAATGTCGGAAAGCATAATCTCCCCGGAGATGCGGCAGCTCTCCACCAAATCATTCATTCTGTTCAGTGTTTTCAAGTAAGTGGATTTCCCACAACCAGAAGGACCGATTAGCGCAGTGATTTCCTTTTCCGGAATCTGCATATTAATATTTTTCAGTGCATGGCTCTCACCATACCATAAATTTAAGTCCTTTGTCGTAATTATATTTTCCATACCATTAACCTCGTTTCTGCTTCAATTTTACCGCCGCTACTTTTGCTGACATGTTGATAAGAAAGGTAATTATAAGCAATATAGCGGCGATAGCAAATGCAATCTCAAACTGTCCACGCTCTTTTGCGTACATATACAGGGCGACGGTCAGAGTGGAGCCGGCGTTTCCCGCCTGCACTGCATCTGCTAAAGAGAGCATCTCATTTGCCATCCCTGCCGTAAAAAGAAGTGCGGCGCTTTCGCCCACCACTCTACCCACAGATAAGATACAGCCTGTCACAATCCCATCAATGACACACGGAAGTACAACTGTGCGAATCATATACCATTTTCCAGCTCCTAATCCAAGCGCCCCTTCCCGATATGCCTTAGGCACTGTTTTCAGGCTTTCCTGTGTTGTGCGAATAATCGTAGGTAATGTCATGATTACGAGAGTCAATGAACCGGCTAACAGACTGGTTCCTAGAGAAAAAAACTGAACAAACACGAGCAGCCCCACCAATCCATATATGATGGAAGGTATTCCCGCAAGGGTTTCTGTAGCCAGTTCAATTACTCTTACGAACTTCATGTTTTTTGCATATTCATTCAGATAAATCGCAGCGCCCACACCAAGAGGCAGTACAATAACAAGGGTTATAATGATAATATATAACGTATTCAGGATATTGGGCAGAATACCAACCGTCCCCTGCAAAAGGCTTGGTTTCGTGGAAACCAGCATCCATGATATGTGCGGTATGCCACGGTACAGGATATACCCAATCAATCCCACCAGAAGACTACAAATCAGTCCTGCTGACAGAAACATCAACAACTTTAGTATACTATCCTTAATTTTTCTTGCTTTTGATATTGTATCAGTCATTCTTCTCCCCCTTTTTTATGATGGCTGTCAATATCAGATTGATTGCCATAATAAACAGAAAAAGCACAAGTGCAATGGAAAACAACGCCTGTCTCTGCAATCCGGAAGAATACGACATTTCACTGGCAACTGCTGTCGTCAGAAACCGAACACTTCCAAACAGTTTCGGCATGTTGGCAACATTTCCCGCCACCATCATAACCGCCATAGCTTCCCCGACTGCCCGGCCAATGCCCAATACAACCGCAGTGACTATGCCGCTTTTTGCGGCCGGAACAATAACCTTAAATACGGTTTCTGTCTTTGTCGCCCCCAATGCAAGGGATGCTTCCTCATATTCCTTTGGCACCGCTTTTATTGCCGTCTCTGATACGGAAATAACGGAGGGCAGAATCATAACGGAAAGGACAAGGATTGCCGAAAAGAGATTTGCTCCATCCGGAAGGTGAAATATCTCCCTGACGCATGGAACAATGATTATCATTCCTACCAGTCCGTAAACGACAGATGGTATTCCGGCAAGAAGATCTACCACATTCCTCACTACACTGCCAACCTTTTCCGGAGCCATTTTTGCCAGAAAGGCGGCACATAAAAGTCCAACCGGAACCCCTATGAGAATTGCCCCGCAAGTTCCATATACTGATGTCAGGATAAATGGGAGAATTCCATAGGAAGGCCTTGCAGAGGCAGATGCCCAGACCTTCCCAAAAAGGAAATTACCAAGACCGATATTTTGTATTGCCGGAATACCGCTTATTACAAGAAATATGGTAATCAGTATAACAAATAAAATCGTTAGCAGACCACATACCAAAAACAACAGATTCATTGCCTTTTCCAGCCATTTTGCTGTCTTTTTTATCTTTTCCATAACCTGTCTCACCTTTTCACTGGTACTGCCCCCGCCTTCGTAATGAGGCTGTCTGCCTGCGGGCTTGTGGCAAAGTCAAAGAACCCTTGCGCAGCTTTGGAAAGAGGGGTATCCTTTTTTGTCACGAGCACAAAGTTTCTCTGAACTTTGTATCCCCCATTCTGAATAGTTTCTGTTGTCGGCTTTACCCCTTCTACACTGACCATTTTTACCGTGTCATTTGCGGAGGCAACCGATGCGTAACCAATGGCATTCGGATTTCCTGATACCGTCTGCACCACATCCCCCGTCGATGTAAGCTCCTGCGAATACTTACATTTATCTTTTGTGCCTGTCACTTCCTCAAAGCCGTCCCTTGTACCGGAAGACGCTTCACGTCCAATGCAGACAATCGGTGCGTCGCTGCCGCCAATCTCTTTCCAGTTTGTAATCTCACCGCTGTAAATCTTACCAATCTGCTCTATTGTCAAATCGGTTACCGGATTGTCAGGATTTACTATGATTCCAATTCCGTCAATGGCGACTATCGTTCCCTGCAAATCCGCCGTTTCTTCTGCCTTCAGGTCACGGCTTGCCAGCCCGATATCACATCTACCTTCCGCTACCGCCTGTATACCGGAACTGGAACCGGTTGGATTGTATGTAACCTTTATATCTCCATGTTCCCCCATATAAGCCTCGCTCAAAAATCCAATGACTTTTTCCATCGAGGTGGAACCGTCCGCGGCAACCGTCTGAGAGCCTTCTGTTTTTTCATTTCCTGCACTTTTTCCAGTGGATGAGCCATCCGCACCGCATCCTGTCAATGCTCCTGCCATAAGCATAAGAGCTGCTACAAATAGTAATAATTTTTTCATGTTGAACACACTCCTTTGTTTTTTATGAGCTAAGTATACAGCCTCCCATGTTAATTCCAAAAGTACATGTATGTTAATTGTATGTTAATTCCACAACAAAAAATCATGGAATAATCTCATCCATGATTTTCTCCAGTAAGCAGGTCAATAATTTCAATCAAAATTTACTGATAATACAATCTCCTTACCTCATCCGTATATACATTTTCACTCTCATACACAATGAGCGGTTTTTCCACCGTTATCCGTGGATTCCCGCCACGGACTCCCTCAATCAAAACCATATTCGGCTCCTTGTCAACAAAAGGATAGACGAGCCGCATACGTTTTGGCTCAAGCCGGTGTGCTGTCATACAGCCAATAATCTCGGCAAGCCGGAACGGACGGTGTACCATATAAAAATGACCGCCGGGTTTTAGAAGCCTTGCGGCATTGTAAATCACATCCTCCAACGTACATTTCAGCTCATGTCTGGCTACAGCTTTATGGCTTGTGTCATTTGTCAGACCATGAGACTGTGTCAGATACGGTGGGTTACTCGTGATAACATCAAAGGAAGCAGCTCCAAAAATTGAAGTGGCTTCCTTTATATCGCCTGTCACAATTTTTACTTTATCTTCCAGACGGTTGTAGCAGACGCTTCTCCCTGCCATCTCCGCTATATCTTCCTGAATCTCAAGCCCGGCAAAATGTTTCCCTTCTGTCTTTCCTGCCA
This sequence comes from Lachnoclostridium sp. UBA3262, assembly GCA_002362575.1. Lineage (GTDB taxonomy): Bacteria > Bacillota > Clostridia > Lachnospirales > Lachnospiraceae > Eubacterium_F. The sequence goes on along the minus strand of DEUM01000013.1, from coordinate 47,286 downwards.
GAAGTATCGGAATCACACCATTTCCACAGCCCAAATCCAGACATTCCTGCCCTTCTCTTATCTGCACAAACGCCGTTAAAAGAACCGCATCCATGCCAAAGCAGAACCACGAGGGATTTTGTATCAGCTTCAAGCCGTCCCTCTGTAAGTCATCCAGCCGTTCCCCTTCCCGCAGGAATTCCTCCCGGTTTGCTAAATCATTCATCCAGCCTTGACATTCCTTCCTCTTTCTCAATATCTTCCAGTTCCTTCAGTTCCTGTAATTCCTTCTCGTGTTTTCCCTGAATTCTCTCCTTCGGCCCTTTTGTCCGGAATTTCAACTCATCTACCGAGTAGTCCCGCACTTCCTTATCGTCATTCTCGGTCGTGACAAGTACCTTCACGCGCTGCTTTAGCACGCTGACACTCTGCACTTCCCCCGTGAGCCCTTCCGGCGTTTTTACTTTCCCGCCTACATTTGGAATGTGGCTGTTTAACTCCTCGTACGCCTCCTCCTCATTTTTCAGGCAGCACATCAGACGACCACAGACGCCCGAAATCTTCGTTGGATTCAGAGACAGATTCTGCTCCTTCGCCATCTTAATCGACACCGGTGCAAATTCCGACAAATAACTGTGGCAGCACAATGTCCGCCCACAAATCCCAATGCCGCCCCGTATTTTCGTCTCATCCCGGACGCCAATCTGCCGCAGTTCAATGCGGGTGCGGAATACACTTGCCAAATCCTTAACCAGCTCACGGAAGTCAATTCTTCCATCTGCCGTAAAATAAAAGAGCAGTTTATTATTATCAAATGTATACTCTGCATCAATCAGCTTCATTTCCAGCCCATGCTTCTCTATCTTTTCCAGACAAATCTTAAATGCCTCTTTTTCTTTTTCCCTGTTTGCCTGTTCGGTCTTTTCATCCTCCTCCGTTGCCACCCGGATAATCCCCTTCAGCGGCGCTACGATTTTTTCCTCTGCCATTTCTCTATTGGGAAGCACAACAAGCCCGTATTCCACGCCCTTTGCTGTTTCAACAATTACGTGCTGTCCCCTTTCCAGTTCTGCATCGCCCGGGTCAAAAAAGTACACCTTGCCTGCCTGGCGAAAACGAACTCCGATAATTACCTTCATGTCATATCTCCTTCTATTCTTTTAATGTCACAAGCATCAGCTCTAATGTCACATCAAAGCTGACATTCGCCTTTAATCTCGATTTTGCTTTTTCAAATGCCTGTAATATTTCTTCTATCTTTTCATAACTGCGGTTACTCGCCTCTTTTGATATATGTGAGGACTCCTCCTGAAACAGCAGCTGGTTAATATTTTTCGTTGCCTTAAAAATCAATACATCCCTGTACCATAATGCCATCAAGTCGATGTAATCCCTTACTTCATCCTTTCTTGTGCCCAAATCCCTGATAACCTCAAGCATTTCGGAAACGTCCATATGATTTACATTTCTGAGAAGGGAAAGTACTTTGTCCTTGCGCTCAATAAAATCGTCTGACTTTGCATAACGCATTGCCTTGCCCAGATTTCCCTGTGCAAAAACAGCACTCGCCTTCGCCAGATAATCCGGCACCTGACACTGTTTCTTTAAAAACTCCTCCACTGTCGAAGTGCTTAACGGACGAAATTCCAAGGTCAGACAGCGGGACTGAATCGTTGGTAGAAGCTCACTGATATTGCTCGTCAGCAAAAGGACAACCCCATATTCCGGCGGCTCCTCAATCGTCTTCAGCAGAGCGTTCTGTGCCGCTTCCGTCATCTTCTCCGCCTCCTGCACGATATAAATTTTGTAGGGACTGGAAAATGGTTTGATTTCCATTGTATTACAAAGCTGCTCGCGGATATCCTCCACGCCAAGGCTGGCATGCTCCCTCGTTACCCAGATTACATCCGGCTGGTTACCGGAATCAACCTGCCTGCACGACACACAGATCTTACACGGTTTCTCCCCTTCCCCCTGGCATTGCAGCCCGGCAGCAAATGTCCTCGCCATCGTCTCCTTTCCGACGCCGACGTCTCCCTGAAAAATATATGCGTGAAACGGTTTATTATCTTTTATCGCTGCCTGCAAATGCTCTTTAACCTGCTCATGTCCGACAATATCTGAAAATGAAAACATATTCCTGCCTCCTTATCATGTGATGATGTCCAGTAACAGTCCGCGAATCTCATCCACCTTGCTCAAAATGGCAATCGCATCCTTTTCTTCCTTTATCAACTCACCCGCCAGCTCATCCAATACCGTATCCACTCTCTTAATCATGCCGTAAACCCGGTGTCTTCCCCGGCGGTCCAAAAAGTTCTCACGGCTGAATTTATGCGAACGGTTTACAATCTCATTCATAAAATCCCGGATTAAACTGCGGTAATGCTTCATATCACGGACATCCATCCGTTTCCCTATCTTTTTCCCCTGCATGGTAATTTCTTTCATCATAACGCTTAGGCGTTCCTGCAGACCATCTTCCTCAATAGAGCTCATCAAGGTAAATTTAAAATCTTCGTTTGTCTCCTGTGCCTGAGTCGCGCCTGTCGTCTGATTTACCTTTTGCATATTATCTACACGGATATCCACATTATCACCTCTTTCCATAAGCTTTTTATGAACACTTAATTATACCACTTTTTCCGGCTTTTATCTACCACTTTTCAAAAATTTTTAGGGCAGCCGCTTAATCGTTCCTCACCCTTCCCGCGAAAGAATCTCCTCAATCCGGCGGACAGCTTCCTCCCGGCTTTCATTTTGAATTCTGTCAAATATTCCTGCCTCCTGAAGTTTAGCCTCTGAGAAATCCTCCTCGTCCGCAAGAAATCTCCGGCACACCTCGGCAACACAGGGATTCCCCTGTTTTTTCTCCCTCCTAAGCGAACGCTCCATCCGCTCAAAATCCTCTACCTCAATGTAGAGCGGCACGACTTTTTCCGCACCGTAAAAGTCACGAATTTTTTTATAGCCCTCAAGCGTAGAAATCAGGCAAAAATCCCCCTTTTCAAAATCAATCTGCCCGTCCTCCGCCGTAAAATAGTACCACGGTCCCCGAACCGTCTGATAACAACGGGTTTCCACTACCCGGCCTGCCTTCTCCAGTTCCTCCATCTGCTGCTCGTTGACAAAATGATATTCCCTTCCCTCTGTCTCTCCTGCCCGCACCGGCCTTGTCGTATAAGTAACCACCGGCACCAATTCCGGATGTCTCTCTAACGCCATATTATATAAAGTGTCCTTTCCTGAGGCACTTTTTCCCATAAAGACAAATAATTTTCCCATCTTACTCCTCATTTCTGAGCGACTTGTTGCGAAGAGGCGATTAGAAATCTGCGTATGCAGTTTCTAATCTGCCATCATTGCTATTTGTTTTCGCTCAGAAACAAATAGCTGTGAGAAAAATCAGCACTTCAGTGTGATTTTTCTCACTACTCTCCCTTCCGAATGTCTGCCACGCGAATCTTTTTTCCCTCTTTATCTGCCAGTCCAAAAAGCCTGCGTTTCCCTTCTCCTGCCGCCACTATACGAAGTGCTGCACTCTCCGTAATTTCCTCCCCCGGCACGAGAAACGGTATGCCCGGAGGGTAAAAAAATACATACTCTGCCGATATTTCCCCGACACTTTCCTGTACCGGAATCTCCCGGTATGGGAAATTCATCGCATCATAAATACCCATTCGCACAGGAAGGCCGGCACTCCCGCATCCACTGTTATCATTCTCCCCAGAGAACATTTTTTCAGAAGAACTTTTTTTCATAGGATTACACTTTCCCTGCTCCTTATCCAGCTTCTCCAACGCATCCGCAAGCCGCCGGAATCCCTCCTGAGAATCACATACGCTTGTCATCGCCAGAATATATCCCGGCGTCTCCATCTCTATCTCCACTGCATATTGGTTTCGCAAAATCTCTGCCAGCTCATACCCGTCTAGCGTTTCCTCCTCTGTCTGTATCACAAGTTTCGATGGTTCCTTTGCCGGGTTCTTCCATAATTTTAGTGTTTTCCACCCTTTTGCCCTCTCCTCAAATTCCTCTAAATGTTCCCAATACTTTGTAAATGCCTCTCTACCGTTTCGAAGCATCCAGTCTATGCACTGTCCGACGCCAGCCAGCAAAATATAAGAGGGGCTGCTTGTCTCATAAATATCCAGATACCGTTCCACTAATTCCTTTTCCACACGCTCGGAACATACATGAAGCACACCCGTCTGTGTAAAGGCAGGTAGCGTCTTGTGCAGGCTTTCCACAACGATGTCTGCCCCTAACTCCATAGCGGCTTCCGGCATGCGCTCCTCCCACGCAAAGTGCGCCCCATGCGCCTCATCCACAATGAGCGGAATCTCCTTCCGGTGTACCTCCCCTGCAATTGCCCCGATATCCGACACGATTCCTTCATACGTCGGCGAGGTCACAACGACGCAGGACGCAGAATTTCTTTCCAATGCTTCCCTTGTCTGACCTGCCTCTAATTCCAGTGCAATTCCCGTTTCCCTGTCCTGTTTCCGGTACAGATACACTGGTTTTAAATCCAGTAAATATACTGCGTGATAAACGGAGCGGTGGCAGTTTCTATCCATGATAATGACATCTCCCCTGTGACAACAGGCGGAAATCGCTGCCAATATACCACAAGTGCTCCCATTGACCAGCACATAGGATTCCCTCGTATGGTAAATCTCTCTCATCTGATTCATTAACTCCCGGATTATCCCCTCCGGGCGATGAAGGTTATCCGTTCCCTCTACCTCTGTCACATCGATGGCATAGGGATTACACATGGAAAATGTATCTCTCCTTTTATGTCCCGGCATGTGCATGGGATATATTTCTTTTTCTCCATACCTTACTAATGCTTCATATATACTCAACGTTCTTTCCTCCAGCTTTATTTTATACGGAATATCACTGCTTGACAAGCTTTTTTGCTTGTTGTCCGTATTCCGTTATGCTATAATGTACGATAAACACTGAATTACTAGGAGGACGTACTTTCATGAGTATACACTTTTCAAGCGAGTCTATCGGCATTATGGTATTTGTCGCTGCCGTCTGTACTCTGCTTCCATTGATTTATCTGGGATATTTTAAAGCAAAAACTGGAGCGAAGCTATCCTCTTTTTTTATTGGCATTGGCTTTTCGGTTCTCTTTTCCTTTCTGGGAGAATATCTAGTAAATATTCTTCTGCTGATTTCCCTTGGACTTGGTAAAATTATCCACCCTTCCATTCATCCGGTCTATGCCGCCATTTACTATTCCATTACTGCCGGCGTTATGGCTGAGCTGGGGAGCTATGTAGCGTTACGGTATTGTATGAAATCCCGTCCGGGGAAAGAAAATGCCTTTGCCTTCGGGCTCGGCAAGGGCGGTTTTGAATGTATCATTTACGGTGGAATTGTCTACATAACAAATATTATTCTGGCACTGTTCGTCAACGCCTTTGGCGTAGACAACTACTTACAAAGGCTTGGTATTCCGGAAGCGGAGCTCGCCACACAGCGGGACAGCATTGCGTCGTTAGCTAATATCCCAAAGGAACTTCATCTGTTAGATGGCTCTACCCGGGTTTTGGCGTTAATCATGCAGGCTGCGCTGGCAATTCTTGTTTATGTGGCAGTTACTTACAAACCGTACTTTAAATTCTTTCCGATTGCCATTGTCCTCCACATCATTGGATATTTACCGATGTATCTGAAGGAAGTAAAGCTTTTGAACAATACGGCACTAATCATGTCAATCACCATCGTGTATACATTTTTAATTGCCGCATTTGCTTATCGGCTTTACCATAATCAGGCTTCCACCTAAAACTGCTTTTGTATAAAAAGATTTTGTACAAAAAGATAAAGAGGGTACTCTCAGACATGAACCATAGTTTCATGACAGGGAGTACCCTCTTAATACATTTTCCGGTCCTTATGCAACCAGCTTGTTAATTTCATTCTGCATTAACGCATATGCAACAACACCCAGACCGACAAACTGTAATATCAGATACAGTACACCGGAATTACTGGAAGGCTGGCCCTTAGCACTGCTTGCTGCGTCCAGCTTCTCGCCCTGTTTATAAGCCCAGTAAAATCCATAAATATTACAAGTAATCAAGGTCAGTAAAAATGCTGTACCGCCGGATGTAGGTGCTTCTACCTCAGCAAGTGCATTCACTTCATCTGTCAGCTTGATGAACCAGTAAATACCATAGATTCCACAGGTCACTATCGATAGAACGATGCATGTAGCAATATTCCTTGGCTGAATACCCATAAAACATTCCCCTTTCATATAATATATCACAATATTATCACAGGTTGAGGTATAAGGCAATAACAAAAAGACGCTTTTGCAAAAAAAGACGAATTTTGTCAGATTAGCCTGACGATACCAAGTCGAATCTATTTCGACACAGGGTAATTGACTGGTTCTTTGCGGTTATGCGGCGGGCGGATATCCTACCGTTTCTTGCCGGGATATCACTCCCCGCGAAAAATAAATTGTCCCCTTCGTTTACAAAAGCACTCCGCTGCGTGGCGGCTTTAGTGAGAACGCACTGGCAAAAGGCAGGAAAGCGACAGCAGACATCTCAGACAATGCTCGAGCGGCGTATATGTAAACAAAGGAAACAATATTTTTCGGGGAGTGATATAAAGACAAGAAACGATAGGATACTCGCCGCTTTAACAACATAAAGGATTAAGCGACTTATCATGGGTTCGACTTGGTATCGTCAGAGCAACTTACTGCAGCCTCCAGCCACTATGGTATTTATTTTTTAGTACCGCTCCATTTTTCTTTCCCCAGCCAAGAGGATAGCCGTCCACACATACGAGCTGCCACCCATCCGGCGAACCCGCCTCGCTCTCCGTGAGCATAATGGTTTCCCCTTTCAGATAACGGGTGACTCTCTCCCCTTCCGAAGAAAGCTTCAGACAGTTTTTGTAATCTTTCGCCGACAAAGCCATTGCCAGAGACTGGCTTGGCTCAAAGCGGTTTTTCTTTATCTCTCCCATAAAAAGTCCGCTCCGCAAAAAACGAAGCCCTCTCATCTCCGGAAGCTCCACCGGCATATAATAAACCATTTTATTTTTACTCTCAAGCCGCTCCGGTTCAAATACCCGGTCTATATTTTGAGCGAACGCTTCAAATAATCTCTTTTCCTCTCCCTTTAACCCACCGCGGGTTTCCTGATAGCGCAGAACCCTCTCATCCGCTGTCTCCTTTTTATGGAAAAGAGCCAGAAAATGTCCCTCTCCATCCAGCCTATGTGGAAAAATACGGATGCACTTTCGGAGCTCCTCCCTGTCGCTTCCAATCCATTCCGGGTGTCCCTCCGAAAAACCTTCGTAACCCTCCATCTCGATAAGCTCCAGATTCGGGTTCATGTTCAGCGCCTTCTCCACACTGCCCTCATCCTCCAGCGGGGAAAAAGTACAGGTTGAGTACAAAAGCATCCCGCCCGGTTTCAGCATAGGCAGGGCCTGTTCTAATATTTCCTCCTGTAAACGGGCATAAAATTCCGGGCCATTCTGCTCCCATGCCTTTACCATAGATGGCTCTTTCCGAAACATCCCCTCCCCGGAACAGGGCGCATCAATCAGTATTTTATCAAAAAACCCGGTAAAATACTCCTGCAGCTTTTTCGGGTACTCCGTTACGATAAAACTATTTTCAACACCAAATAATTCAATATTCTTCAACAATGCCTTTGCGCGCTTACTGCTGATATCATTGGCAATCAAAAGCCCGGTGCCGTGCAGCTTCGCCGCCAGCTCCGTTGCCTTCCCACCCGGCGCCGCACATAAATCCAGCACAACCTCTCCCTCCCGAACCGGAAGACGGGAAGCCGGCGTCATGGCGCTTGGATCCTGAAGGTAATACAGCCCGGCAAAATAATACGGATGCTTCGCCGGCTGTACATCCCTGTCATAATAATATCCATTTTCAATAAAGGGGATTTTCCTGATTGGAAAAGGAGCAATCTTTTCAAACTCCTCCGTAGAAATCTTCGCTGTGTTTACTCGAAGCCCGAGCTTTCTTTCTTCCGTAAGGGAAGCAAGATAGTCCTCGTATTCATCTCCGAGAATCCGCTTCATCTCCTCGCAAAATTTAACTGGTAATTCCATTTAATCTCCATTCCTCCTACAGAGAAAAACCATACGGCAGCATATCTCTAAGTTTTTTTACCGTAACCTCATCCTCGCCCTTCGCCATAATAATTTCGAACGTATCTGCCTCACAAAATTCTGCCATTACCTGAAGACAGACGCCACAAGGCGCGGGTGCGGACATTTCTTCTCCTTTTCCTCCAACGATAACGATACGCTGGAACTGCCTCTGTCCCTCGCTGACTGCTTTAAAAAATGCCGTGCGCTCCGCGCAGTTTGTCGGCGTATAAGACGCATTTTCAATATTACACCCTGTATACACCGTACCATCCTGACATTCCAGCGCCGCCCCGACTGTAAAACCGGAATATGGCGCATATGCCTTTTCCCTTGCTTCCACTGCCATCTGAATCAATCTTTTCATATAGCCCTCTATCCTTCCATATAGCTGACAAACCGATTGCCCGCATTTTTAAATATTGTCTCGTATTGTGAACGGCTGACCGTCTTTCTCTTACCGTCTGCCGGATCGTACAGATACAGCACGCTCCCGGTATAGCCGCTTATAACGACTGCTTTATTATTTCCTGTCATGGCAATAACCGCTTTATTACTGCTGACAAAATACAATACCTGTTCCAGCGTACAGCCCTTTAGATTCATCGGCTTTGGCATATATTCCGCCAGCATATTGTACACTGGTTTATCCTTCTCTGTCAGCTCCTCCGCACTTACCTCTACATGATGCTGTTTTAATATCATATGGGCGCAAGCCGCCAGATTCGACACTCTTTTCCCAGCCTTTGTTGCCGTAATGCCTCCTATGTTGTTCTGAAGAAAACTTCCACTTCGCTCCCACACTACCTGATGGTTGCTTGAGACTACTACTCCCATTTGTTTATCTGCCTCTTTAATCGCCTTTGATTCACTCTCAAATGCGGCCGTAATCTTTCCTACCGCATAGACATAATATTTCGTTATGCCTGGACGTTCCAGACGCACAAAACGCTCGCTCGTTGTCAGAGAATCCGGACCTTCCTGCATCTTCGGCTTTTCTGCCATGTCAAAAGCAGACGGAAACTTTATATACCACTCCGTCAAAAGCTTGCTTGTCACACGGGAAGTGTAGGAAAATTTTGCCCGTTTTGATTCTGAACGGTTCAATATACTGTCCTCCCCCGCCTTTTTATATTGGTTTTTCCCAGCCTTCCGGCACAATGTCATATTGACAACATTTCCCATAGCAGTAATCGTCTGAATATATCTGCGCGGCTTACTGTATTTCTTCAGCACTTTCCCATGGATATCCGCAATATGCAGTTCATAGCTCGGTATAACAAATACCCCTTCTTTCGTTCTGGCAATATCCTTTTTTCTGACATAGCCGTACACGACATTATCCTCGATAACTCCAAGCAGGCGGATATATGTCTGTGAATTCGGCTGGAATATAACTTGTTTTTCATCTGTCTCAAGATTATAAATGGTAATGCTCTCCCCATATCCACTGCTGAGCGAGGATGACCACACATAACAATTCACGCTTTCCATCGTCATAAACGATTTTTCCTTAATATTCTCTGCCAGTTTCTCCAGCCGTTTGCCTGTCATATTATAAGAATAGACGGTATTGGCAACCGTAAAATAATAGATGCCCCGGGAGCTCACATAGCCGTATTCTTCAAAATCTTCCTTCAACTGCTGATACGTTGAACTGACTGGCATATAGACCATTTCATGCAAATTTCCATTCGCCGTGTATTCGTACAGAACTACCGCAACATCCCCTTCATAATGTCCTCTCGGAAAATAACCATAAGCACAAAAGTATAAGTTATTTTTTTCATCCACTTTCAAAAGACGAATGGCCTGCTCATCATATGCCCGGTAACCATAACCGGCCTTATCACTGAATGAGGAATATATCTTCGTCACTTCATTTTTTTCCATATCGTAGCGGTACAATACTCCACCCCTCGTAAAATACAGCACATTTTCTTCTTTATTTGTCAGCATCTTACTGCTGTTGTCATTCGTTATACCGAGCTTTAACTGGCTTGTCTGCCTGCTCGCCGTCGCCACGTCAAAATCAGCCTCCATCGTCCTCTCAAAATTCAGCAGATAATTCTGTCCGGAAGCGTGTCTCACACGGTAGAACTCTTTGACATGATATGTCTCCTGTCCGGCAGAAGTATTTGCCTTGATAAAGTAGTTATACTGAACACACGCCGTCTCCATATTATATTCTTTTATCGTAACCATTTCATCTGAAATTACCTTCGGTGACATTCCGCTCCATGTAACTAAATCAGAGTTTGACGTAATATCGACTGTTGCCAGTGTCGTATTACGATTTGTCGCACTCGTTTCCAAATACCGCTCCAGCTCTTGTGCCTTACTTTTTGTAAAGGTGTCCTTATGAAACTTTTTTACAAAGGCAAGTTTTTTATCCAGATTGGATTCATCCATATAATATTTTATGCGGGTATAATAATGAATCTGGCGTCCCTCGCCGGAAGTCCCCATAATATCCAAAATGTATTCTGTACTTGTCTTAAAATTGTAGTCAAAAATAATATCAATCTTCCTCTGCTGCCCTGAAATCGCATTGATTGATTTTGTATCATAAATTTCTCCGGATTCCTTGTCGATAATCTGATACTGCAATTTAATCAAAGGACTCTCTGCCTTGCTGAGAAGTAACGTAATTTTTTTGTCAGCAGCCAATGGTGTCACGGATTCCCGGACAATATTTGACTCGATTGGCTCACTGTATCCATATAATGTATTTATCGTCTGCCCCTGCGTCTCAAGCCTCATATATGGAAAACTTTCCTCTATTAAATCAACCGATTTCCCAGAATCATTGATATCCGTCTCCATCTTATGTCCAAAGAAAAACATAGCGCCAACAAATACCAGCAACAATATAACTGATTTATATATATACTTAATCATAGACTATAACCTCTTTCTACTATTATTCGCTTCTCATATAAAAGTTATTGTAACGGCTTTCAGCTAAAAGTGCAAGACCGACACACAATTTTTATCCGCACATATATTAACTAATAAAATGAATGGGAGCTTAGTATGGATAAATTCGACAATTCAGACTTTCTTTTTTACTTTGACCATCCCGCCGTTCCGGGACTGCCCCCTGCTCTTGGCAGCGCGAAACTGTGGGAAATGGAAGACGATAATTCCTACTTAAAATACTTATACCCTCAAATAACTAGACAAATCAGCGAATTTGTAGAGGAAGAATGTGACAAGCTCGAATACGACGGAAGCATTATGTTTGATACCTATCCGGACCGAACTGCGCTTCAGGTTATGGCGGCTGGCATTTCGCGAAAATTTAAAGAAAAATACCCCGACGCATACCCGAATCAGGATAAACTCCTCCGGGATATGGTCGAGGTCGTATTATTTCACGAAATTATGTATCGCAGGAATCGGTACCGAAACCACAAACGATTATACCTTTAATCAAATGCTAATTTTTCAAACTCCGGTACAGGCATTGGCTTGGCAAACACATAACCCTGAATCAGGTCGCAGTGCATTTCTTTCAGAAATTCTACCTGTTTTCGTTCCTCAACACCTTCCGAAATCGTATGTAAATCCAGTGCCTGTGCCAATTGTATAACACTCTGGATAACGTCCTTTCCTCTCGTATCATCCTCTGTGTTCTCAAAAAATACACGATCCAGCTTCAGCGCATCTACTCTGACTTCTTTTAACATATTCAGAGAGGAATACCCACTGCCGAAATCATCAATCGAACAGGAGAGCCCTGCTTTATGAATCTTCCTTACCAAATTGTTTAAGGATTCCGTATTATTGTAAAAAAGCGATTCGGTCAACTCAATCTCAATTGCCTTTGGCGGTATATCATACCGTTTCAACACATGCTCATATGCGTCAAAGAAATTCGGAATCTCAAAATGGCTGCGCGATAAATTGACTGACACAGGAATATTAGGATGCCCGTTTTTATGCCACTTCTCGACAAGCTTACATACTTCCTCAAACATATATAAATCAATCTCTACCACAAATCCATTTTTCTCAAAAAGCGGAATAAATTCATTCGGGAAAATCATCCCTTCCTCCGGATCAATCCAGCGAACCAGCGCCTCCGCACCGGCAATTGTTTCTTTATTCAATTCATATTTAGGCTGAAGATATGGTACAAAATCCCCATTTTCCAATGCCTTATGCATTTTCATCTCCAAATCCTTTTCACGCCCCAGACGTTTGCTGTCATCCTCGTTATAAATACCCATAGGTACCAGATGGGAAGGTGAAATTTTCTTCCTTGCAAGATTGGCATGCTCCAGCATCGTGCTGACGTCTGTATCATCATTTTGTATAATGTAAACGCCAAAATACAACGTAATTCCATAGCTGTTACCATTCGAGTCTGTCAATGCCGATAGCTGTTCACTTATCCGGTAAAGCCTTTGATCCAGCTTCGGAAGGGAATGATACCGCATGAGAATCCCAAAGTTATCTGCCATAATCCGTCCGGACACTTCATCCCAGCGAAGCTCAGCATCTATCGTTGACTGAATCTGGTATAATATTTCATCACCAATCTGATTTCCATAGCCTTCATTTATTAGCTTAAAACGGTCAATATTTGCGTAAACCAGCACATAACTACCATCGCCGTGAATCAAATCTCTAGCAATTCGCTCAAATTCCTTTTTATTATTCCCCCCTGTGACATCGTCCATGCCATACTGCCTGTACATCATCTGATATTTCAAAATCAGCATAAGCAGAACAAAGCAGCCGATAACTACAGAAACCGCTATCCGGGTAGCCAGCCCATCAAGTCCCATTACAACAATATATAATAAAACAAATAGCACTGCCGCCATCAAAAAATCCCATATTAACATCTTGAAAACACGTTTTAATTTGGATATCAATTGCTTCACGGTGCTATTCCTCCTTATCTCATGGTGCGTCACATTCGCTACTATATTATAGGAGAAATACAACAATAAGTCAATCTTTTCTTAAAAAATTATAAAATCTATATAAATTCTATATTTTTTTCTGTTCTTTCTGTTTTTACAATAATATATGGATAACTTGCCTTCTGACGAACTACCGCATCCTCATCCGGTCCAATCAAGCTTGTTTCTATACACAAATCCTGCCCCTTCTCATACAAGCCCTGTACCTTAATGCTATATCCTCCCGTGCTCTGCTCCCCATACCCAACGGCGATATACAAATATGTTCCGTCCTCATAGGTCATCTGAAGCTCATTTACCTTTTTCTTTTCAATTTCCTTTAAAAAATCTTTTGGGCAGTCCTGTACCGGTACAACGGTATAATTCCAGTTCTTTCCTTTTTTGACATCGCCCTGCTCAGCCTTCCCACAGCCCGACAGTACAAAAAGGAAAAGAAGGCATAGAAATCCCACATTTAACAACTTTTTCATGACAAACCTCAACATCGTTTTTACTTCCAGTTTATGCCATGAAAAAACAAGTTATGCAGATTACAAGCCCTGCTTTTCCTCTATCCATACTTTATTCATTATCCAGTTTAATTCCCGCTAAAAGTCCGGCAAGTGACGTAGTCGCCTCCTCATCATGGTACTCCGTCTGTGCCTCCTCATCCGATGCAATCTCAGGCGCAATATCCTCCGCGGCCTTCATGCTCAGACGGATTTTTCCCTCATTTACTTCCAGCACCTTTACCTTTACGCTCTGCCCAAGCTTTACAACCTCATTCGGCGATTTTAAAAACTTATTACAAATCTGGGAAATATGCACAAGTCCCGTCAGCCCATCCCCAATATTAACAAAGCATCCATAGGGTTCAATTCTCTCGATGATGCCTTCCGTGACAAAGCCCTTTTCCAGCGCGTTCAGCTTCTTTTCATGCTCCTTCGCCGCCTTTTCCTTTGCCACCTCTTTTGCTGAAAGCACCAGCCGTTTCTTTTCCACATCTGCCGTAATAACGACAACCTCCAAGGTTTCCCCCACAAAAACATCTACATCTTCCACATACTCTGTTGCAAGCTGGGAAGCCGGAATAAACCCACGGATACCTTCCAGATATGCAACTACGCCAGCATTAACGCTTGTGAGAACCTTAACGCGGAATACGGTTCTATCCTCAAGCGCCTGAACCATCTTCTGCCACGATTCTTCCTCCTTTGCATCCTTGAGGGATAAAAGCACTCTGCCCGCACCGTCATCACTATCTAAGACAACTGCCGTAATGCTGTCCCCAGTTCGGATTTCATCCATCGCATGGAATCCCGGATCGTCACTATATTCATCAGCCGGAATCACGCCTTGGGAAAAGGACTGTAAATCTACAATTACTTCTTCCTCCTCCACACTCACTACCGTTCCGGTCACTCTGTCTCCCTCATTAAATTTTCTAAGGGAAGCATTTATCTGCTCCTCAAAGTCTGCCATCGTTTCTTCGCTCATGCGCCATCCTCGCTTTCTCTACATAATTCATCCGCTAATGCTGCAAATTCCTTTAACCCCAGCTTCTCTCCCCGTATCGCCGGAGGAAAGCCTGCTCTCTCTATCGCCTTTCCGATTTCTTCCTTTGAAAAGTCCAGTTCACAACTGTTTGACAATGAATTCTGCAGGGTCTTTCTCCTTTGGTTAAAGGAAGCCCGAATCAGCCGGAACATCAGCCGTTCATCTTTTACCTCTACCGATGTCCTTTTCAGACAGTCCAGACGGATGACAGCACTGCCAACCTTTGGGCGCGGCATAAAACAATTCGGCGGTACATTTGCCGCCAGATAGGGCTCTGCATAATACTGAACCGCCAGCGACAGAGCACCACATTCCTTCGTCCCCGGCTCTGCCCTCATACGCTCCGCCACCTCTTTCTGCACCATAACGGTAACATTAGAAAGCGGTACATGGCTTTCAAAAAGCCCCATAATAATCGGCGTTGTAATATAATATGGCAGATTAGCAACAATCTTAATCGGTTTTCCACCGTTGTATCTTTCCGCTATCTGCCGGATATCCTGCTTTAAAATGTCGCCGTGAAGAATCTCCACGTTTTTATATTCCGCCAGCGTTTCTTTTAGAATCGGAATCAGGTTATTATCAATCTCCACTGCAAGAACCTGCCTTGCCCGCTCACAGAGCACCTGTGTCATCGTCCCGATTCCCGGCCCGATTTCCAGTACAAAGTCCTGCTCCGTAACCCCGGCTGCCTCCACAATTTTATCCAGCACCCGGGTATCAATCAAAAAATTCTGACCAAATTTCTTCTGAAAATGAAAATCATGTTTCTGTAGGATTTGAATTGTCTCCTGAGGATTTCCCAGCTTCGCCACTCGATTCTTCCTTTCCTCTGTCATATCTCTGCCCGTATCTATTATTTCTCCGTCTGTAATCGGTAGAGCTTCTCAGCATTTTCTGTTGTAATGCGGATTACTTCCTCTGTCTCCATCTGCTTTAGCTCGGCAATCTTTTCTGCCACATGGATGAGCAGGGACGAATCATTACGCCGCCCCCTGTGTGGTTCCGGCGCCATATATGGGCAGTCCGTCTCCAGCACAATCCGCTCTATCGGCAGTTCCTCCACGGTATGTTTACACTTCTTTGCATTTTTAAATGTTACAACCCCGCCGATACCGATATAAAAGCCCATCTCCGCATATTCCTTCGCCTGCTCCGGCGAGTACGAAAAACAGTGTATTACCCCGCCACATTCATACGCCTTTGTCTCTTTCAGAATTTTCATTGTCTCTGCCGCCGCATCCCTGCTGTGGATAATAATCGGCAGCTTCACTTCCTTCGCCAGTTCAATCTGTCGGAGAAACCATTTTTTCTGTACTTCCGGCTCTGGCTCCTGCCAGTGGTAATCCAGCCCAAATTCGCCTATGGCAACTACCTTTTCATGCCCGCAGTTTTCGTAAATCCATTCCATATCCGCTTCGGTCAGCTTTTCTGTCTCGCTTGGATGTACGCCCAGCGCCGCATAGATGAAATCATGCGTCTTCGCTAACTCCAGCGCTGCCTTGCTCGTTGCAATATCAGCGCCAACACTGACAAGTCTTTCTACTCCTTTATTTTTCAGAGCAGAAAGCAGGTCTTCCCTGTCTTCATCAAATGCCTCGTCGTCATAATGGCTGTGTGTGTCAAATATCATACCTGTTCTCTGTCCTTTCTCCGTCAGAAACTAACCAAGACTTAATTTACGTTATACTAACAAATCTCGGCCCCGGCAGGCATATCCTTATCCGGCGTCATCAATGCCAGCCCGCCGTTTTCATCCTCTGCACACAATAACATTCCTTCCGAGAGTACCCCCGCCAGCTTCGCCGGCTTTAAATTCACAAGTACCATGACCTTTTTTCCAACCATGTCTTCCGGAGAATAATATTTCTTAATACCCGATACAATCTGCCTTACCTCACTGCCTATGCGCACTTGGCTGCACAGCAGTTTCTTCGATTTCTTTACTTCCTCACAGGCGATAATCTCACCAACCTGAAACTGCATCTTCATAAAATCATCAAAGGTAATTTCTTCCTTTGGATCAATATCTATACCCGGAGACTCCTCTCCGCCTTCCTTATCTGAAACGGCTTCTGCCTGTTTTGCCGAAACTTCTTTCATTACTTCCTCCAAATCCAGACGGGCAAACAAAATCTCCGGCTTCTCCACAACCTTTGTTCCTGATACATATTTTCCAAAGCTGCTGAGTTCTTCCAGACCGCATTTTTCCGCATTTATCTGTGCCAGTATCTTTTCCGCAGTCTCCGGCATAAAGGATTCCAAAAGACAGGCGCCGATTCGGATTCCCTCTATCAGATTATAAAGCACGGTAGCCAGTCGGTCTTTCTTCGCCTCGTCCTTTGCCAGTACCCAAGGCTCTGTCTCATCAATATATTTGTTACAGCGCTTAAACAGGGAGAAAATTTCAGTAATCGCATCCGCTACGCGCAGCTTATCCATCTTTTCCGTTACTTTCGCTGCTGCCGTCTCTGCCACCTGCCTGAGGTCAGCATCCATCACGTCCGTAACTCCCTTATTCTCCACAACACCGCCAAAATATTTATTGCTCATGGAAATTGTCCGGTTTACCAGATTACCAAGTGTATTGGCAAGGTCAGAATTCATTCTCTCGACCATCAGCTCCCATGTAATCACTCCATCGTTTTCAAACGGCATTTCGTGTAGCACAAAATAACGGACGGCGTCTACACCAAACCGCTCTACCAAATCATCCGCATAAATAACATTGCCCTTTGACTTACTCATCTTCCCATCGTTCTGCAGCAGCCATGGATGCCCAAATATCTGCTTTGGCAGCGGAATATCTAATGCCATTAATATAATCGGCCAGTAAATCGTATGGAAACGGAGAATATCTTTTCCGATTAGATGAAGGTCAGCAGGCCAGTATTTTTCAAACATAGCGTCACTGTCTCCATCCGTATCATACCCCAGACCTGTAATATAGTTGCTGAGCGCATCTACCCACACATAAATGACGTGGTCGGAATCAAAATCTACCGGTACGCCCCATTTAAAGCTGCTTCTCGATACACACAAATCCTGCAGGCCCGGCTTCAAAAAGTTATTTACCATCTCATTCTTTCTCGACTCCGGCTGAATAAATTCCGGATGCTCCTCAATGTGTTTCATCAGCCTGTCCTGATATTTGCTCAGTTTCAGAAAATAAGCTTCCTCCTTTGCCGGCTGACACTCACGTCCACAGTCCGGGCACTTTCCATCCACGAGCTGGGAAGACGTAAAAAATGACTCACATGGAGTACAGTACATTCCCTCATAAAACCCTTTGTAAATATCGCCTTTATCATATAATTTCTTGAAAATCTTCTGTACCTGCGCCTCGTGGTCTTCGTCGGTCGTGCGGATAAACTTATCATAGGACGTGTTCATTAAATCCCAGATACGCTTGATTTCTGTCGATACCCCGTCCACAAACTGCTTCGGAGAAATTTTCATCTCGTCTGCCTTTGTCTCAATCTTCTGTCCATGCTCGTCCGTTCCGGTCTGGAAGCGAACGTCATATCCCTGAAACCGTTTGTAGCGCACAATCGCATCCGCTAAGACAATTTCATACGTGTTGCCAATGTGTGGCTTGCCGGATGTGTAAGCAATCGCTGTTGTCAAATAATATGGCTTCTTTTCCATGTATTTCCTCCATTCTGCCACCTTTGTGGTAGTCATTTATTTTCATATACCGTTTATCTTCCTATTTTATGGAAAAAAGGGCGGATTGTCAAGTCAGCTTCATCTTGAGATGATATGAAACAAGAAGTTATAACACCTTCCCGCTGAATTTCTGACACATTCCACACTTTAACAATAAAAACAAAACAGTTCTTATTGCGGTTTTATACAATTCATGATTACACTAATCATCATTTCTTTTTCTTCTGGTCTGGATTCCGTACCAAAGTACATCGTTTTTATCAAGAAAATACAGAAGGTTTGCAGCTTTTTCTTTAATCAAACAAATCTGACTCATCCCAAAACACATATCTGCTATTACATACTGACATTCAAACAGAGTCTGCTTATTTGCTGAACGCAACACCCTGTTTTGATATGACACGGTATTCAACAGATATGATAACGTCAAAATTATAATATTGCGGTAGTCTAGAAACTTTTTTACTCCGTTAAAATATCGACAGAAGTATCTCTTTCCAATTTCCCCAATTATTTTTCCAATATGATATGCGACGGAAAAACATACTGTATCAAACAATTCGCTCATCTAATTCTGCGTAAACCAGACCGTTTCATTTTCAGGAATAATAGGAACTTCCCAGATAACATCATTATCTATAAATAAAGCAACTTCGCTTTCTTATTTATTTGCATTTTCTCCGCTCTTTATCATTTGTCTTGGTTTTCATATCAGTTCTAACAATTCCAAAACATAAGACTTTCCCTGCCACTATATATATTTTAGTCTATTCAATATAAAGATTCATTGTATAATTAGGATTTCCAAATTTGGCTAGATTAATATAATCAAAGCCCCTCTCCAACCCATCATCATGTACATTTTTCTCAACAATATCCATCAAATTACTATGCGTATTAATTTTGTTCATAACAATATACTTTATGATACAAAATACAATATTTTTAATTCCGTATAATGTACGGTTAAATAGCATCTCATTATCAAAATCAAGCAAGCCTTCACCATCATGTATAATTGCATTTCTGTATTTATAAAAATGATATACTTGATCTGCTACAAACCTTTTATATTTAAAATCTAAATTGTCACAAGTAATACATGCCGCCCTTGCAGCCACTTTTTTCCTTTGTGAATCCTCATCATGCTTTAATAACAAAGTTTCGAAAATTATACAATATGTAATGACTGTATAATCGGGGTTTTTGAAATCACATAAAACCTCATAGTAAAGTCGCAAAGCTGACTTTAACTTCTTGCCATATTCACAATCTGAATTTACTTTTTGCAAAATATTTTCTACAAAATCTATTAATATATTATCTACATCTATACAAGGAATTCCCAATCGAGGAATTCCAGCTCGCCTGTCATATGAGTCCGCTAAAGCTTCTCCATAAATTCTAGTAGTCCATCTTTCAAAATTATCTTCATGTAACGCCTGTTTACCTATACCTATATACCATGAAGTCATATATATACTATCTTTTGTATAGTAACCATCAAATAATGTGTAATTAGCAAAATAATCATGATAATCTTCAATCGGAGAAAAAAGCTTATGGAAATTTTTAATTCTTTTTGATGACTGTTTAAATCTTTCCGCAAAATATAAAATAGTTATAGAAATTTTCAGAAGTTGTATTTCTAAAGTATTGTTATTGCACATTCCAATTACTGCTATTAAATCACATTCTGTTAAATCTTCAAAATTGGCAAATTTTGTTATATCATAATTAGTAATGAATTCTTCATATGGTATAAATGTTATGTTGATAATATCATTTTTGTATTGTAAAGCAAGGGAAATTACCCTAGATATACTTACTCCATGAACACAAAAGACTTTCGAAAATCCCATTTCATATTTATCAATTGACCATTTCTCTTTAAAATTCATATTTTCTCTCCAAATCTTTTATTATGTCATTCAATTATTCCTAGCATCTGGCTGTGGTTGCAGACAAAACTCCCCTCATTCAGGCAAATCTGCTTTGGGTCTGGTTCATAAGAATAAAAGAAATATTCTTTTCCATCCCATTATGCCGAGGCTTATTAAAATATTGCTGTTTTCAAAATTATTGCTCTCACATAAGAGTCCATCTGATACTTTAGGTAAAGATTTTCCGTTTTAAATTGGGATTTTAAGCATTTTTCTTTGTTTTCGATTTGCCTCTAAAACATCAGACTCATTAAAACAAAACCTTAATATAAATTTTAAATTTCCTTTGTATCTTCTAACTGTTTATTTACATTTCTTCCGCCGTATATGATACGGACAATATTTACAGTCTTTAAATCTTCTCTGGGCAGATATAGAACAATATAATTGTCTACCGGAAAAACACGTAGCCCTTTTGAACTCCACGGTTCATCCTGGTAAACTTTATACATCATAGGCATCTCATCAAGTTTATTTGCCGAGTTCATAATTCATCAAAAACTTCCTCAGCCGAATAGACTCTGCCATTTTCTATATCAGCTACACCCTTAGCAATTTCTGAATTGAGTTCTTCTTTTGTTAATTCTCCCATTACCAGAGGTCTTTTTGCAGGAAGTTTCACTTCGAATGGAATTCCTCGTTGAATAACAACCTGTCTTAAAAACATACTAACAGCATTTGACATTGGAATACCAAGCTGATTTAGTACGCTTTCTGCCTGCTCCTTTATCTCGGGTTCAACTCTTGCGAATATATTAGATGTTCTTGCCATAATAATCGCCTCCTCATATATATTATATGCAATTGTCTTGCGAATCGCAAGCATTTGTAAAAATTTTATCTCAGGCTACCTTTTCCAAAGCTAACAAAAAAGGGCTACATCTCTTCCCCCCGGAGGTGCAACCCTTGCTATGTAAAGAAAAAATGA
The DNA here is from genome assembly GCA_002362575.1 of Lachnoclostridium sp. UBA3262. GTDB lineage: Bacteria > Bacillota > Clostridia > Lachnospirales > Lachnospiraceae > Eubacterium_F. The sequence goes on along the minus strand of DEUM01000013.1, from coordinate 26,134 downwards.
ACTTAAATAACTAACACGGCAACCTTTGATTTTTTGGCGTCCCTCAAAATACTATTCAGAAAATCTGCGATTTCCTTTTTGCTCATGTTCTTAGCAAAGCCCGATTCGTTAATCGAGTCTATTATTATCAATTCAGAATCCTCCGAATTGACAAACTCCTTTGCTGCGACTAATGCATCTCCCGAATCACACTTCACGAGCGTAAGGTAACTATGAACGATATCATGTGCCTTTGCCTGTGTTTTCGTATAAGCGTTCCCGCCATCCAGATACATAATGTTGGCCCCGATTATCTCCTTTTGAAGATTGGCAATAATCTTAAATGCTAATTGTCTGCTATTCATACACATCTCTCCTTCATAAATAAATTCTACTTCTTTAATAATATTCCCTGTTGATTAAATCGTCAATAGACGCAACATAAAATTTTTATTAAATCTAAGTGCTGTTTTCATATTGATAAAACTAAGTGACAAAATGCTTATATATCAATTTCTTGCAAATTTGGCACATTTCTATATAATAAAGTGAAAAGGGGTAAAATAACTGCCCCGCTAAAAAAATCATTTATTGACGCTTCACGAAAAACAGACAAGGAGGAATACATGAAACTCGAGTTAAAGAACATACGGAAAAGCTTTGACGGAAAAGAAGTTCTAAAAGGGATAAATCTTTCTGTTCAGAGCGGAAAAGCGCTTGGACTGCTCGGCAGAAACGGCGCAGGCAAGACAACGACGATACGAATTATTATGAATATCTTTCATGCCAACGAGGGAGAAATTCTCTTAGACGGCAAAAAATTTGAGCCTTCAAAAAATCAAATCGGATATTTACCGGAGGAACGGGGTATGTACCCTAAAAAAACGGTGCTGGAACAGATGACCTATTTTGCCAGACTCCGCGGACTGGATAAGAAAAGCGCGGTGGCAAATGCCAAAAAATGGTTGGAAAAGCTTCAGGTTTCCGAATACGAAAAACGGAAAATGGATACCTTGTCAAAGGGAAACCAGCAAAAAATTCAGCTTGCCGCCACTCTCGTCTGCAACCCGGATATCGTTGTGCTGGATGAACCTTTTTCCGGTCTGGATCCGGTCAATTCCCAGATACTAAAAGACGTCATCCGTGAGCTGATTGCGGCAGGGAAAATTGTTATTTTTTCCAGTCACCAGATGAGCTATGTAGAAGAATTTTGCGAGGATATTGTAATTATCAATAAGGGTGAGGTACTCCTCGATGGAAATCTGGACGAAATCAAAGAAGAATATGGAAAGGGAAGAAAGGTGTTATCTGCCTTAGATATGACGCCGGAGGATTTAGAAAAATACTGTCAGGAAAAATTGTCCGATGTACTTGTAACCGAAGGTCACAGTAAACACAACGTGATTTTCCGGTTAAGGGACGGAAAAAACCAGTGGGATGTACTGAACCGGCTGCGTGAAGAAAACATTGATGTAGATAATTATGGCTCCTATAAACCTTCATTGAATGATATTTTTGTATCTTGTGCAGGAGATGAGGCGGAAGAAATTCCAAACACCGAAGAAAGGAGCAGTGATAGATAATGAAAAATTTATTTCGTGTATTTTGTTTTGAATCAGGAAACTATTTTAAAAGTAAATCCTATATGCTGTCCACCATTTTAATTTGTGTACTCGCTATCGTGGTAATCAGCCTGCCGGGACTCCTAAAAGGTTCTTCCGATAAAGGCGAGGGCGAAAAGGCGGACAATGTCATTGCAGAGACGATTGCTATCTGCGATCCGTCAAACATTGTCAGCGACGAACTGATTTCTTCCTATGGCAAAGCTGAAATCAAACGGCTGCCGAGCGCGGATGAGGTTAAGGCTGCCGTGGAATCAGAGGAAACGGCTGCCGGATTTGTTATTCATTCCACTCATGAGTATGATTATTATGTCTATAATAAATCTATAATGGAAGATACTCAGGAAATTTTTTCCGAACTAATGAGTACCGCAGCAAAGATGAAGTACTGTGAGGAACACCAGTTGAATTATGATGAAATGGTTAAACTGGATGAGAAAAATATTGTATGCCACGAAAAGATTCTCGGAAAAGATTCTACAAGCAATTACTGGTACAGCTACGTCCTTGTTATCTTAGTATTTATGGTTATCGTTATGTACGGCATGATGATTGCTACCAGTGTTGCCAATGAAAAGAGCAACCGCACGGTAGAGCTTCTTGTGACGAGCACACCTTCGTCCAGTCTGCTGTTTGGTAAAGTTTTCGCCGGGGCCGCGGCCATTTTGTTCCAGCTCGGGCTGATTTTTACAAGCCTGCTTGGCGCTTACCATTTTAACAAAGACACGCTCGGCGATATGCTTGGTGTCATTTTTGACATACCAACCGATGTACTTGTAACCTTCGCCGTATTCGGTCTTGGTGGATTTTTGATTTACGCCTTTATGTATGGCGCACTGGGTGGACTTGTCTCAAAGATTGAGGACTTGAACAAAAGCGCCGGAACGGCACAGATGCTTGTTATGATTATATATTTCCTTGTGCTGTTCCAGATGCAGGAACCAGACGGCATCATTATGAAAGTATTGTCCTTCCTTCCGGTCAGCTCCTACAGCGCTATGTTTATCCGTATCGCCATGGGAACTGTCGCTACATGGGAAATTATACTTTCTGCGGTCATTCTCTACGCTTCCGTTATCGGCATGGGATTTATCGCGGCGAAAATGTTCCGCAATTCCACACTCCGCTACGGAAACCCAATTAAAATTACAAATGCTTTGAAATCATTTTCAAAATAATGGAGGAAATTTATGTTGCTAATCGGTTCTCATGTCGGCATGAGCGGTAAAGAAATGCTGCTTGGCTCGGTCAAGGAGGCGCTCTCCTATGGCGCCAACACATTTATGGTCTATACAGGCGCTCCTCAGAATACACGCCGCAAGGATATTTCTGATTTAAATATCCCGGCAGCAAGGGGGTATATGGAAGAAAATCACATGGGCAATTTCATTGTTCATGCCCCTTATATCATTAACCTTGCCAACACTGTAAAACCAGAAACTTTTGAGCTTGCAACGGAGTTTCTGGAAAAGGAAATTGAGCGGACTGCTGCCATGGGCAGTGAAGTTCTTGTTTTACATCCCGGCTCTCATGTAGGCGCCGGAGTAGAAGCGGGAATCACTCAAATTATAAAAGGACTAAATGAGGTACTAACTGCCGATACCCCTGTCTATATCGCACTGGAGACGATGGCTGGAAAAGGCAGTGAAATCGGCCGTTCTTTTGAAGAACTAAAGGCTATTTATGGTGGCTGCCATTATCCGGAAAAGCTGCGTGTCTGCTTCGATACCTGCCACGTCAATGACGCCGGCTATGACATTGTCAATAATTACGAAACCGTCATGTCCGAATTTGACCAGATTATAGGACTGGAGCAGATTGCCGCTTTTCACATTAACGATAGTAAAAATGAGCGCGGCGCCCACAAAGACCGCCATGAAAATTTTGGCAAAGGCTTTATCGGCGCCGACGCCCTTATGCAGGTTATCCGCGATTCCCGTTTTGAGAAAATTCCTAAAATTCTGGAAACGCCATACATCAAGGATAGCGAGAATCCAAAAAAATCCACACCGCCATACAAGGAAGAAATAGCTCTGATTCGCACTCTTTTTTAAAAAAGGGTGCGTTTTTCAGTCAGCCATTTATTCCTATTCTCTGTTTTCTGCTCTCGGCAGGCTTACTCGGAAGAACCGACGCACGAACTGTTTCCTGTTAAAAGGAATTACCGGATAAATATAGCTCTTTCCGCTGATTGTCTTGTTTGTCACAATAAAAATCACAACAAGTAAAAGTCCGCCGGCAAAGCCCCACACATTAAACGCCGCCGTCAGGCAAATCAACATTATCCGCATAAATTTCAGTGCATACCCTAACTCCAGACTGACCTGCGTATAATTGGCAACTGCCACAAACGCCATATATAACATAATTTCCGAATTGAACCAGCCGGAACTAACTGTATAATCCCCTAGAATAATACCGGCAACTACACTGAGCGGCGTACTAAGCATATTCGGCGTATTAACAGACGCAAGCTTTAAACCGTCGATAGCAAATTCCAAAATTAACATCTGCATAAAAATGGGTACATTGATAGGATCATTGATTTTAATAAACTCCAGCCATGGAGGTACCCATTCCGGATTCATAATAAGCAGAAGAAAAATCGGTGTGGATATCACTGCCAGAACATTGATTATCATTCTTGACAGCCTCAGATATGTGCCGGTAATCGGTGGGAAATAGTAATCGTCAGCATCCTCCACGATATCAAATACCGACGTCGGCAGGATCATCGCCGACGGGGAATTATCCACAAAGATCGCGATACTTCCCTCTAAGATACTCGCTGCGGTCGTGTCCGGCCGCTCCGAAAATTTGAACTTCGGAAACGGATTGTACCACTTATGCTGTAGCAGGCACTCTGCCAGACTCTGCTGGTTCATAGACAGAGAATCAATATCAATACTGTCAATCCTTTTCCTTATGTTATCTAACATTTCTTTCTCCACCCGGCTTCCCATATACGAAACCACCACATCCGTACGGGAACTTTTTCCCACTGTATGCATTTCCATAACGAGGTCTGTGGAACGGATACGCCTGCGTACTAAGGCCGTATTAAATACAACCGTTTCTACAAAACCATCCCTTGAGCCGCGCATTACCTTATCCTTTTCCGGCTCGTCCACACTTCTTGCCGGATACGTCCTAAAGTCCATTGCCAGAAATTCGGAATATCCATCTATTATCAGCACTGGCACCCCGGAAAGAACCCGCTGCAAAAAATCCTTTTCCTTTTTCACAAGGTCAATTTCGCCATACGGCAGCTTTTCTTTCAAAAACTCATGAGCCGTTTTCGGCATTTCTTTTGGCGTAATTTTGTAGAGAAATTCTAATATCTTCTCCATAACTTCATCTTTACAGAAACCGTCAATAAAGTAAAAGCAAGCCTTCTTACCACCAATCATCACCACCCGGTACAGCATATCAAAGCTTTTATCCACATGCAGCAGATTGTCGATACGCATTTTATTATCATCAAAACTATTCGTAAATTCGGACTGTTCTTCCATAGTTACCTCCCAAGTACAAAAGTCTACTCACAATATGCTTCCCACAGTATGGGAAGTCATACTATATACTTGACAAAAAAGCACTTTTTTATGTAAAATAGGAATAACTTTTAGAATTAAAAATCCATACTCTATAGGAGGTGTCATATTTGGACATACCGCAGGATCCGATTATTTTAGTTAGTTTTGTGAATACAAAATTGCGTGACCACTACGCGACCTTAGAAGAATTCTGCCATTCGTGTGACGTGAGTGAAGATGAACTGCGCACTACGCTGGCACTGGTTGATTACCAGTACGATGAAACGACAAACCAATTTGTATAGAAGGGCGGATACCCGTTGAAAGACGAAACGATAACTTTTACACATGAAATTTCGATAGAAGAATATAATGCCTTACGGACAAGCGTTGACTTTATTCCGGTTCGCCCCAAACGTGCCGAAATCGCACTGAAAAATTCCCTTTTTACATTGATTGCCATGAAAGAGGGTACTCCTATTGGCATGGCAAGGGTAGTCGGCGACGGTGGATATGTTTACTTTATCTGTGACGTGATTGTCTGTCCGGCATACCAGTCCCGCGGACTCGGACGCCGCATCATTGAGACAGTACTTATGTGGCTGGAAAATCAGGTAGAGGAGGGCGAAACGATAATGGTAAATCTGATGTCTGCCATGAATAAGGAATCCTTTTACCAGAAGCTTGGATTTCACAGACGCCCGTTCGGTAACCATGGCTCCGGCATGAGCCAGTGGATATCCAAATAAATATTGTACTTACGGCGGTGAACCCTCCTGTTCGCCGCTTTTTTCTTTTAGCAGCTCGTTTACCGCCTTTAACACGGTCAGAGCAACCGGTCCGAGAATAATTCCCCCGATATGAAATAATTCCACACCAACATATATCGAAATCAAGACAAAAAGAGGTTTCATACCGATTTCTTTTCCGAACAGGCGGGGCTCCAATACCTCTCTGAGGAATGTTGCAATGAGAAATATAGTAATGAGAATCGCCGCCTCATAAAAATCGCCACCAAATATTTTCATAATTGCCCATGGAACAAGCACTATGCCGCTCCCAACAATAGGAAAAGCGTCAAATATAGCAATTCCAATTCCAAATAAAACGGCGTACTCATTCCCTATGAGCATAAGCCCAACCGAAGTTATAACAGCAATAATAAAAATAATGATACCCTGCGCCTTGATATACGCAAATCCGGCATATTTCAGCTTAATTACGAGCGGTCTTATTCTCTGATGAACGGCAGGAAACGATTCATCTAATAAAATCAAAAGAGTAGACAAAAAGAAAATAAACAGCCCGCTGCCCGCCTTTGCTACCCACTGTAAAATAGTAATGGCACAGGAGGAAAGCCGCGGAAGAATATCGTTTTCTATATTGTGGTACAGCGTTTCTGTCTGCGCCTCGATGTACTGATAGCTGGTTCCTCCCGACAGTTCAAGGATTCTGTCGCACTGGCAGCACATTTCTTCTATTGTAGTGTTAATCATTTGCTGATATACTGGAATTTTTTGAAGCAGAAGAATCGTCTGCCCAATCACAATACTGATTACATAAATAACAAATCCGGTTATTGCAAATACAGTAACCACGACTACCATAACCGAGCTTACTTTCTTTTTCCATCTTAATTTTGATGTCAGAAAATGAATTACCGGCGATACGGTCTTTGCAAAAAAATATGCGAGTACAAACGGAAGAACTAGAGGAAGAAGAAACCGAAATGTAAGAAATAATAAAAGTGCTGTTATTCCCAAAATCAGATATCTTGCTTTCATGCCTGTTCCTCCTTACTGTAATTATAAAAACACTTTTCCTCATCATGTAAGATAGCGGACCACCGAGAGTGATCCGCTATCTTAGTATGTTCTTATTCTGATTTTTTATTCTTGGCTTTTAAATCGGTAACCAACGCCCCATATCGTCTCTATATACTCCGGGTTCGATGTGTCAGCCTCTATTTTTTCACGGATTTTTTTAATATGCACTGTAACCGTGGCAATGTCCCCAACCGAGGTAAAACCCCATATTTTCTGAAACAATTCCTCTTTCTTAAAAACATGATTCGGATTCTTTGCAAGGAAAAATAACAAATCAAACTCTTTCGTTGTAAATGTTTTTTCCTCCCCCCGGATAAACACCCGCCTTGCCGTCTTATCAATCTCTAAGTCGCCCGCCCGGATTATTTCATTTACATTATCCCGTGTCACCGACTGGTCAATGAGTGTATCATACCGGTTCAGGTGTGCTTTAACCCTTGCCACCAGCTCACTAGGACTAAACGGCTTTGTCATATAATCATCTGCGCCAAGCCCAAGCCCATGAATCTTATCAATATCTTCCTTTTTTGCAGACACCATAATAACCGGCATCAAATATTTTCCCCTAAAATTGCGACAAATCTCAAAACCATCCTTACCCGGAAGCATTACATCCAAAATCAGCAAATCGTACTCCCCTGTCATCGCTTTTTTCTCACCGTCAATGCCGTTCGTCTCAATCGTCACTTCAAAATCACTTAACTCAAGATAATCTTTTTCTAATTCAGCGATTGGCAGCTCATCTTCAATAATCAGTATTTTTCTCATGTTTCCTCCCTTTATTCTCTTTTAATGTAGTATATGTTTTTGCGCCTGCTTCTATCTTTGGCAAAGTGAAGGAAATCCTTGTGCCTTTTCCGATTTCGCTTTCTGCCCAGATTTTTCCATTATGGTCTTCGATAATCTTTCTTGCTATTGCCAGACCAAGTCCGCTTCCCCCTGTCTTTGAATTTCTGGAACTATCCGCCCGATAAAACCGTTCAAAGATATGAGGTAACTCCTTTTCCTCAATTCCAATTCCATTATCCGTAATTTGAACAACAAGATTCTCTTTCGTTTCCCCGATATGGACAAGCACGATACCCATGTCTGAATTAATATACTTTGATGAATTTCCAATTACATTATTCAGCACGCGTTTCATCCGCTCCATATCTACATATATACGAATATTTTTATCCGCTACATTCTGATAGATTAAACTAATCTTTTTCATCTCCAAATCCAGGGACATCTCACTGACACACTCACACAAATATGTATTTGCATTTACATCCCTAAAATTATATCGGATATCATTCTGATAAATTTGAGTAAAAAAAGATAGTTCATCTACCAGCACTGCCATATCGTTTGCTTTATTACGGATTGTTGTGACATACTTTGTTATCTGCTCCGGCGTCCCTGCTATCCCATCTAAAATTCCCTGTGAATATCCGTTTATCGCTGTAAGAGGCGTTTTTAAATCATGTGTGATATTTGCCACTACTTCTCTCGTCAACGAATCTGCCTGTTCCGTTACATCCTTCAGCTGCCTGCTCTGCTCAAAATTATTTTTATAAATCTTGCGCCCCAGTAAAAAAAGCAGAAGAACAACGTCTATTACTAAAATCATAAGTATTATAATAATAATCAGCCGCAGACTGCCATTTATCTGATTTTCATTCTTGTACAGAAACCATAGCAAGACCAATATGGATATATTTAGTATAACGGTGCTGGCTATCAATCCCCCTAAATATCTTCTCGTTTTCTTCATCTTTTTCCCCTATTGTTCTATATCACGTAACTAGTTTTTTTTATTATATCATTCTTTTATACTTTATGGGGAAAATTTTTTCAAAAAAAATACACTTTTTTAATAATTTCATAACCTTGACGGCAGAAAAGGCTTATAGTAAAATATAATTATTGTTTATTTACTTAGGAAGGGGGAATTTCATGGGAAAAATACTATTCACTTCTGAATCCGTCACAGAAGGACACCCAGATAAAATATGTGACCAGATTTCCGACTCCGTTCTGGACGCTATGCTAGCTCAGGATCCAATGAGCCGCGTAGCATGCGAAACAGCCATAACAACCGGTCTTGTTCTGGTCATGGGGGAGATTACTTCAAATGCACAGGTTGATATTCAAAAGATTGTTCGCAACACGATATGCGAAATCGGCTATGACAACACAGAGAAGGGATTTGACGGAAATCTATGCGGTGTTATAATATCCCTTGACAAACAATCCTCAGATATTGCGATGGGTGTTGACAAAGCACTGGAATCCAAGCTGACTGACTCAGAGATTGATGCCATCGGTGCCGGCGATCAGGGAATGATGTTCGGCTATGCAACAAATGAAACAGATGATTATATGCCTTATCCGATATATCTGGCGCACAAATTAACATGCCAGCTGTCTCAGGTGCGCAAGGATGGTACATTGCCTTATCTTCGCCCGGACGGCAAAGCACAGGTTACGGTTGAGTACGATTCCAACGGAGCTCCTTCCCGCCTGGATGCCGTTGTAGTATCATCCCAGCATAGCGAGGATATATCATGGGAGCAAATTCAAAAAGACATCCGCAAACATGTCATTGATGTTGTTCTTCCGGCAGAGCTAATTGACGGGGACACAAAAATTTATATCAATCCTACCGGCCGGTTTGTCATCGGCGGACCAAACGGCGACAGCGGAGTGACCGGACGGAAAATTATTGTTGATACATATGGCGGCTGGGCTCGTCACGGCGGCGGCGCTTTTTCTGGAAAAGATCCAACAAAGGTTGACCGTTCTGCTGCCTACGCAGCCCGCTATGTAGCTAAGAACATAGTAGCCGCCGGGCTCTGCGACAAAGCGGAAATACAATTATCTTACGCAATTGGTGTTGCAGCGCCGACTTCCGTGCGAATCGATACATTTGGCACTGGCAGGCTTCCGGAGGAAAAACTCGTTGATATCATTAACGAAAACTTTGATTTACGTCCGGCAGGCATTATTCAGATGCTGAACCTACGCCAACCGATTTATAAACAGACCGCCTCGTATGGCCATTTTGGACGAAGCGATTTGGATTTGCCATGGGAGAAAATAGATAAAGTTGACATTTTAAAGAAGTATCTGTAAAATAAGTAACAGATTCAATCGCCCTGCTCACTATGCGGGCAGGGCATTTCTTTGCTCTCATAGTTAAATGGATATAACAAGCCCCTCCTAAGGGCTAGTTGTAGGTTCGATTCCTACTGGGAGTACTCGCGAAGGCATTGAGTCGTGCAAGGAAGAAAAAATACAACCATGTGAGCTTGCTCACACATGGTTGTATTTTTTCTTTCTTATAGGGCGATAGCCCGTGGGATGACCGGCTCTGCCGGGCATACTGCACGACAAGATAGGGCGATAGCCCGTGGGATGACCGGCTCTGCCGGGCATACTGCACGACAATATAGTGCGAAGCACGCGGGCTTGCGGGATGATTTTTCCCGCAAAACTGGCATTGCGATGGCATTGAGAAGTGTAAAAAAATATTTTTCTTTATTCTTTTTTATCAAAATGGTATACTATTATTAAAAAAGGAGTAACCTCTCCATGTTTAAAATCTTCTTACCAGACATCAAACAAATCTTACACGATTTCAAAATCACCTCAAAAGTATCTTCTTTTATAGAATTACAACGAACGGATTACGAAAAAGAAAATCCCGATTCAAGGGAGGTCCGCCTAATTGATAAAGCCAGTCTCGCAGACGGCTCATCCGTTGTCATCCGATTCAAAAATGAAAACGATGTTACTCAGGAACTAGTTGAAAAACAGAGCCAATTTGCAGAAATGTTAAGAACAAACGGCATTTCCTGTCCGAGACAATATCGGGCAAATGACAATTTTGCAAAATGCTATTCCATGAATGGATATGATGTTATTGTTACCGTCGAAGAATTTGTGGACGGCGAGCTAAAATGTGTCACTCCTGAGACTGCGGAAAAAACAGGAAGGCTATTGGCACAGACTCACAATATAGCGGAGCATAACCATTTTCATGTCAAAAATCCCGTTTTGTTTGATCCATTTACCAGAAACGACTTATTTGCTTTTACCGAGTTTAAATTAGCAGGCGAAAATTTAGCAGACGACTGCCTGCCGTTATATCAGAAAATACTGGATAAATATAGCAAATATATGCAAATTCTTTCGCCGCTTCAAGATGAACCCCGTTTTGCGGTACAGGGGGATATCAGTATTTGTAATTTATATCAGTTAAAAGACGGTAATTTAGGTATCTTTGACTTCAACCGGTGTGGCGATAATAACTTATACTGCGACGCCGTAATGCAGGCAGTTTTTGAAGCACGGCTAATGGATTATCCACAGGGATATGGGGAAGAATATTCGGATAAAATACTCCTATCTTTCCTAAGTGGTTATCAGTCAGAGCGTCCATTTAGCAGTTCTCAGCAAAAACTTTTTCCCTATTTATATTCTATCATTGATGCCTTTTGGGCTTCCGATATAGTGTGGGACGACAATAGCCTGTTGAAGGAATATGAAAGAAAAAATACTACTGCCGTCCATAAATGGCTTGAGGAAATCTTGAAACGCCTGTCTTTTTCTAATTCTTTTCAAATTCTGTAGACATTTCTATGATGTAAATCGTTTTATATATAGAAACATAAAAACCCCAGCTGAAAAGGGAGTGATTGCAATCAAAAAATGTTCTAAAGACCAAACGGAAATACTGTATCGGAAATACAGCGATATGGTTTTTCGCGTAGGAGTGCTGTATATGAAGAACGAACAGGATGCCTGTGACATCGTGCAGGATGTATTTTTAAAATTATTGAATCATTCCAAAAAATTTGAAAATGAAGCTCTCGAAAAAGCGTGGATTCTCCGCACTGCCATCAACCGCTGTAAAGACCAGCTCAAAAGCTCCTGGCGGAAAAAACGCATTTCTTTCGATGAATGGCAAAATGGTCTGCCTTCCTTTATGGAAGCAAATTCCCATTTAGATAATGATGAGTCGGAGCAAAGACAGATAATTTTGTCTTCTATCTTTGAACTGCCAGACATCTACAGAGAAGTAATTTTCTTATTTTACTACGAGGAATATTCAACAGAAGAAATCGCACAGATGTTGCGCAAAAATCCATCAACGATTCGTTCCCGTTTACAGAAAGCAAGAGAATTGTTAAAAAAACCATTAAGGGAGGGATTGCTATGAAAAACAATCAAATCAAAAAAGCAATGCAGGATATCCAGATGTCAGAAGAAACCAAAAACGAACTATGGGGAAAAATAGTAAATAAGTCTGAACGCCAAAGACATTTTTACAAAAAAACCGCCATTGCCGCAGCGATACTGGCGATACTCATTATTCCAACAAGCGTATATGCTGCTTCGGAATTTGGATGGATATGGGACGACGTGGAAGAAAGAAATCAACCTCTCAATCCATATTTCCAACAGGAAAATGGATATACCGAGGCAGCAGGATTTCGGTTCAATATTGAGCGGGCAATGTGTGATACCAATGTAGGGGTAGTATATTACTATATATCGGCAACGGATATTTCCGGAAAAAACCGCAACCCAAGAGATTTCAGTTCGGAGTTTCATGAGGATTCCAAGCATTGGAGAGTAGATGATATTGTTTACAGCCTTGGTATCAATGACAACTCTACATCCACCTGCCAATACGATGAAAAAAATTCCACTTCCCAGAAAGCTTACTTTTATCTGGAGTCAGAAGCCATAGAACAGCCGGACAGCACAAATCAAATAAAAATCAGTCTTAATAAAATTGAAAAAGTTTACAGCGACGGAAAAACAGAAGGCACTGCACTTGAAAGTAAAACCATCAAGATTGAAAATACAACCAAACTTCCGACTTTGACTTGGCAGCTTGAAGAAAAAGGAAACTTAACGGTCATAGTTTCCCCGATTCTGGCGCGAATCAAAAATGACACAGGGAAGAAAAATTCTTCTAATGAAAACTTTGAACTTGTACTCAGTGATAATTCTTCCATAAAGGATTACTTCGACTTCAATCAGTCAGAGGTTGGCAAAGACGGGACACTCCCAGAGAACTGCTTTACTTCCAAGTCAAAGGAAAACAAGCAGGCAGACACGATATACCGCTATCACTACCTCGAACTAAATAAAATCAGCGGCATACGCATTAACGGAGAATTTTATCCGGTAAAAAATGCGGAAAGACAGCCGGACTAACAAACGGAAAATCAGGCTGGGAAAATTAAAAATCAGGCTTGCGGAGCTAATTCTCCACAAGCCTGACTGACTGGCTTTAAATACTAAAATCAAACTTCCCGCCACTTTCCGGCATTTTTTCTGATTTGATAACATCCCAATCTATCTTCGACATTTTTTCAAACAGTTCTTCCATGCTGTCTGCCTGAACATTCGTACGCTTTGTATCTGTATTGCTTTTTGAGTAGCTTTGAATTTCTTTTTCTGCCTTTTTTTCTTCTTTCTTTTTCTCGGTGCGCTTTTCTTCTATCGCCTTTTCAATACGTTCTCTCTGCTTTGCACTCGATTTTTCCAGTTCTGCAAAGAAACTTGTTGTACCGTCATCATTAAAGACAATACCTATTTTGGTTATTTCGGCAGGTGCTGCACCTCCCTTTCCAAAACCACGTTCAAATCCAAATTGCCGATTGATTTGCTCCGACATTCTTACAGCCGTCTCCATGGACTGTAATTTCTCCTTTGCGTACTTTTCATCACTTGCCATGCGCTCCAACTCTGCACTGGAAAAAACTACAGAAAACTCCTTGCTGCCACTTTTTACCAGAGCCTTCAAATTGTCTGTACTGTTACCAACAAAGAAATCAAAATCCCCATACTGTTTGCGCAGATTTTTCAAAAACTCCTGTGCTTTTGATGAAAGTCCTGACTCATTTGTTCGTGATATGTTGTCTGTGTTGCCTGATGATATGGTTCCATCTTTCAATCCTTTTTGTACACCATCTATCCATCTCGAAAGAAATCCCAAGCCACTTTGAGTCCTCGCTCCGTCAGCCCCTTTGGCAAACTTGCTGTACTGTGCATACGCCTCAGGATCATATTTCTCCATAAGCTTTTCCAAATCTGCGGTTCTAAATGATTTTCCCCCCATATCTCTAAGGTCTTCCAATGTCTCTGCCTTAGCAGTACACCGCTCCTCAATTTGTTTTAATTCCTTTTTCGCCTGCACAAGATAACTTGAAAGATTAGCTGACATGATATCCATGTTCATGTTTTCGCCCTCCTTGTCATAAAATTTGAAATCCATTTCATATTATAAATAATTTATCGGCAGTTTTTAACCGTTCCATTAGTTTGGGGTATTTTAGCCTATTCTCATTTCTGCCATTGGAAATTATCCCTCCCTCATTCTGACTGCCGCCATCACCAAATCCAGACTGCGCACCTCCTCCAGCCAAAACTCATACTGATGAGCGTCGGCAGACAAAACGGTATCCAGAGAGCCGTCAAACAATCCCTCTATTAACCTGTCACACCGAGTCTTTAAATCCTCTCCGCTATCCCCGGTTTTCTGCAGAAGCTTTTCTAACAGCTATACCAGACTGTTTATCTGTTCTTCATTAACCAGCGCCGTCATATAGGTAACATCCACCGTGATGTCGTCTATTTTAATGTATCGCGCATTGTCAATCTGCACACACTGGCTGTAAAAAAATTCATTGCAGAACAACTCTGATGGAAGCATTTTTTTCATCATCCATCGGTGGGTATCACTTTCCGCATTTCCCTTACTCGGCACTGTTTTTTCCGATTTAGCAGAAAGTATTTCTTTCGCCTGCCATGTTCTGTCAACTCAGTCCCATCACAAAAGTGAACTGTCGTGCGCAGCTCCGGCGGCGACTGAAAGGGAACTGCCTCTCTCATCGGCAGCTCTGTGTCACCCTGTCTGGGCAGGATACTGCCATCTGCCACAAATGCCAGCAGCTCATTCTCTGCCAGAAAATACTGAATTTCTTTCTGCCGTTCATACAGCCTTATATGTTCTAACAGATTTGTTTTTTCCGCATTATGCAGACAATCGCATATCATATCCAAAAGCAGCTTCATACACTTGTGACTGCTCTTTCCATTTACAACCCAACCGTTTATTAAAGGAAAGCAAAAATCAATCCTCAGACGGAACGCTTCTTTTTCTTCTGCATAAATACAGCCGTTTCTTCTTTGAACAACAGGGCTCGTAGTCTGCATATAAAACCTTGCCTTTTCACGAGAGTCCTTGTGATTATTCTGCAGTGTCTCACTCAATTCATTGACTGGTTCCGACAGCACCCGGAGCAGCCAGTCTTCATAAGCTGCCATGTTACTCTTTGTTATTTCTTTGCTCTGAGTGAAACTACTTGCCGGAACCCACACGAAAAGCACTACCCGCTCCGGCGTACGAAATCCAGTTCCAACAAAGGAAAAAGACATACTCAAATGGTATGTCTTAGCCGAAAAAAACAAATTTTAAGTTCTCTCCCCAAACATATTACAAATCTACCGGGCAGGACACAAAAAATAACTGGCTAATATGACAATCTCCGTATATACATTTGTTCTTATCATGTTAACCACCTCTTTTCTGTATACCTGCATTTGATTTTGATAATTCCAGTATAACTATATAACTGTAAAATGTCAACTTGACATCGTCAGACTAGTATGCTTTTCCAAAATACACAAGCTTCTTTGCCGGTTTGCCACAGTGCACACACACGTCGCTAAGTGTCTCCTGCTCAAACGGCATACAGCGTGTTGTCGCACCCGTCTCCTCCTTGACCGCTTCCTCGCACGCCGTTTCCCCACACCACATCGCTTTCACAAATCCCTGCTTATTTTCAATGATATCTTTAAATTCCTCCCATGTCTTCGCCACGCGGGTATTCTCCTCCCGGTGTGCCAATGCGCGTTGGTACATATCCTGTTGAATTACCTCAAGCAGCTCTCCGACTTTCGCTTCCAGTTCTTCCAAAGAAATCTCTATTTTCTCTCCGGTATCACGGCGGACAATCATTGCCTTGTTCGCCTCGATATCTCTCGGTCCAATCTCCACGCGCAGAGGAATCCCCCTCATCTCCTGCTCGGCAAACTTCCATCCCGGATTCTTGTCCGACGAATCCACTTTGACGCGGTACGCAGACAGCCGTTCCTTCAGCTCAGCCGCCTTCTCTAAAACGCCCTCTTTCTTCTGCATAACCGGAACAATCATAACCTGCGTCGGCGCTACCCTCGGTGGCAGTACCAGCCCGGAATTATCGCCGTGTACCATGATAATCGCACCAATCATACGGGTTGTCATCCCCCATGAGGTCTGATGTACATATTCCAGCTTATTATCCTTGCTCGTATATTGGATGTCAAATGCTTTCGCAAAACCGTCCCCGAAATTGTGGCTCGTTCCCGACTGCAGCGCCTTGCCATCGTGCATCAGCGACTCAATCGTGTAGGTCGCCTTCGCGCCGGCAAATTTCTCCTTTTCTGTTTTCTGTCCCCGGATTACCGGAATTGCCAGAACCTCCTCGCAGAAGTCCGCATAGACATTTAACATCTGGATGGTTCTCTCCTCTGCCTCCTCCGCTGTGGCATGTGCCGTATGTCCTTCCTGCCACAGAAATTCCCTTGAACGCAGAAACGGACGCGTCTCCTTTTCCCAGCGAACAACAGAACACCACTGATTATAAACCTTTGGCAAATCACGGTATGACTCAATATCATTTTTATAAAAATCGCAGAATAACGTCTCGGAAGTAGGTCTCACACAAAGACGCTCCTGAAGCGGATTTAATCCACCGTGCGTTACCCATGCCACCTCTGGGGCAAAGCCCTCCACATGGTCTTTTTCTTTCTGCAGAAGATTTTCCGGAATAAACATCGGCAAATACACATTCTCCACACCCGTCTGCTTAAACCGCTCATCCAACTGCTTTTGGATAAGCTCCCAGATGGCATATCCAGCGGGCTTAATCGCCATACAGCCCTTTACATTTGTATAACCGATTAAGTCTGCCTTAATGACAACATCCGTGTACCACTGCGCAAAGTCCTCCTCCATGGAAGTAATCTGCTCTACCAACTTTTTCTCCTTCGCCATCGTATCCTCCATTCCGAAACATCATAAATCATGTATCTTTTTCCTTTTTTTTTCTGAAACTATTATAACTATATCGCTTTTTATTTGCAAGAAAAGAATATCTGGGGATACTCTCAAATTAAATTGCTGGGAATAAACAGATTTTTTTCATCAATAGGAACCGGACTGTCGCACATACACACAATCCCGCCGCAGCCTCTTGGTATCGATGCCTTATCCAGCAGTTCATACTTTTTTATCTCCTTACGGTTGGGCGCCGCTGATTTTTTTATTTCCAGTGGGTGTACAAAACCGTTTAACTCAACAAACACATCAATTTCTTTCGCATTGGAATCACGATAATAACAAAGATTTGCTTTTGTTTTTCCATAAGCATAATTTTTTAAAAGCTCTATTACTACATAGTTTTCAAAATAATATCCGCTTGCCGCTCCATTCATAAGGGTATCCCTTGTAAGCCACATGGAGAGATAAGCACAAAGACCGGTATCACAAAAATACAGCTTTGGAGTCTTTACAAGTCTTTTCAGCTCGTTATGCGAATATGGCTGCAGCAAATAAATAATACCGAGTCCTTCCAGCAATCTTACCCAATCCTTTGCCGTAGGCTGTGATATATCCGCCGCCTGGGCAAGGATTGCGTAATTTACCTGCTCTGCCGTAAGCGCTGCACAAGCTTTAAGCAACTTCATAAACTTTGCCAAATCCGTTACTCCGCCAAGCTCCGCCACATCACGCATAAGATAGGTATCCACATAAGAACTGTAATACTCCTGCCTCATCTCCTCGTCTGCTTCAAGCACCTGCGGCATGCCGCCTCTCCATATGTGTTCAAACACCTCCGTGATATCATTAGGAGGAAGCAGCCTCTGACGCTCCTGTAATGTATCCAGCGAAAAATCAAGTGGGCTGTCAAAAAAAGTACCATTTTTTTCTCTCTGCGACAAACTATACAGCTCTAATATGCCAATTCTTCCTGCAAGTGTTTCCCTGACATGTTTCATCATACTGTACTGCCCGGAACCAGTCAGCCAGAACTGCCCTGTTTCTTCTATATCTTCACACATAAGTTTTATATGCTCAAAAAGCTGAGGGGCATGCTGAACCTCGTCAATCAAAATCGGTGGCTTGTATGTTTGGAAAAACAATGCCGGTTCCGACTGCGCAAGCTCCCTTGCCATTAAATCATCCAGACTCACATAAGTTCGGTTCGTACCCTTGGCAAGATGCTTAAGCATAGTAGTCTTTCCAACCTGCCTTGCCCCCGTAACAAGTACGACCTTGAAAAACTTATCCATCTGTAAAAATTTACGTTCCAGTTCTCTTGTTATATATTGCATAGCGCCCTCCTATTTTATGAAAATCTAAAATATGATTTATTTTATCCTTATTATTCAATAATGTCAAGAAAATATACTTATCCACAGCACTTTATCCTTTTCCGACACATTCTGACAAAAGCCGCATAAAATAAATCAAAAAAAGGAACGGTTCAACCACTATGTATATTACGATTACCATTTTACTCATTCTTGCAATACTTTGCATGATTATTTTTCATTTCAGAAAAAAGAAAATAATTAAAAAAATATGCTGTATGTCCTGTCAGAGCAAATGCTGTCTTCTCAACGAAATTGCAAATCCCTTTGGTTACTGCTACAACCAGTCACAGGACATTTTTTCCAACACGCCGGATGCGTGGCAGAAGGAATACGGCTACGGTAACATATATGACCAAATGGCGCCCTTTTTTGGCATGGTATTTGACTGTAAACCCGTTTTTTTCAACTACGCAGACAAAACATGGCGAATCGAATTTTGGAAGGGACAGTACGGTATCAATACCGGCGCTGAAATCGGCGTGTACCACACGGATACAATAATCCCCCGCTCCGAATGGGACACTACGATATTTGCCGCTGCCACCAAAGAAGAATCACCGGAAATGAGCATGGAACTTTTTTATAAGGGAAACCCCGTGGCAAAAATGTGCGGAGACTGGTGGTGGCTCACAATATTCTCCGTCGGACAATTTTCCAATCCGGACGACTTGTCTCTGGAAATAACCATACACTTCCCGGACTTTGAAATGCGTAATGCCTTTATTGATGCGCTTTACGCCGACCGATATAATATGGACTCCCTCCGGCTGTGCATTTGCTACACCGATGTTTCCCTGACCTTTCCTCCTATTTGCAGGAAGGAACATTTTTTCAGGAAAATATTTTGCTGCTACGTTCAGTGGAAGAATAAATTATTCTGCCGCCTTTACCGCTTCGTCACAAGACCATTTGAGTGTACCTGCGACAGAGTGCTGCTTTTATATTTCTACCTGCCGTTCGCTTTTCGCCGGCTGTTGACAATAAAGCGGTTCCGTAAACACAGAAGGAAAAAGAAAAGGAGCTGCCTATGAGTTACCGCAGACGTTTAGATAACTCCTTTAAAAATGTCCCCGTACTGCCTCTGAACCCTGCCACAAAATATGTTCTGTTCAGCGACTGTCACCGGGGAAATGGAACAAACAACGATAACTTTTTAAAAAACCAGCATTTATATTATTCTGCCCTCCGCCACTACTACCGGCATGAATTTACCTACATCGAGCTCGGTGACGGAGATGAACTCTGGGAAAACCGGAACATGGAGCAAATCAAGGAAATACACGGCGATATTTTTTGTCAGCTTTCACTGTTCTATCATGAAAACCGCCTCTATATGATTTATGGGAACCACGATATGGTTAAAAAATATCCGTCCTTTTCGAAGAAAAAATGCTCCGACTATTTTTGTACAGACAGTCAGTGTAAAAAATCCCTGTTCCCCGGTATCACATACTATCCGGGAATCATTCTTCGAAATGAACAGAGCGGTAAGGAGCTGTACCTGACACACGGTCATCAGTCCTCCCTGATGAACTCCACCCTCTGGCCCATAAACCGTTTTCTTGTCCGCTATCTATGGAAACCATTGGAACAGGTCGGCATACTGGATCCCACCAGCGCGGCAAAAAATTATAAGACAAAAAACCGCTCCGAGCACCGCCTGACTACATGGGCAGAGGAAAACAACCGGACACTGATTACCGGACACACCCACCGCCCGGCGTTGAACCCTAAGCTCCCACGTTATATGAATACCGGGAGCTGTATCCACCCCCGTTGCGTCACCTGCATTGAAATTGTGGGAGAAACTCTGACGCTCGTAAAATGGTATACCGGAACAAGAGAAAATGGAAACCTGTATGTAGAAAGGGCAAAATTGACGTAGTTTGTGATATACGGCAGAACTTACCCAGCAGACAAAATATTCCTTGACAAAATAAATCTCCTTTCCTATAATGGAGTTAATTTGAAAAAGGCTTTGAAAAGAATAAGTAGTAAGAAGGGAAACCGACAGAGAGTGACCGGCTGCTGAGAGGTGCGGGGGAAGCTTCTTACGAATACCTCTTTGAGCTGCACACCAAACGCAGAACATTATCTGCAAGTAGGCTGTGACGTAAGCAGGCGTTACTCTGCAACACTATAAGAATCAGAAAATGTTTCCGTAGTGATTGAGGCAGACAGTGCAAGCTGTCTGTAAATAAAGGTGGTATCACGAAGCGTCCGCTTTCGTCCTTTTGGGATAGAAGCTGGCGCTTTTTTGGAAACAGAAATGGAGGAAAAAATGACGGTCTATGACGAATTAGTTGCCAGAGGATTGATTGCTCAGGTAACAGACGAAGAAGAAATCAAGGAACTGATTAACACAGGGAAGGCGACATTTTATATTGGTTTTGATCCAACTGCGGACAGCCTTCACGTAGGGCACTTCATGGCACTCTGCCTGATGAAGCGTCTGCAAATGGCGGGAAACAAACCAATCGCCTTGATTGGCGGGGGCACTGCCATGGTCGGGGATCCTTCCGGTCGCACCGATATGCGCCAGATGATGACGCCGGAAATCATTCAGCACAATTGCGACTGCTTCAAAGAGCAGATGAGCAAATTCATTGACTTTTCAGAGGGAAAGGCAATCATGGTAAACAATGCCGACTGGCTGATGGGGCTTAATTATATCGAGCTGCTGCGGGATGTCGGCGCCCACTTCAGCGTCAACCGTATGCTGACCGCCGAGTGTTACAAACAGAGAATGGAAAAAGGATTAAGCTTCCTGGAGTTTAACTACATGATTATGCAGAGCTATGACTTCCTTGCGCTCTTTGAAAAATACGGCTGTAATTTACAATTTGGCGGAGACGACCAGTGGAGCAACATGCTTGGCGGCACTGAGCTGATTCGACGCAAACTGGGAAAAGACGCTTACGCAATGACCATTAACCTTCTCTTAAATTCCGAGGGTAAAAAAATGGGCAAAACGCAAAAGGGAGCTGTCTGGCTGAATCCGGAAAAAACGACTCCATTTGAATTTTACCAATACTGGAGAAATGTAGACGACGCAGACGTCATCAAATGCATTAAAATGCTTACCTTCCTTCCACTTGAGGAAATTGAAAAAATGGAAAGCTGGGAAGGAAGCGAGTTAAACAAGGCAAAAGAAATACTCGCATACGAGCTTACCAAACTCGTCCACAATGAGGAGGAAGCGGCAAAAGCACAGGAGTCTGCAAAAGCTCTGTTCTCCAGCGGAAACGCCGCAAACATGCCTACCTATGAATTAAAGGAAGATGACTTTACAGACAACGCTGTTGACATTCTGACCTTGCTCCATGCCTCCGGGCTGGTACCTTCCAAGTCAGAGGCGAGACGGGCAGTCCAGCAGGGCGGCGTCAGCATAGAAGGCGAAAAAATAACCGACATCAAAACCACCTTTGCACGAGATAAATTCAGTGGCAACGGCATTGTCCTGAAAAAGGGCAAGAAAAATTTCAGAAAGATTGTACTGTGAAATTGTTATGAGAGAAATAGACGTTACAAACAAGAATAATTATTATCAAAGATTTGAAGTGTTAAAAACCAACCGAAATAAACGATATAAGTATAATAAATTTTTAGTGGAGGGCGTGAGAAGCCTGAAAGAGGCAATTAAAAATGATTGAAAAATCAAATCCTTGATATATGACAATAATAATTTATCGGACTGGGCAAAGAATGTGATTCATACCGTGAATACCGAGATAAATTATAATCTTACCGCACCACTTTTAAAGGATTTAAGCGGCAAACAAAATACCTCTGAGCTGATGGCAGTAATCGAAATGAGAGAGGATTCTCTGGAGCGTGTACCGCTGTCCCCTAATCCTTTTATTGTCCTTTTTGACCGCCCTTCCAACAAGGGAAATCTGGGAACTATGATTCGCTCCTGCGATGCGCTCGGAGCAGACTTGCTGATTATCACGGGGCATGCCGTCGACTTGTATGAGCCGGATGTAGTAGTTGCGGCAATGGGTTCTTTTTTCAACCTGCCGGTTGTGAGAATCTCTGACAATAATAAGTTGTACCAATACATGGAAGACTTAAAACTGTCATACCCCGGTTTTACTGTGATAGGAACGACGGCTCACAAAGAAAATCCTATCTACAATACCGATTTGTCCGTTCCCATCATGCTTATGATGGGGAATGAGACAATGGGACTCAATAAAGCATTTAAAGAGCGTTGCGATGCTTTGTGTACAATCCCAATGTCAGAAAAAGCCTACGCAACTTCATTTAACGTAAGTTGCGCAGGCTCTATCCTGATGTATGAAATTACAAGGCAGAGGAGTGAGTGACAGCTAGAATACTAATTCCCCCCCTACATCCGAAACTTATCTATTGTACTCTGTAACACTCCAATACTATCGAGAACACCCCTCGTTTCCTTGGATACATTTTCACTGGAACTTGTGATTAACTGTAAGTTCTCATTTACGCTCGCCATAGCCTCAGAAAGCTCCGTCTGTGCACTGGTAATCTGAGCAATTATTTCGTTGATATTTTGAATGGATGAATTAAACTCATCCACGTTTGACTCCAATTCATCGCTGACCTCTACATAATATCCCGCATCCTCACGGTAATTCTCAGCCATCGCCCCAAAACGGTCATAATCCTGCATTACAGTTTGGTCAATAAATACAAGAATATTATCACTTTCCTCCGACAGCTCCCGAACACTAGTAAGCACTTTGGTTGTCAAATCGTTAACCTTATTAATCTCATTGGCTGTCTCCTCACTCAAGCCCTTAATCTCCTCCGCCACTACAGCAAATCCTTTCCCCTGCTCACCTGCTCTGGCAGCTTCGATAGACGCATTTAATGCTAAAAGATTGGTCTGTGAGGCAATCGCCTGAATCGCTGCAGAAACCTGTTCAATCTGCTCAATTACCTTGGTCCCTTCAATCGCCTTCTGCAAACGGACTCTGCTATCCTTTGCCATCTTAATTGCATTTTCTTTTCCCTGTATCAGCTCCGGCACAATCTGAGCAACCTTTCCCATAACATCCTGTGCCCTGTCTGATATCTCCTGTACATCCTCCGACAGCTTGCCGGCAGTATCGGCCGCATCACTACAGGTTGAGCTAATAGTTTGTATATTGGAGGTCTGTGTATCTACATTGGCTCCCGTCTCCTCCATCGTCGCACTAATTTCCATAATATTGCCGCTCATGGAAGCAACCTTGGTATTCGCATCCTGCATTTTGACATGAATCGTATCCGATTCGGTCTTCGTTTGATGAATCACAGCAATAAAACGCTCCTCCAATTCATGAAGCAGATAACTAATCTCCTCCACTTCGCTTTTGTGCGCCCTACAATTTTCCTCACCGATTACCTTCTCCCGGATAAATGATTTCATTACACCCATTGGCTTCAAAAGCTTTCGTATTACCACATTGAGCAATACACACATTATAATCATAAGAACAAAACCTACTAGAACAGAAAATAGAATTCTTCTTATAATCTGATTGCGAATCAAGCTTGTGTTCTGCATCACACCAAGCTTCCAGCCAACTCTCTCGACATTTTGAACAGCAGCATATTTCTTCTGTCCGTCATAATCTGTAAATACATCGGTTTCCTTTCGTTCAAGGTCAATATTAACCTTTTCCGTCAATATCGTGTTACCCTCCTCCTTCGGAAGAAAGTCCTTATTTTCATGGGTAATGACACTGCCATCCCCTGCCAGAAGAAATGTCTTGGTATCATTATCTCCAGCCATACCCTTTGTAACCTCAATCAGCTTATCAATCGTGATATCTGCCAGAATTACTGCCTGCTCACCCCCAATCGTAAGCGGCTCTGCAATGCTTACAATCATCTGCCCCGTTGCAAAATCGGTATATGGTTCAGTAAATATCATACCATCTTCTGCAATCGCCTGCTTCCACCAATCTCTCTCCGTTGGATTCAAATCAAGCTTAGAATGGTCGGCAGGGTAAACGCCCTTATCATAACCAAAACAGCAATAATACATTAGTGCATTTTCATTTTCCTTGAGGTTTAGCTCAAGATAATCCATGATTGCATTAGTATCCTTTTTATCCATATATGCTAGGGCATTACGAAGCGTATGTACAATATCTGCCTGCTCATCTAACCACTGGTTAATCACGTTAGATGTTGTCAGCGCTGTCTTCTCGAGAAGCTCCTTCTCGTTCGATATCATAATATTTCTTGTGCTGAAACCATTGCTGATGCATATTACGACAATAATCAGAATCGTACACAAGGTCGTTATGAGTTCAATTTGTCCTTTAATAGTAGTCATTCGCTTATTCACAATTTTCCTCCTTACTTGCTTTATAATACCGTTTTACTATACCGCACAATTTGACATAATTATACCGTATTATAATCCCTTTGCCAAGTAGCTTTTTGTTCATTAAACTCCTCCGAAGTTATACTCTTTCCCAATCTTCCTCCAAACATAAAGTAATCTTTGTGTCTGGTGTAACCTTTTTATCTTTGATTCCTTTTACTTCCCATTTTACATATTGCCACTCGTTTTCTTCTGGATCTTCATAAACTAAATTTACTGTTCCTGTAACAAAATCTAACGACCATTTCTTTTTCTTTGTTGTTTTATTATATTCTTTCACCCCTAATTTTTTTAAAAATGTCTTGTATTTGGTAGGTTTTTTAATGTTTATGAGATGCTTTGCCTTAATCGTTACATCAGAAACAACATAATCTGGAGTGCTCATTTCTGAAGGTGCATAAATACAATACACATCTCCATTTTTATCCCTGTACGTTTCTGTAAAAGGATAATACTTTTTATCTTCGCTGAGAAACTTCAATTTCCCTGTGTCTCTTTCTATATCGTTTAAGGTGGGGTAGGAGATAACGCCCAATATCTTTTCATATTTCCTATTTATTTTGTATTTCTTTACCCAATGAGCATATAGTTTCGTTTTCTTTTTTATCTTTGTATTTACAGTATACTTTCTTCCACCTTTTTTCTTTGCATACCATCCTGTGAAAACATAGTTGTCACGTTTTACAACAGGGGGCATACCCATCTTCTTGCCCTTTTTTACTTTGACAGTTATTGATTTCTTACCTTTATTTATATTAGCCTTGAACGTTCCAGAGCAGACGAAAAATTTAACCTTAACCTTTTTATTTGCTGCCTCTAGCTTTCGTAAATTTGTTATCGGTAGTGTAATGATTAGCATAGTAACAAGTAGAATTGATACTACGCGTTTTAATAATTTTGTGCTCATCAAATTCCTCCGACTTATTCTTTCTCCCAATTTTCTGATAACTCTAAAGTAATTTTAGTATTTGGCGTAATTTTTTTATTTTTGATTCCTTTTACTTCCCAATGCAAATATTGCCACTCCTCTTTCTCCGGGTCTGTAAAAATTAAATTCACAGTTTCCGTTACAAAATCCAGTGTCAGTTCTTTTTTTCTTTTTTTCTTGTTATATGATTTAACACCCAGCTTTCTTAAAAATGTCTTATATGATGTTGGCTTTTTAATATTTATAAAGTGTTTTACCTTAAGCGTTATATCTGATACAGAACAATCCGGCACACTTATATATGAATATACAATATAATAAATGTCACTGTTTTTTGATTTATATGTCTTTCTAGGATAATAATCTTTATCCTCACTAATAAATTTTAAGGCACCACA